>CBFGIY010000030.1:0-26864 GCA_965648935.1 Caldifarciminota bacterium
GGGTCGAAAAAGCGCGTGAAAAGCGGCGGCGACCTCGAAACCGACGGCCGGCGCCTGTACGCGCTCAAGGGCGGCAAAACCAACGAGGCCTGGGCCTGGGGACCGCTGGGCCTGGCCGCGCGCGCACCCGCAGAAGCAAGGGCCGGGGTTCAGGGCGCGGCCGGCACCCGGCCTGCGGAGTGCAAAATCGCACCGGCAGGCAATCCGATGCGGGCCGGCAGTGCGGGCCTGCGCTACAGCCTGGGCACCGGCGCGCCGGCGCGGCTGGCGGTCTGTGACGCGGCCGGCCGGGTTGTGTTCGAGCGGGTCGTGGCCGGGCGCGGCGCGGTCGCCCTGCCCGGACTCGGGCGCGGGGTTTACACGGCCCGGCTCACCGGGCCGGGGCACGCGCGAATCGCGCGGATAGTGGTGTACTAGGCGGCCGTGCCGGGCAGGCAGGGACACGGGCCGCCGGGCCGGGACTGGCCGGCTTGACTAGCAACCAGCCGGTTCTAGAATCTCGGCCTGATGCAATCACGCATATCACGCCTGCGCCGCCTGCTCAAGCGCGAAGGCCTGGACGGGTTCATCGTGACCGGCCCGGCCAACCTGCGCTACCTGTGCGGCTACACCGGCTCGAACGGGCTCCTGCTTGTAACCCTCAAGAAAGCCGTGTTTTACACCGACTTCCGCTATGCCGAGCAGGTGCGCGCCGAGGTGCGCGGCTGTCGCTCAAAAGTGCTGACCCGCGACCTGTTTTCCGGATTCCCGAGCGAGGACGCCGGAGGGGTCAGACGCATCGGCATCGAGGAAAACCTGCTCACCGTGGGCCGATACCGGATGCTGAAGAAGCGACTGCCCCGGGCCCGGGTCGTGCCGTCGGGTGACCTGGTCCTGGAACTGCGCCGGACCAAAGACCCGGCCGAGGCCGAAACCATCGCGCGGGCACAGCGCATCACCGACGCGGTGTTCGCCAAGACCCTGGAACTGGTGCGGCCCGGCGTGACCGAAAACGAGCTGGCCCTGGAAATCGACTTCGGGTTCCGCGCCCGCGGCGGCGAAACCGCGTTCACCTCGATCATCGCATCGGGCCCGAACGGCGCCAGGCCCCACGCCGGGCACGGGCCGCGCAGGCTCAAAAAAGGCGACGCGATCACCTTCGACATCGGCTGCCGGCTGGACGGCTACTGCTCGGACATGACCCGGACGGTCTTTCTGGGAAAAGCGCCGGCGCGGATGCGGCGGGTGTACGAGATCGTGCGCGAGGCGCAGGAAAAGGCGCTGGCCGCAATCCGGCCCGCTCTGGCCGCGAGCGCGGCCGACGCGGCGGCGCGCGAAGTCATCGCCGCGGCCGGATTCGGCCGGTACTTCGGCCACTCGCTCGGCCACGGGGTCGGGCTGGACGTGCACGAGCGGCCGGTCCTGGCGGCCACGAGCCGGGACACCCTGCAGCCCGGCGACGTCGTCACGGTCGAACCGGGCATCTACCTGCCGGGCGAAGGCGGCGTGCGCATCGAGGACATGGTACTGGTAACCGGGACCGGACTGCGCAACCTCACGCGCAGCCCCAGGGAACTCATCGAGCTATAGCGAGGCGAAAGTGATCACACCCAACGAATTCACGACCGGCACGCTCATCAAGTACAAGGACGGCATCTACGTCGTGCTCAGCCACTCGCGCTCGCGCACGGCCCAGCGCCGCGCCCGCGTGCTGGCGAAAATACGCAACATCAGGACCGGCGCGACGGTCGAAGAGAGCTTCGAATCCGAAGTCAAGCTCGAGGAAGTCGAGATGGAGCGGCGCAAGAGCCAGTATCTCTACACCGACGACACCGGCTGTCACTTCATGGACCTCGAAAGCTACGACCAGTTCGTCCTCTCGCGCGAGAGCCTCGGCGATAACGTCTACTACCTCACCGACGGCGTGGAGATCGAGGTCAGCTACATCGAGGGCCGGCCGGTCAACGTCGTGCCGCCGATGTTCGTCGTGCTCGAAGTCACCGAAACCGAGCCCAACTTCCGCGGCGACACCGCGACCGGCGGCGGCAAACCGGCGACGCTGGAAACCGGGCTGGTCGTCACCGTGCCGTTCTTTGTCAAAGTCGGGGACCGGATCCGGATCGACACCCGCGACAACAGCTACGTCGAGAGAGCGTGAGACGGAATCGCCGATTGCCGATCTCCGATCGCACATCGCACATCGGACATCGGACTTCGCACTTCGGAAATCGGAAATCGGACTTCGGACTTCGCACTTCGGAATGTGAGCGATAAGCCGGCCGCCCTGCCGTTCAAAAAACTCCTGATCGCCTGCCGCGGCGCGGCCGCGCTGCGCGTGCTCCGCGCCTGCCGCGAGCTCGGCCTGCCCGCGGCGGTCGCCTACTCCGAGCCGGACCGCGACGCCCTGCCCACGATGCTGGCCGACGAAGCGGTGTGCATCGGCCCGGCACCCGAAGCCGACAGCTATGCCAACCTCTCGCGCGTGCTCTCGGCCGCCGAGATAACCCGCTGCGACGCGCTCCACGCTGGCGACGGCCCCCTCGCCGCGAACCCCGAATTCATCGACGCGGCCGGCGCCTGCGGCGTCGCGTTCATCGGGCCGGACGCCGAATCGGCCCGGCGGCTGTCCGACCGGCTGCTCTGCCGCGAGCTGGCGCGCGCGGCCGGCGTGCCGGTCGTGCCCGGGTCGGACGGCGAAACCCCGGGCCCGGCCGAAGCCGCAACCGCGGCCGAACGGCTCGGCTACCCGGTCCTGTGCCGCCCGGCAACCGGCCACAGCCCGCGGCGGGTGGTGCGGCGCGACCGCGACCTCGAACCGGGCCTGCGCCTCTGCCAGGCCGAAGCCAGATCCGCGACCGGGGACGGCCGGGTGTACATCGAAAGACTGCTGGAGAGGTGCCGGCGCCTGCGCGTGCCGGTGCTGGCCGACGCCACCGGCGCGGTTGCCGCGCTGGTCGAGCGCGACCTGTCGGTCCAGTTCCGGCGCCGGGTCCTGATTGACGAAAGCCCGTCGCCCGCGGTCGGGCCGGAACTGCGCGCCCGGCTGCTCGCCGCGGCCGAAGAAGCGGCCCGGGCGCTGGACTACCGCCGGCCCGGCGCCGTTGACTTCCTGCTCGAATCGGACGACCGGTTCTACTTTGCCGGGGCAGGGGTCCGGCACGGGCCGGACGAAGCCGCGACCGAAATGCTCACCGGGCTGGACTGGACCGCGGCGGCAATCCGCGCCGCGGCCGGGCAGGAGATTGTCGCGGACAGCCGGCAGCGCGCCGCGCCGGCCGAAGGGCACGTGATGCAGGCCTGCATAGCCGCGGAAAACCCGGACGCCGAGTTCGAACGCACCAGCGGGCTGGTCACCGAAGCGCGCTTGCCCGGCGGCCCGGGCGTGCGCACCGACGGCTACATCACGCCGGGCTACGAAGTGCCGCCGGTGTACGACCCCCTGCTCTGCACCGTGACCGTCCGGGCCGGGGACCGGCAAAGGGCCATCGCGCGCCTCGCACGCTGCCTGACCGAAACGACAATCAGCGGACCGAAGACCACGCTGGGACTGCTGCGCCGGATACTCGCCGGGCCGCGGCTTGAGCGCGCCGAACTGCACTGCGCCGCGCTGGAAGAGGAGCTGGGATGAAGCCCAGACTTCGAACGCCGAACGACGAACTTCGCACCTCGAACGCGGGAGGCTGAGTGAGAATTGACGTGGCGCCGACCCCGCGCGAACTGCGGGAACCGGACCAGGACGACGCGGTCGTGGTCATCGATGTGTACCGGGCGAGCACGACCATAGTCACGGCCATCGCCGCCGGCGCGCGGCAGATACTGCCCGTGACCGATGTCGAACAGGCGGTGCGGCTGGCGCGGCCCTTCGGCGCGGGCGAAGCCGTGCTCGCCGGCGAACGCGAATGCCGACGCATCGAAGGCTTCGCGCTGGGCAACTCGCCGCGCGAGTACACGCGCGAAGCTGTCGGCGGCCGCACCGTTGTCTTCACCACCACCAACGGCACCGAGGCCCTGCTCGCGGCCGGGGACGCGGGGCTGGTACTCGTGGGCTGCTTCCTGAACCTCTCGCGCGTCGCCGCGCGCCTGCGCGGTGACGCAGCGCACCTGCGCGGTGACGCAGCGCACCTGCGCGGTCGGGACCGGGTGACCATACTCTGCGCGGGCAACGAAGGGCGGCTGAGCCTGGAAGACTTCATCTGCGCCGGCGGGCTCGTCACGCGGCTGGAACACGCCGGGGCCGAACTGACCGACGCGGCCTGGGCCGCATCCGCGGCATACGAACGACTCGAAGGCAACCTGCGCGCCTGCCTGCTGGACACCGAACACGCCCGGCGCCTCGCCGCGCTCGGCTACGCGCAAGACCTCGACCTCGCACTGCGGATAGACTCGGTGCCGGAACTCCCGCGCCTGACCGACGGCCGCATCGGGACGGATGGGCAAGACTGAACCCCCGCCAACCCTGCCCGACTTGACCTAACCCACCGAACTAACTAGAATTATTAGCCCGATGGCCCAGGGAACAACAGGACCACGGGCGGAACGCGAAGGCATGTTGCAAGGAACTGACACCCCTCCCGGCCGGCCGGAACTGACCCTCTCGGACAGGGCAGGGACACGCGCCGGCCTCGAACCCTGCCCGGCACCGGGGCCGGCGCAACGATGAAAGCAGTGGGCGCCGAAAACAGCCGGCTGGCCCAGGCAATCGGCCAGATCGACAGCCTGCTAGAACGAACCGCCCGCTACTACCCTGACGACCTGCCAGCCAACGACATCCAGCGGCTTACCGGCTGGCAGGCCACCCTGCGCCGAGAGGGCGGCGTGCTGGTCGAGTGGACCGCAGAAGAATTCGCCGGCTTGGGCAGCCTGGCCCGGCACAAAGAAGCGGCCCGGGCCCACGCCGAAGCGCTGCTGGTCGCCGAGGCGCTGGGCGACACCATACTCAGCGCCGCGGACCGCGACGACCTCACCCGCCGGGCGCTGGGCATTATGCCGGGCAAGGAGGTCCAGCGCTTCGCCGAAATATGGGCCTGCGCCGAGTTACGGCCGGCGCGGGTGGTCCGCTCGGCCGCGACCCTGCTTGAATCGCTCGACGCGGTCGAAGCCGAATACGGCACGGCCACCGGGCTGGCCTGGGTCCTGCTGGCGCTGGCTGGCGCGCGCAGTCAGGCCGACCTCGCAACCGCGGCCGGCCGGCTCGACGCCCTGTTTGTCCGGCTGACCATGCTGCCGGCGGTACTGCAGGCCCTGCAGAGCGCGGAATCGGGCGCGGACCGGTTCAGCGCGCGGTTCGGCCTGCTCTCGGCGGTGCACGAAGGACTCTGGCAACTCGGGCCGGACCGCGTCGGCCACGAGTTCCTGCTCACTCATGTGCTCGAACGCTACCTCGCCGGCGAACCGGGCGCGGGCGACTCGCTCGGACTGGCCCTGCTCGACTCGATCATCCTGGCCAAGCTCGGATTCAAGGTGCGCCACACGGTCGAGGAAGGCGTGCTGCGGCTGGTCGTGGCAGTCGAGGGACGGTCGGTCC
The DNA here is from genome assembly GCA_965648935.1 of Caldifarciminota bacterium. GTDB lineage: Bacteria > Hydrothermota > Tepidihabitantia > Tepidihabitantales > Tepidihabitantaceae > CBFGJX01. The sequence goes on from CBFGIY010000030.1 coordinate 5,504, forward strand.
ACTGGGAAGTGGTCGAGCACCTGCCGCTCTCGTTCGTGCCGGTCACCCTCGGCCACGAACTCGATCGACCCGAGCTGTTCGCGCTGGTCTACGGCAGCATCGGGACGCTTTGCTACACGCGTGGCCTCTACGACAAGGCGGTCACCAACTTCGAGCGCGTGCTCGAGCTCCGGCCGCGCTCGGTCGAGGCCATGGACAGCCTGGGCTCTTCGCTGCTGCGCAAAGGGACCCCGGACAAGGCCGTCAAGGTGCTGGAGCGCGCTCTCGAGCTTGCGCCGGACTCCGCCGAGGTGCATTACCACCTCGGAATCGCCCGGTCGATGATGAGCGACTGGCATCGCGCCGTCGCCGCTTTTCGCGTGGCGGTCAACCTGCGGCCGGGCTATGCCGAGGCCTGCAATAACCTCGGCATCGCCTACATGCGCACCGGGGACCGGGCTCAGGCCGAGGCGGCGTTCACCGCGGCGCTTGAAAGCCGGCCCGACTACTGGGAAGCCTGCTACAACCTCGGCAACCTGTACCTCGAGTCGGGCGACTGGCCTGCCGCGGTGCGCTGGTACCGCGAAACCGCGCGGCTCCAGCCGCGCCACGCCGGGGTGTGGTACAATATGGGACAGGCCTACTATTCAAAAGGCGACCTTGACGCCGCGGTCAGCGCCTACCAGCGCGCGTTGCAGGTCGAACCCAAGCATTTCGGCGCCTGGCACAACCTCGGCATCGCCTACCGCGACAAGGGCCTGACCGAGAAGGCGGTCGAAGCGCTGGAGCGGGCTGTGAGCATTAACCCCAACCTGATGAGATGACGATGAATCTTCGATTGCCGATTGTCGATCGCCGATCTGCGGCCGGAACTACTCCCACAGGGGCGAAGCCAACCGGCCGCACTGACAGAGAGAGGTAAGCGATGGCGCTGCGCGACTGGCCGATTTTCGGCGGACTGGCCCGGTTGTTTTCCAGGAAGTCCGAATACGTCTGGACCCCGGGCCGCATCGGGCCGCGCTTCAAGTGGCTCGACCACACTCACCTGCATATCTTTGACGGCCCGCTCGCGGGCCGGCAGGTCGAGCTGATCACCGAAGTGATGGAGAAAAAGGCCAACTGCTTCAGCTACCTCGACGGCAAGCAGGTCGGCCGCTGCTACATCGAGCGCGACCCGCCGGGCAAGGGCATCGTGCTCTGGGACATCGCGGTGCAGGACGGGCTCCGGCGCCACGGCCTCGCCTCGATCATGACCTACACCATCTTCCGCGAGCTGCTCACCCAGCAGAACACCGCGACGTTCAAGATCCGAATGATGCGGTTGATGAAGCCGACCGACCGCAACGTCGAGCTCCAGAACGTCGGCATCGGCGTCATCGGCAACCGGCTCGGATTCATTCCCGAGTTTGACATCAAGAAGGTGCTCGCCCCGAGCAACATCACCGGGATGGAGATTCTGCCGGCCAAGGGCAACTTCCCGCCCAGCTTCAAGATCGTCATCCGCACTTTTCCCCTTGTCCTCATCGCCTTCATCCTGGACCAGGACACGCTCAAGCCGGTCGACGACTTTCGCACCTACGTGAAGCTGAGCAAGGACGAGACGATCGTCTATGACTGGGTGCGCCGCGGCCTCATCGTCGTCGGCAATGGCAACTACATTCTGCGCGCCGGCGGCATCGACCAGTTCGTCAATCACATCGCCACCGACCAGTTCGAGGCAAAGGTTTTCCGGCGCCGCATCAAGCCGATCTAGCGCGGCGCGAGGGGTGGACGAGATTTCCGATCTCCGATTGCCGATCTCCGATCGCAAATCGCACTTCGGAAATCGGAAATCGCACATCGGACATCGGACTTCGGACTTCGGAAATCGAACTTCGGAAATCGGCGATTTTTGACCATGGTTGACAATCGGCGGCCGGCCGTCGACAATTGACCCCATGCCGGCCAAGTTCAGGCTCGACCAGTATCACTCGATCGAGATCTCCTTCGTCAAGCTGAGCGAGAAGTACGGCTGCGGCCTGATGCTGAAGAGCCTGCCCCGCGCGGGCGGCCCGGACCCCTTCGTCAATGCGATGGGTAATTACGGCTACACGGCCGTGTATGCCGACCGGGCGGCGCAGAGGGCGCTTGAGAACTCCGGCCTGCTGAAGCAGTTCTACGACGGCGCGTTCGCGGACAAGTCTCCCCTGCGCCAGAATTTCAAGCAGGTGTACGGCCATCTCGAGGTGCTGATGGCCTGCGATGCCGCGGCGAAGTCGGCGTGGTTCGTGGCCGAGCCGCAGAATCGGATGGCGCTGGCGAACTATTTCCGCGACGCTATATCGCTGAGTCTGAAGGCTTCGGGCGTGCTCCTCACCGGCTCGATGGTGCGGCTGACCGCGGTCGGCTGGCAGAATCTCTACGACCTTCTTCCGGACAGGCTCCTCAACGAGCGGCGCGATATCCAGCGGGTCGAGGTGCTGAGCGTGCTGTCGGGCGTGCGCTGGCGGCCGCCATCGCTGTCGGTCGGCGTGACCGCGCTGAATTTCCGCGAGCCGGCCGAGCTGAAGGCCGCTCTCACCGAGGCGCTGGGCGCGGCCGGCACCGAGGTTCAGACCTGATGCCGCCGGACCCGATCTCCAATCGCGGCGGCAGCGCGGATGCCGAGCGGGCCGCGGTCGCGGCCACTTTGGCCCGGGCGGTCAGGCGGCTGGAGTCGGCCCCGGAGTTCAGCCGGCTGGTGCCCGAGGTGCGGGTGAATTTCGTTTTCGCTCTGGCCGCGCCCCGCTCCCCGGCCGACGTCGCCGCGGTTGACGGCCGGGTCACGGTCGTGGGCGGGCGGCCCAGGGCTGCGGGGCCGGTGCGGTTCGGGGTTTCCGATCATATGGCCCGGCTGGTGATCGAGCTTGCCCGGCGCGATCCGGCGTTTCGCGCCGGGCTGAATTTCCGCTGGCACGAGAAGGTGCTGGCCGTGGTCGAGGAGTTCTGCCGCGAGCGCGGTTTCCTCCTGGGCGTGATTGACCGGTCCGTCGAGCCGCGCGAGCTGGTCGGCGTCGATCGCGCTTCGATTCCCTGGAAGGTCGGGCAACTGGTCGCGGCCGCGGGCGGCAGGGTGCCGCAGGTGTTTTACGAGTCGCGCGGCTGGGGCAAGGAGCCGCTTTTTTTCACGGTCGGGCCGGAGCCGCTCGGGCTGGCCGAGCGCGCGATCGAGATTGCCCGGCGCTGTGCCCGGCTGGAGTCTGACCGTTGAGCCGGGCGGCTGGCCTGCTGGTCCTGCTGTGCGCGGCGGCGCTGGCCGTGCCGACGATCGCGGCGCGCGACCTGAGGCCGGGGATGAAGGGTTACGGGCTGTCGGTGTTTTTCGGGCAGGGCGTGGAGCGTTTCGAGGCCGAGGTTGTGGACGTCATTTTCAACGAGTGGCCGCGCGGCGATCTGATTCTCTGCCGGTTGTCGGGCAAGGGGCTGGAGGAGTCGGGCATCGTGGCCGGGATGTCGGGCAGTCCGGTGTTTTTCGATGGGAAGCTGGCCGGCGCGGTGGCTTATGGCTGGGGTTTTGCCAAGCAGCCGATTGCCGGCGTCACGCCGATTGACCAGATGCTGGAGATCTGGCGCGACGAGGGCCGGGGCGCGCAGGGCAGGGGCCGGGGTCCGGGGCGCGATGGCGCCGGCCCGATGGCCCTGCGGCCGCTGGCGGTGCCGCTGGCCGTGTCGGGTCTGTCGCCGCGGGCCGGCGCGGCGATCGAGTCGCTGGTCGGGCAGTGGAATCTGGCCCCGGTCGCGGCCGGGTCCGGCCGCGGGATTGATTCTTCCGATGCGGCGCTGGTCCCGGGCGCGGTGGTCGGGGTCGCGCTGGTGGACGGCGACGTGCGGATTTCGGGCATCGGCACGCTGACTCATCGCGAGGGCGACCGGGTTCTGATGTTCGGGCATCCGATGTTTCAGGCCGGGTCGGTGAGCCTGCCGATGATCACCGGCTGGATTCACACGGTGATGCCGAGCGCGGCGTCGTCGTTCAAGCTGTTTTCGCCCGGGCCGGTTGTCGGGGCGGTGAGCGAGGATCGGACCCACGGCGTGGCCGGCAGGGTGGGCCGGTCTGCCCCGACTTTGCCGGTGAGCGTGCGTCTGGAGTCGCCGGTCGCGCGCGATCTGTTCCGGTTCCGCGTCGCCCTGCACGACGAGCTGGCCCCGGCTTTCGTGCCGGCGGGCGCGGCCGCGCTGGTGTATGAGTCCGAGGGGTCGCTGGCCGAGCAGACCCTGCGCGCGGTCTGCCGGTTTCGCGCGGGGCGCGATACGGTCGAGGTGCGGCACACGATGACCGGAACCGATCCGGCCGCGGCCTGGCTTCTGCGCCTGCGCGACGAGCTGAGGCTGGTGTATTCCAACCGGTTCGAGCGGCCGGGTATTGACGGCATCGATATCAGCCTGCGGTTCAGCCCGGGCATCGAGCGGGCGTTTCTGGCCGGGGCGCGGCCCGAGCGCCGGGTGGTGCGGCCGGGCGAGCGGGTGCGGCTGTACCTGTCTCTGCGCGACTGGCGCGGCGCGGCTTTTGCGGATACGGTCGAGCTGGTCCTGCCGCGCGCTCTGCCCGAGGGGCCGCTGTCACTGCGGCTGGGCCAGCGCGATTCCCTGCTGATTGAGGACCTGATGCGCGCGCCGGGCCGGGTCCAGCCGCGCAGCCTGCGCACGGTGTTTGACCTGCTGGAGCAGGCCGGGCGCGAGGACGAGCTGGCCGTGACCGGTTCGGTGCCGGTCCCCGGCCTTGTCCTGGGGCGCAGCGAGCTGGCCGCGGCGCCGCGGTCGGTGCGCAGCGCGGCGCGCGCCGAGCCGGGCGGGTTTTCCGCCGAGAGCCGCGTGTTCGAGAGATACTTTCCCCTGGGCCGGGTGGTCGCCGGCACCGCGCGGGTGGACCTGGAGGTGAGACGGTGAGTTTTCGATTGCCGATCTTTGATCGCCGATCTCCGATCGCACATCGCACTTCGGAAATCGGAAATCGGAAATCGCAGATTCCGGCGGCCGATTGCCGATTGTCCGCGCGCGGGGCGGGCCGATAGATGGGCGCGCTTGCGTGGCTGGTTCTGGCCGGGATGGTGTGGGTGAGCGAGGGCGGCGACAGCCTGCTGGCGCGGGCCGACCGCATCGAGCTTGAGGGTGTCGCCCTGCGGCCGGGCGCGTTCGAGCTGGCGCCGGCGCGGGTCGGGCGCGCCGCGCCGCCGGCGGCCGCGGTGTGGCGGGCGGCGCGCGATGCGCGCGGCGGCGTGTGGCTGGCCGCAACCGGCGGGGTCTGGCGTCTGGGCCGGGCCGGGGCCGAGAAGGTTTTCGAGCGCGAGGATGTCGAGGTGATGGCGCTGGCGGTCGCCCCGGACGGAACGGCGTTTTTCGGCGTGACTCCGGGCGGCGAGGTCTGGCGCGCGCGGCCGGGCGCGAAGCCGGACCTGCATTTTTCCACCGGCGAGGGCTCGGTGTTCGACCTGGCACTGGGCCGCGACGGCGCGCTGTATGCCGCGACCGGGCCGGCCGGCCGGCTGTGGCGCATCAGCGGCGGCCAGGGGACGGTCGTGTTTGCCGCGCCGCAGATGCACCTGCTCTGCGTCGAGGCGGCGGAGGGCGGCCTGCTGGTCGGCACCGCGCCCGACGGCATCGTTTACCGCGTGTCGCCGCAGGGCGCGGGACCGGCCGGGGTCGAGGTGGTTTTCGATTCGCCGCTGGCCGAGGCGCGGGCCGCGCTGGCCCGGCGCGAGTGGGGCGCGGCGTTGCGGCGCGCGGTGGCCGCGCGCGACCTCGCGCTGCGCGCGTGGGAACTGGCGCGGGGCAAGGTCGGGCCGGATATGACCGGCCAGGCCCTTGAAGAGACCGACCGCCTGCTCGATGACTGAACAGGCGCGCGAGCAGCAGCGGCTGGCGCGCGAGCATGCCGCGGCCAACCGCCTGGCCGACGCCTGGTATTCGACCGCGCGGGCCCGGCGCCTGGTTGACCGCGCGGCCGACCTCGTCGAGTCGGGTCAGTAGCGGCCGCTGTCGGATCCCTGATGGCGGCCAGGCACTGCACAGCCCACTTTTCGTTGCGCCGGCCAGCCCGGCATCTGGCGCTGCTGCTCGTCCTCTGCGCCGGGGCGGTCCGGGCCGCGGTCAGCAATTCCTTCTCGCTCGGGGCGGACTACTCGAGCCAGCGCTACAGCGTCTTTGCCGAGGACTCGGCGTGGTATGAAGTCGAGAAGGACACGCTCGCGACCGACACCGAGGCGCGCGGCACTTGGACATTCGATTACCGGCGCGGGGGCGACGGCGCAGACCTGGGCATCGGCAACCGGCTGAGCCTGTCCACGGCATCCATCTACGACAATCTGAGCTTTCAGGCGAGCCGGCGGCTGGGCCCCCGGCTGGAACTGGCCGGGTCCAATGACGCCGCGCTGCGGCTCTATCACCGGTTCCTGCCCGGCGCGGACACCGCGTACCGCCGCGACTACTTCGACAACGCGGCCCGGCTCGAGCTGCGGTTCCGGCCGGCCGAGCCGACCCGGCTGGCGATGTTCGCGCGCGCCGACCTCGGGCTTTTCCCGCGGCCCGACTCATTCAGCTACAACTATGTCACGGGCCGGGTCGGGGCCAGCCTGCGCCAGGAACTCGGCCTCCTGTCCGCGGCCGAGGCCGGGGTCGAACTGGCGCGGCGGTTCACCCGGCCGGACCAGCGCTACGACGAGATTTCCGCCGACGCGGGCATCGACGGCTGCATCGGCGCCGGGCCGCGCGCCGCCCTTTCGGCGAGCGCGGCGCGGCGGCGCTACGCTGACCCGGGGCGCAGTTACCTCGAGGCCGGGCCGACGCTGGATCTCGAGTTCGACGTGTCCGACGCGTTCTCGGTCAGCCTCGAAGACGAGGCGCGCGCGACCTGGTACGATTCCGCGGCCGGGGTGTACACGGACTTCTTCGAGAACTCCGCGCGGCTGGAGCTGGAGTACCGCGTCGGCGCGGATATCGGCCTGCGCCTGGTGCCGCGCTTTGACTTCGGCCGGGGACTGGCCGGGCCGGGCGACGAGGACTATCGCGAGCCGTCGCTCGGGGCCGGGCTCGACCTTGCGCGCACCGACCGGCTGTGGCTTTCGGCCGAGGACCGCGTCGGTGTGCGGCGCTTTCCCAATGCCGACACGCTCTTTGCCGGCAACTACGCGTTCAACGAGCTCAGCCTGATGCTCGACTGGACAATCCTGCGCTCGGCCGGCACGCGCCTGGCGCTTTCCGCTTCGGCAACTGTCAGCCCGGAGTGGCACGCGGTCGACACCGACGACTTCCTTTCCCGCGTCTTCTCGCTCGAACTGCGCTGGGGCCCATAGGTCCTGTCAGCCCGATCGTCCCCGGCCCAAGCCGCCGATGACAAGGCTTCCGGCGCCTGCCCACTATAACCATGGTTATAGTGGCGCGGGGTTGGCTTGGGGTGGTTGCGCGGGAGCCATACGGCTGCAGTGTAATGTGTTATGTGCAACGGTGGTGCGCTGGGTGACAGAACGACTCCCCCGCCCCCGGGACGGTATCGTCCGGCATCAAGGCCGGTGTCGCGAGCCCCGGTGCGCCTGACCCCGGCGCCGGCCAATCGCGCGGGACTACGGCCAGGCTTGAAGCCCGCGCAACATGTCGGGATTCCGTCACTCCGGCTGTGTGTGCTCGTGTCGTCAGTATCCGCCGCGCCGGGCTGCGATGCCGGGATTGACGACAGGCCTGCGGCGCGGGTCAGTCGGGGTAGCCGGACGGGTACTGCCGGAGGAAGGACCAGGCGTCGGCAATCATCTCGTCGAGCGACTTCTCGGGACGCCAGCCGAGCTCGCGCCTGATGCGCGCCGAGGAGGCGACGAGCGCGGGCGGGTCGCCGGGTCGGCAGGCCGCGATCTTGCAGGCAATCTTGTGGCCGGTCACGCGCTCGGCCGCGGCGATGACCTCGCGGTTGGTGTACCCGGACTCGGAGCCGAGGTTGAACACCCACGAGCGGCCGCGAATGGCGTCCATCGCGAGCAGGTGGGCGCGGGCGAGATCGTGGACGTGGATGTAGTCGCGCACGCAGGTGCCGTCGCGGGTCGGGTAGGTGTCGCCGAAGAGCTCGAACGCGAAGCCCGGGTCAGCCGCGGCGCGCAGTATGCGCGGGATGAGATGGGTTTCGGGCCGGTGGTCTTCGCCGAGGCCGCCATACGCGCCGGCGACGTTGAAGTAGCGCAGGGAGGCGTAGCGGAAAGCCCCGGCCTTCTCGTATTCCTCGAGCAGGGCCTCGAACACGCGCTTGGTGCCGCCGTAGGGGTTGATCGGCGCGAGGGGCGCGTCTTCGGTGATGGGCACTTTCGCGGGCGTGCCGTAGACCGCGGCCGAGGAGGAGAACACAAACCGGCGGGTGCCGTGCTTCAGGCAGGCGTTGAGCAGGTTCACGCCGCAGGCGATGTTGTTGTGGAAGTACGGGCCCGGCTTTTCGACCGATTCGCCGACGAGCGAGCGCGCCGCGAAGTGCATCACGCAGTCGGGCTTCTCGGCGGCGAACGCGGCGTCGAGCGCGGCGGGGTCGGCAAGGTCGCCTCTGTGCAGGCGGGCCGGCGATGAGACCGCGCGGGCGTGGCCGAGTTCGAGGCTGTCGTACACCGCGACCGAGTGCCCGGCCTCGAGCAGGACTTTGACCGCGACCGAGCCGATGTAGCCGGCGCCGCCCGTGACCAGGACTCTCATCGCCGGTTGCTAGCGCGCCCCAAGCCGGGCGCGGATTGCCTCGGCCAGTTCGTTGGGGCGCTGTGAGCCGATGAGCACGCGCCGGCCGTCGGCGAGGGTCAGGCGCACGCCGTGGTTGCCTGAGGCGTTGTAGGCCCAGCCGTTGCAGTAGGACCAGCGGATGCCCCAGCCGCCGTAGTCCAGCAGCGGCCGGTAGGTCACTGCCTCGGCCGAACTGACCGAGGCGAAGCGGATGAGCCGGCGCAGGAACGGAGAGTAGCGGACCGCGATGCCCTCGTCGGTCACCGCTACTTCGAGCCGGGCCGAGAACACCAGCAGGGGCAGGCCGATGCCGGCGAGCAGAAGAATAAGCCACACCGCCCAGTCGGGCGCGGGGTTGTTGCCGACCTCCTGCCCGAGAACGACCTGCGCGATGAAGACATACCACGCGAGGAAGGCGGGCAGGAGCGTGAGCCCGACCAGCCAGGCCTGGCGCAGGCGCTGGACTTCGCGGAACTCCGGTTTCACGATTCCAGCCTAGCCGACAACCGGCCGAGGGCAAGCCCGGCATTTGACACGCTCGCCGCGGCGGCCGATACTCGGGGCGAAACCAGAGGAGGAAACCGTGAAGTACGCAGTGCTCGCGCTCGTGATCGTTGTCGGCATCGCCGCGGCCCAGGCCCGCGGCTGGGGCCAGCGGTTCAATTTCAGCCTGTTGCTCAACGAGGGCCTGTACTCGGCCAACTGGACCGGCGAAGAAAAGACATCGGGCTCGATAACCGCGTCGGTGGACCACGCGGCCCAGAAGCAGTTCACGCGCCAGTTCCGGTTCGAGCACGGCATCGGGCTCGCGTTCGGCCAGCAGGTGACCGACGAGGGCGAGGCGTGGCGGTGGTCCAAGTCCGAGGACAAAATCAGGCTCGACGAGGTCGCGCGCTTCACCCTTGGCATCTGGGTTGACCCGTTCGTCTCGGCCGCGCTCAAGTCCCAGTTCATCGACCGCCGCGACACGCTGCGCACCCGGCTGGTGCATCCGCTGGAGTTTCTCGAGGCGGCGGGCGTGGGCCGGACTTTCTTCGAAAGCGAACAGCGGATGCTCAAGTCGCAGGTCGGCGCGGCAGCGCGCCAGCTTCTTGACGAATTCGACGCGCTCGGCGCGGTGGCCGACGCCGGCGTGACCTGGAGCACCGACTTCCGCACCCGGCTCGGCACGCCCGACGCCGCGTATTCCTCGAAGCTGGTGCTGTACAAGCCGCTGGTGTCGTTCGGCAGCGGCCGCGAAGTCGGCACCTGGCCCCAGCTGGACTGGCAGCACGAACTCGGCGCCAAGATCGGCAAGTTCGTCACGGCCAGGGCGTATGTCCAGCTGCTCTACGACGAGATAGTGCTGGACCAGGTGCGGTTCAAGCAGACCCTCGGGCTCGGGCTGTCCTATGCCTGGGCGAGAGGGATGTAGGCGGCAGCACAGGCGCGGGAAGTCAGGCTGGACCACAACACCGCACCGGGCGCGGCGGCTGACCGGCCGCAGGTGTCGCTTCGGCGCATCGCGCTGGTTTTTGCCAAGATCGGGACAATCGGGTTCGGCGGCGGGCTGGGGATGCTCGCCCTCATCCGGCAGGAGGTGGTCGAGCGCCGGCGCTGGCTGAGCGACGAGCAGATGAGCGCGGGCGTGGCGCTCGGGCAGATGCTGCCCGGACCGTTCGTGTCCAACTACACCTACTACATCGGCCACGAACTGCGCGGGGTCAAGGGGATGGCCGTGGCCGTGGTCGCACTGCTCGCGCCCAGCTTCGTGCTGATGTGCCTGTTGAGCTGGCTTTACTTCTCGTTCGGCGGCGTGCCGGCCATCGCCGGGCTTTTTGCCGGGGTCCAGCCGGTGGTGGTCGGCATCCTGGCCTGGGCCACGTGGTCAATCGGCCGGGCCAACATCAAGAGCCGGCGCCAGTTGCTCATCGCGGGCCTGGCCGCGGTCGCGCTGCTGTTGCGCGGCGACTTCCTGATGGTCGTGCTCGGCTGCGGCCTGCTGGGCGTCGCGTTTTCCGGGGCCTGGCGCAGCCTGTCGCCCCGGCTGCGCGCGGCCGCGCCGACGCTGTGGCTGGGCACGGCGGCGGGCGCGTCGCTGGCCGTCGCGCTGGGCCGGGCCGGCGAGCTGGCCCTGGTGTTTGTCAAGGTCGGGGCGCTTCTGTTCGGCGGCGGGTTCGCCGCGATTCCCTTCATCCAGCATGAGGTCGTGGCGCTGCGCGGCTGGCTGACCCCGGGCGAGTTCATCGACGGCGTGGCTCTGGGCCAGCTCACGCCCGGCCCGGTCGCCATCACCGCGACGTTCATCGGCTACAAGGTGCTCGGCCTGCCCGGCGCGCTCATCGCGACGCTGGGGACCTTCGTGCCGTCGTTCTTCATGCTGCTCGGGGCGATCAAGGTGTATGCCCGGTTCAAGGACAACCCGTGGGTGTGCGGGTTCCTCTCGGGCGTGCTGCCGGCGGTGTGCGGGATGCTGCTGTCGGCGACGGTCTTTCTCGGCCGGAGCGCGCTGGCCGGGCCGGCCGACGCGGTCACGGCGCTGCTCGCGCTCGCGCTGCTGCTGCGCTTCCGGCTCGACGCGTTCTGGCTCGTGCTCGGCGGCGCCCTGCTCGGGCTGGCGCGCTAGCCGGGCCGGTACTCGGCCGAGCAGCCCTCGCTTTCCCAGACGCGCACCGAGGTCACCGGGCCGGACCGGGCCAGCTCGCGGTACAGGTGGCGGGCGATGTTCTCCGCGGTCGGCACGAAATCGTAGAACTCGTTGAGGTACTTGTGGTCGGGCAGGACCGCCGCGAGGCGCGCACGCAGCGCGACGAAGTCCTCGACCATGCCGTGCCGGTCGAGTTTCTTCGCCGCGACGGCGACCTCGACGCGATAGGTGTGGCCGTGCAGTTCTTCGCACTTGCCGCCCGGGCCGGTCACGCGGTGGGCGGCCGAGAAGATGGCCTCGACTCGTATCGTGTACATCGACCGAGGTTACAGCGGCGCGGCCCGCGGTCAAGCCGGCTGCGGGTTGCGCCCGGCCGGGAACGGGCTAGACTGTGGCGTGGTCAGTATCGGTTGCGCGCCCGGGCGCATCGGCCCGGGCACTGGAGGCATCGTGAAGGCATCTCGTCCGTTCGTTGCCGCCGCGCTCGTCCTGCTCGGCGCGGTTGCGTTTGGCCAGAAGGGCAAGGCTCCGGCCGCGCCCGGGAAGCCGACCGTGTCGGGCGCGGTCGCGCTGGTCAAGCTGCCCGCGCCCGAGAAGAAGGGCACGGTTTCGGTCGAGGAAGCGCTGTGGCAGCGCCGGTCGGTGCGGCGCTACGCCGCCGCGCCGCTGGAGCTGGCCGAGGTCGGCCAGCTGCTGTGGGCCGCGTACGGGGTCAACCGCGAGAACGGCTACCGCACCGCGCCGTCGGCCGGGGCGACCTACCCGCTCGAGCTCTACATTGTCGCCGGCAACGTCAACGACCTGAAGCCGGGCGTGTACGCCTACCGGCCGGCGACGCACGAGCTCAGGCTGGTCGAGCGCGGGGACAAGCGCGCCGCGCTGTCCGGCGCCGCGCTCGGGCAGGCCGCGGTGCGCGACGCGCCGGCCGCGCTGGTCTGGTCGGCCGTGTTCAAGCGCACGACCCAGCGCTACGGCGACCGGGGCCGCGAGCGTTACGTCTGCATGGACCTCGGCCACTCGGCCGAGAACGTCTATCTGCAGTGCGCCGCGCTCGGCCTGGGCACTGTGGCGGTGGGCGCGTTCGGGGACGGGCCGGTGAAGCGGGTGATGAGCCTGCCCGAAGGCGAGGAGCCGCTCTACATAATGCCGGTCGGCCGGCTGGCCGATGAGAAGAAATAGGGCGGGACGGCCGTGAAACTCGTCGCCGGTTGCGGTATCGACTGCGCGCATTGACGCGGAACGGCCCGAGCCTATCCTGACCGCGTGACCCGGCGCAAGTCGTTTGACCAGCACTGGCTCGGCGCGCTCGGCGCGTACGCGCTGATGGACCTGCTGCTGGCCGGGCTGGGTATGGGCGTCCCGGTCTTCTGCATCCTGTTCGGGTTCAGCGTCGGCTGGTTCACCGCGATGCGGGCCCGCGTGTTCCGCTCCGACCTGCGGCAGGCGATGCGGCTGAACCTGCGCTACGCGCTCATCACGACCGCGGTGACGTTCGCGCTGATGGCGGTCATCTGGGGCAGGCTGGTGCCGGTGCTGTTTGACCCGGTGATTGACTACGGCTCGATGGGCGTGCCGCTGATACTCTACGAGCCGCGCCTGAGCTTCATCGGCTGGCTGGTGCTGATGATCTTCGTGGCGCCCGCCCTGCAGTTCGTGGTCACGCTGCTCGGTTCATACCTCACGTTTCTCTGGGCGCCGGCGTGGTGGCGCGACGGCGTGCCGACGCCGGAGCAGCACTTCCCGCGCCCGCCCTGGCAGCGCAGCGCGCCGCCGGCGAATTGACAGCACTCAAGGTGAGTCCTAAGATTGACCATGCCCCTTAGTCTCGCCTCAGCCGTCCTGTTCTTTTTTTTGTCTGCCGCCCCGAACGACAACAACGTCGCGCCTGCGGCCGCCGCAGCCCCCGCCGCCCGCGCCGCGCTGAGGGTTGTCAGCGCAAGCAGCGAAGGACTGGTCCTGGAGTTCGCCTGCGACAGCTTCGTGCTCGCCGAGGACCGGCTGGGCACGGCCGTGACCTTTGACGGCGCCGAGGCCGGGCCGGCCGGCGCGCCGGACCTGCCCCACCTGTCGGTGCTGGTCGGCCTGCCCCAGTCCGGAACTGCGCGGCTGAGCGCGACGCCGTCCGAGACGCGGGTGCTGGGCGGGGTAAGGCTCAGGCCGGCGCCGGGCTTTGCCGCTGCCGACCCCGCCGCGCAGCCGCAGTCCGGTACCTGGCCGGCGCACGCGGCCGAGCTCGGGCCGGTCGAGACGATGCGCGGCGTGCGGGTCGCGCGGCTCACCGTGAATCCGGCGCAGCACGACGCCGCAACCGGCGAGCTGCGGCTGCACCGCCGGGTCCGAGTTCAGATCAGTTTCACGGACCGGCCCTCGGCGACATCGCTGCCCGACCCGCTCGATGGGGTCATCGCGGCCGCGCTGGCCAACGGCGAACAGGCTGTGCGCTGGAAACTGGACCGGCTGCCCGGCGACACGCTCAACTTCTTCGAGCGCTCGACCGAGTGGTGCCGCATCCGGCTCGACACGACCGGCGTCTATCGCGTGACCCCGGCCAACCTCAAGGCCGCCGGCTGGCAGCCCGAGAACATCGATCCGGCCACGTTCAGGCTCTACACCATCGGTCCGTACGAGGTGGGCGGCAACTACCCGGACACGATGGTCGAAGTTCCTCTGCATGTCGTCGACAACGGCGACGGCAGGTTCTCGGGCAGCGATGCGTTGCTGTTCTTCGCCGAGGCGCCGTCGCGCTACGAGCAGGGCGACACGACCTGGCGTTTCAATCCCTATGCGCGCTACTCGGCGTTCTGGCTGACCTGGGGCGGCGGGGCCGGGCGGCGGATGTCCGAGGTGTCGGGCGCGACTGCGGCAAGCCCGCCGGCCCGCGGCCTCGCGCGGCAGCGTCTCGAACGCGACCTGCTGTGCCCGGCGCGTTCGGGCCTGCTGTGGCTGTGGACAAACATCTTCAAACCGACCGGCACGCTGAAGGTGGCCGAGACCATCGCCCTGTCCCTGCCCGACCGCGACACGATTCACCGCGTCAGCGGCCGGCTGCTCGGCCGCGCTCCCGACAACCAGTCGCTGACTTACCGCGGCCGTGTCTGGCTGAACGGGACGTTGATCGACACCCTGCGCATCCCGGCGGCGAGCCGCCTGCCGCCGCAGACGCTGTTCAACTTCGCGGTGCCGGTCGCGGCCGGCGCGCGCTCCGGCGCCGACACGGTCGTCATCGAGCTGTACGGCGAGCCGGAGATGGACGTGTTCCTCGACTGGCTGGAGGTTCAGTACACCCGCAGGCTGAGCATGGACCGCGACCGCGGTTATCTCGAACTGTGGGGCCGCGACTCGGCGGCCGGGTTGAGTTTCGCGCTGGACGGCGGCGCGGCCGCGCTGGTGCTGGACGTCACCGACCCCTGGAACCCGGCGCGCATCACGGGCGGCCGGGTCGATGGCGGCCGGCTTTCGGTCGAGTACCGGCCGGGCCGGCCCGCGCGCGTCGCCTGCGCCCTGCCCGAGCGAGCGCGCGCGCCCGCGGCCATCGAGCGCCGCAGTCCGGGCGGCCTGCGCAGCCCGGGCCTGCGGGCCGACTACTACATCGTCGCGCCGGACGAGTTCGCCCAGGCCGCGGAGCTGCTGGCGCGCTACCGGGCCGGCAACGTGCCCGGGCTCGGCGCGGCGACCGCGCGCGTGGCCCGGCTGTCGCAGATATACGACGACTATGGTTTCGGGATGGACGAACCGGCCGCAATCAAGCGCTTTCTCCAGGCCAAGCAGCCGGCCTACGTGTTGCTCGCGGGCGACGGCAACTACGACTACCGCGACATTCTCGGGCTGGGCAAGCCGGCCGGCGTGCCGCCTTTCGAACTGGGCTACGACATCGACCCCGAGGTCTACGGCAACACCGCGCGGGCCCTGGATGCGTGGTACGCCGACCTTGACGGCGGCGGCGGCCTGCCGGACCTGATTCTGGGCCGTGTCACCTGCCGCAGCGCGGTCGAGCTGCGCGCTTTCGTCGACAAGGTGCGGGGCTACGAGAAGCAGCCGCCCGGGTACTGGAGCAAGCGGTTCCTGCTCGTCGCGGACGACGAGTGGCTGGGTCAGGTCGGGCCGCGCTACATCGACCCGATCGGGTTTCGCCACATCTCGTCGTGCGAGCTGATGAACACGCTGGCGCCGGAACTGCTCGACCCGGCAAAGATATACCTGACCGAGTACCCGCTGACCACGACCAACCTGAAGGCCGGGGCCCAGGCCGACCTCCTGCGCCGGCTCGACGACGGCGCGCTCCTGTGGGCCTTTTTCGGCCACGGCGCCGGGTTCCAGCTCTGCCACGAGCAGATACTGCACATCACCAACACCGTGCCGCAGGTGAAGACCGGTCTGCGCCAGAGCGTGGCGTTCTTCGGTTCGTGCGGGGTCGGCCGGTTCGACGACACCCGCTACGAGGCGGTGGCCGAGGAACTGGTCCGGCGCGACGAGGGCTGCATCGTGACCGTGGCCGCGACCAAGGCGACCGACCCGGGCGGCAACGAGGCGCTGGCCCGCCAGTTCTTCACGTTCCTCACTCAGCAGCCCGACCAGTCGGTCGGCGCCGCATTCTTCTCGGCCTGGCGCATCAACCCCCTTTACCACTACTTCGGCGACCCGGCCCTGCGCCTGCGCCTGCCGGCGCGGGGCATCGCGCCGACCGTGCAGCCCGACACGCTGTGGCCGGGCGGGCGCGTGACCGTGGAGTGCAGCACGCCGGCCCTGTCCGGCAGTTACGAGCTCGCCGGATTCGAGGAGCAGTGGTACCGGCGCTACCAGTCCGAGGTCGGGCTGGTCGCTTACCGCCTCAACGGCTACAACCTGCACCGCGCCAACGGCCGGTTCGATTCGGGCCGAATCAACGCCGAGTTCATCGTGCCGCGCGTCGAGTACCCCGAAACCACGGTCGTGCCCAACGGCTCCTATGTACGCGAGGCCGGGACGGGCCGGGTGTCGGTGCTGGCGTGGAACGCCGACAGCGCCTGGACCAGCACCAGTACCGGGCTCTGGCTCGGTGACAGCGCGATCGAGCCGGACGACAACGCGCCGCCCGAGATCGAGCTGTGGGCCGACAACATCCGGCTCCGGCCCGGCGACACCACGGACGTGCCGCGCAGCTTCACGCTGCAGGCCGTGGTCACCGACCCGTCGGGCATACTGCTCGTCCCCAACGTCGATGCCGGGCTGTCGATGCAGATCGGCACCGCGCCGCGCGTCGAGGTGCACGAGCGGTTCCGCTACGACAACAACTCCTCAACCACGGGCCGGTTCTCCTACCCGGTCCGGCTCGAGCAGCGGCGCGACGCGATAACCGTCATCGCCACCGACAACATCGTATCGCCGCTCAACAGCCACCGGCGGATCGTGCAGGTCGCCTTGCGAACCCGGCTCGACGAGGCGCTGGAACTGACCGACGTGCTGGTGTACCCCAACCCCTATGCCGGTTTTGCGGGCGACCCGGCGCGGTTCACCTTCAACCTCTCGCGCCCGGCCTACGTGACGGTGAAGATCTACACCCTTGCCGGCCGGCTCATCCGGGCACTGCCGGCACGGTTGTGCGGCCTGGGTTACGGCGAGCTTGAGTGGGACGGACTGGACTCCGAAGGCCGGACCCCGGCCAACGGGGTGTATCTCTACAAGCTGGATGCCCGTTCCAGCGGCACCGGGCTGGGCACCGGCAGTTCGTCAGCTTCGTTCCGCGACCGGTTCATCATCCACCGCTAGCCGGCGCTACCGATTGGGTCCTGTCCGGCCCGGGCACTACCGGTTGCGTCCGGCTTGACCCGCGGTTCGGGTTCGGCTATATTCCAGCCCAATGGAACGGCTCCAGGTACTGGTTGCCCTGAAGCGCCGCAACAGGTTCCTGAACCTGTCGTTCCCACTTCTCCCGGTATATGTAGTTGCGGTCTGCGCGGCTTGCCTGCTGGTTGCGGGTATGCTGCTTGGCGGCCAGTTGTTCGGCGACTCCAGCCGCGTGTCCAGCCTGCGGCGCGAGAACGAGGCGCTGAAGAAAAGGGTCGAATTCTACGCCGCGGCGATGGACACTTTCCGCGAGTTCCTTGTCGCGGCCGAAGCCGTGGACAACAAGCTGCGCGCCGCGACCAATCTCCAGCTCATTCCTTCTGATATCCGGCTGATGGGCGTGGGCGGCCGGGCCGCGACGCCGCTTGATGCCCGGGTCGACAATCTCCTGCGCCGGGTGCGGTTCGAGCGCAAGTCGCTGGAGGAGATCGAGGAAGCCGTTACAGTCCAGCAGGAACGCCTGCGCTTCATGCCTTCCATCTGGCCGGTCCGGGGTTGGGTGACCTCGGGTTTCGGACGGCGCCGCGACCCGTTCACGGGCGCCCGGGAGATGCACCAGGGCATCGACATCGTCGCACCCGCCGGTTCGAGGATTCTGGCCACGGCCGACGGCCGGGTGGTTTTCGCCGGGTGGAAGCCGGGCTGGGGCCGGGTCGTGGAAATCGACCATGGCTGGGGTCTGAGGACATTCTACGCGCATTGCCGGAGCACGATTGTCAGGGCCGGCACCAGCGTGAAGCGCGGCGACCCCATTGCCACGGTCGGCTCGTCAGGCCGCTCGACCGGCACCCATCTGCACTACGGCGTCGCCCAGAACGGCAACTGGACCGACCCGGCCAACTACATCATCACCTACACCGCCAGCCGGTAATAGCCCAGAACAACCCGACCGGGTCGCTAGCGCCGGACAAGCACGGCCGGCAACCGCGCCTCGACCTTGCGGCCCGAGAAGGAGTAGCTGAGCGTCACGGCGTAGATGCCGGCCGGGGCCGGGCCGCCGTCGAGCCGGTTGCCGTCCCAGTACGCCGCGTCATCAGCCCGGGCCGCCCGGCCGTCAAAGAGCCGGGCCACGACCCGGCCGCGCAGGTCGAACACGCTGACCTTGAGCCTGCCGCCCGGCTCGGGCAGGTGCCAGAGCACCTCGAGGCTGTCTTCGAACCGGTCGCGGTCCGGGGTGAACCGCGCGCGGACAAGCTCAAGCAGCCGGCCCATTCCCGGCGCCACGGTGATGCGCCGGCGGTTGTCGGCCGGGTCGCACTCGGCCGGCGCCGCGACCTCGACCCACAGGTCGGTCGCGCGGTTCGGACAGGCGAAACGGAACTCGAGCGCGGTGTCCGAACCCGGAGCAAGGGAAAAACCGGGCACCGACACGACTCGCTCGGCCGGGTCCTGACTGCCGTTGCCGTCCAGGTCGAGCCACGCCAGCATCTCCCAGGCGGCCGAGGCCTGCCGGCCCTGATTGGCGATGCGCGCCCGGGCAGCGGCGGCCGTGCCTTTCTGCAGGGGCGCGGTGTCGAGCAGGGCGAGTTCCGTTACCGCGAAGTCGTCGAGCGCGAGAAGGCTCGCGGGCCGGCCCGGGGTCGCGCCGGCCGAATCAAGACAGATGGTCCAGTTCGACACCGTGTCCGGGCCGAGCGGGTCGATGCGCTCCCAGGAGACTCCATCGCCGGCATCGCAGGGCAGGCTGTCGGAATTGTCCAATGGTGTGCCGAAGGTCGAAGTGTCGCCATAGGGCGAGATGAGCCAGACCGGGTCGTTATTGGCAAGGCCGTTGCCCAGCGTCGTGTTGCGCACGGTCAGGACGAGCGTCGAGTCAGCGAACCGCCAGGGCCGGATGTGGCCGCCCTGCGGGTCAAGGCTGGTGTACTCCGAATCCAGCACCACGGCATAGCCGCCTGGCCGCAGCCAGGTGTGGCCGAGCTGCAGGGTCGGGTTGTCCAGAAGCAGCGACGAATCGGCCCACGGGCAGATATAGTCGCGCGCATCTCCGTCGTCCAGCGCCCAGTTGAACAGGTCCACGGCGTGCCGCGTCGGGTTGTGCAGTTCGATGAACTCGTTGCGGTCCTCTGGATACCCCACGCCGCTGCCGCCGGCCGGGTTGGCCATCACCTCGGTGATGACCACGCGCGAGGCGCAGAGCAGCGCGGCAAGCAGGCAGGCCATCGTGCAGAGGATAGCGGCGCGGCCACCCGGGTCAACCGCAGTGCCGGGCCGCCGCACCGCGTGCGCGACCGTAAGATTGAGGACATCCTTTCCGGCCGGGCCGGGTCTAAAATATGAAGCCGAGGGACGACCACCCTCCCCCGTCCCGAGGCTTCACGGTAGCCACGCTTCCTCCTCCGTGAGAGGCCGGCCTCTCCTGCAAGTGGCTCACCACAAGGCGCCGCTGGCGGCCAGTCAACACTCTCCCCAACCCGAACCACTCCACCAGCGGCGCCCGCTGTTTGCCGTCTTGACAGCAGAGCAGGCCCGGTGTTTGATGAAACCGTGACCAGGGTCCTGTTTCTCTGGCCGCCGGCCGAGGACCTGCGGCGGCTGTTTGCCGACCGGCTGGCCGATGCGCCGGGCGTCGAGCTCGTGTTTCCGCCGGACAGCGAACCGGCGACGCTCCTGGGGCTGGCGCCACAGGCGCAGGTGATGATCGGCTGGCGGCCGACACCGGAGCTGCTCGCCGCGGCGGCGAGACTCGAGCTGTTCATCAACCCCGGGGCCGGCGTGCAGTCGATTGTCGGCCTGCTGCGCGAATCCGGCCGAAGTATCACCCTGGTCAATGACCACGGCAACGCCTATGCCACGGCCCAGCACGCGGTCGCACTGCTCCTCTCGCTGGCCAACAAGGTGATACCGCATCACAACTGGATGGCGGCGGGCGAATGGCGCAAGGGCGATGCCGATGCCGCATCTGTGACCCTGCGCGGGAAGACGGTCGGCCTGCTCGGGTACGGCCATGTCAACCGGCTGGTGCACCGGTTTCTTTCGGGGTTCGATCTGCAATTCGCGGCGCTGCGCCGGGACTGGTCGGGCCGCGCCGGGCCGCTTCCGACCCCGGTCGAGAAACTCGGCCCGGCAGACATCGATCGGCTCTTTGAAGAGAGTGATGTCGTGATGGTGTCGGTACCCGAGACAGCGCAGACGACCGGCCTGGTGGACTTCGGCCGCCTCGTTCTGCTGGGGGCCGATGGGATGCTGGTGAACTATGCGCGCGGGGCGGTCGTGGTCGAGGATGCGCTGTACCGGGCGCTCAAAGAGCGCATCATCGCCGGCGCGGCAATCGACACCTGGTACTCCTATCGTCCCGATCCGGACCCGGCGGGCCGCAAGCGGCCTTACCACCTGCCGTTTCACGAGCTGGACAACATCGTGCTCTCGCCCCATCGCGCCGCCTCGCCCATCTTCGGGCTGGAGCGGTGGGACGGCGTGGTCGAGAACATCCGGCGCTTTGCCGCAGGCCGGCGCGACTTCGACAACATAGTCGACCTCGAACGCGGGTACTAGGAGAGGGGATGCGCATCGCGTTTCTCGGCGACAGCCTGACCGAGGGCGTGCCGGGCGAGTCTTATCTTGAACGGCTGGCCGCAGCCTTGCCCGGCCACACGCTGCTGAACTGGGGCCGGGGCGGCGACACGATTGTCAGCCTGCACGAGCGGCTGGGCGAGCTTGAGTTCGAGCCGCGGCCCGACGCGGTATTCCTGTGGGTCGGGGTGAACGACGCGATCGTGATGGAATCGCCGTACTACCTCACCGGGCAGGATCCGGAAACGGACGAGGCGCTGCTGGCCGACGACGAGTTCGCGTCCTGCTACCGGCGCGTGCTCGACCATCTCGCGCCCCGCGCCGGAAAGGTGCTTGCGGTCGGGCCGCTGCTCTGCGGCGAAGACCTGCGCGACCCGCTGAACGCGCGCATCGCCGGGCTGGCCGAAGCAGTCCGCGGCCTGTGCCGCGAGTGGCCCAACACGGAGTTCGTGAACATGCGCGAGGAGTTCTTCGCCGACGAGTCGGCCCGGCGCGCCCTGCCCGACCCGCGCGGGCTGCGCTTCACGATTGACGGCGTGCACTTCAACAGCGCCGGCGCCGACATCGCGGCGTGCGTCCTGCTCAGGCACATCGCCCGGCTGGGCTGGTAGGCCCCGGGGAAACGCGAGGCGGGCCCCGAAGGGCCCGCCTCGAACTTGTTGCGTCGTGCCTACCAGCGCGGACGCGGGGGCCGGTCGTCGCGGCGCGGGCCGCCGCGGCCGC
>CBFGIY010000031.1:0-26479 GCA_965648935.1 Caldifarciminota bacterium
GGCGGCATAGAGCTTGGGCAGGACGTACTTGCGGCAGGTATCAGCTTCTGTTCCCAATGCTGCCAGAATAGGGCATCACGGATACTGCGTCAAGCCGCGAACGGCGCGGGGCGGAGCCTGTAAGATACCTTACAGGACGCCGGAGGCCGGTTTTTGAACCGAACTGCTGAATTGTCGAGGTGTTACGCCGCCGGCGATGAAGCGGACTCCCCCACTCCCTGGGCCGCCCTGCTCTTGGCCCGGCATCACGCCTGTCGCGTCACGCAGTACACCGAATCAGGCCTGGTCTTCGGCCCGGCCAGGGCCGCGGCCGAGGCTGAGGCTTCACCTTTGATTGCGGTCGGGGTTCCGCGCCGGGCCTGGCCCTGCGCCGCAGGGAGGTCAGGTTTCAGGGATCAGGGAACAGGGTTCAGGGTCAAACCTGCCGTGAGCGGTTGGCGGCAAGCCGGAAGCTGTTAGCTGTAAGCCGACGGCCGTGAGCCGCAAGCCGATGGCGTTGACGTCGGTCGTCCTGCAGCTACACTGATGCATGGCTCCGAGGATAGCGGTCGACAAGGACCGAGTCGCCGAGTTCTGCCGCCGGCACCGCATCCGGCGGCTTGCCCTGTTCGGCTCGGTCCTGCGCGAGGACTTCGGGCCCTCAAGCGACGTGGACGTGCTGGTCGAGTTTGAGCCGGGCGCGTTCATCGGCTACGGGATTGTCGACATGGAGGACGAGTTGTCCGGGATTCTCGGCCGCAAGGTCGACCTCGTCACGTCCCGGGCGCTGAATCACCGCATCCGGCCGCGCGTCCTGGCCGAGGCGCAGACGCAGTATGCCTCCGCCTGAGCGGGACGCGGTCTACGTCGGGCACATGCTCGACCTTGCGCGCAAGGCGGCGCAGAGGGCGGCCGGCACTACGAAGGAAGACTATGACCGCGACGAGGACCTGCAGATGGTCCTGACGCATCTTGTCCAGACAATCGGCGAGTCGGCCCGCAGGGTGTCGCCTGCGTACCAGTCCGCGCACCCTGAAGTGCCGTGGCACCGCATCATCGGGATGCGCCACAAGATCGTGCATGATTACCTCGACGTGGACACCGACATCGTTTGGGATGTCGACGCGGTCGAGTTGCCGCACCTGGTCCCGGCGCTCGAGCGTCTCGTTCACAATTCCTGACGGCCGGGCTTTGCCGCTCCTTCGGCCCGGCCGCGCCAATGAGCGCAGGACCCCACCCAACCAAGTGAAATGCCCGATGCCCGATGCGAGGACGAATGCAGAACTCAGAAGGCAGAATGGTGAATGCAGAGTAGCGGGCGCGAGGTCAGAGGTGAGATATCAGAGACTAGATGTCAGACGTGTCCTGCGGTGAGCAGTACGCCGCCAGCCGGAAGCTACTTGTCCCAAGCGATGGGCGTTTGCGACCGGACGCGGCGTTCGGCCCGCGCTTCTTCCGTGCGGTCACGGAGCCGCGTGAGCCATTCCTCGACGCTCAGCCCGTCGCGGATGCGCTTCTCTTCCGCTTCCCTGCGGGTCTTGTGCAGCCAATCAATCCAGTCCAGTCCGTCAATCTTCATAGAGCACCACCTGTTCCGGCGTCCGGATGCTGACCAGCGGGTAGCCTTCACGTAGGTTGACCGCGTTGAGCCGACGTTCAGCCCACTCGTTCGCCAGGTGCTTGAGGTTGAGCGAGACAACCACGTCGGCCCGGCCAACCGTAGCGTAGGCCGCGTGACGAGCGTCGAGAGCCTCGGTCGCCGGGATCACGCCTTCGGCGACACACAGCTCTGAGAGCCGCGTGACCTCGCCCTCGTCAGCCCGCAACAGGTCGAGGCGATCCAGCAATGACAGGAGGCTGGACCGAAGGGGCTCCGCCGTGGAACCAGTTCCGCTTCAGTCAGCGGCGAACTGACGGCATCCAGCGCCCCTAGCCCGACTTGATGGAACAGCGCGCGGACAGACTCGCGCCGCAGCGCATTGCGCGGTTCTTCGTCGGAGTAGAACCCGAAGACGGAGGTCTCGATGTAGAGCAGGGGCCGGTGCCTCATTGACTGAGCTTGCCCCGCTACCGCCCGGCGTCAATCTGCCGCGGCTGCGCCGGGAACGGCAGACGCATCTGTCCGGGCCGCCGATCGCCTTTCGACCCAGGCTCTTCCGGGCCGCCGCGCTTGACGCCCCAGTAGTGCAGGTAGGGGTTGAACAGGGCCATCCCGAGGCCGCCCGGCGGTTCCCAGCAGAGGATGCTGCCCACGTCCGGGTGCCGGACCGCCGTGAGGTTGTCGTGGAGCACGCCGTCGTCCCGCTTGTCGATGCGCCGGTACTCCCGGACAAACCCGGCGCTGTCCCAACTGCCGAAGAACCGGGTGGCCCCGGACTGCCCGAACTCGTCGCCGAACACGGGATGGAAGAACCGCAGGTGACGGCACGGCGTTATCTCGCCGATGGGGCGCGAGGAGTCACACAACTCGTCGGCGAACCCGGCGAGCCAAGTCTGGTGGCAGTACGGGCATCGGGCGCTGTGGAACTTCGCCGGCACGAGGTCGTACACCGGTGGCGGCAGGGGCCGGCCGCCGGTCGGGCCGTAGCCCATGAACCGCCTCGTCTTGCGCTTGACGTATGTCAGCTTGTACTCGAACTCGGTCATCCGCAATGCACACCTCCCTGGAACGCTCATCTGCCTCCGCGGACAAGTCTCGAACCGGGCGGGGCGGGGAAGAGCCCGCCCCGCGTCACAGGAGGCCTTGCCTTGCTAGTTCATCTTGCGGGCGATGGCGACGTGGATGGCCGACTTGCCGATTTCCACGACCTCGCCGGTGTAGTCCTTGCTGTCGAGCTTGAGCAGGCGGTAGCCGTCGTTGTGCAGTTCGGTTTCGGTGTAGTCCTTGAGCAGGACGTCGCGCGTGGCCGCGACCGCGAACTCGGGGTTGAACTGGAACACGCCTTCCTTGGCGAACCGGGTCGCGAGCTCGGCCTCGGAGGCGAGCACCGCCTTGCGCGCCGTTCTCCAGGAGTCGGCGTGGTCGAAGAACTCGAGGTAGTCGCAGCCGTCGAGGCTGAGGAGCGACAGCCCGGTCTGGGTCGGGGCGGCCGGCATCTTGTCAAACAGCCGGTCCAGGGTCTCTTCGCTGGCCCGGACGTGGGACTCGAGGTCGTCGTGGGAGAACTTGTCGTACCGCCGGCTCGGGGCGCAGCGCGAGACCCCGGGTTCGACGACCGGATAGATTTCGGCCGCCGAGTCCTCCAACCGGTCGTCCATCTGCCGGCGCACGAACTGGACGCTGTCCGCGGCCCGTTCCCACACATCTCCCTGCAGCGTACTGCTGCGCCGGTCCATCAGCCTTTCTTTGACGTTGCGCGTCGCTACGGTGCCGAACTGCCTGAACTGGGCACCGCGCGCGATGCCCCGGCTGGCATACCCGCAGCGCACTTCGAGGTTGAGCTTGACCCCGGGGAACAGCACCGAGGAGGTGACCACGACCCGGGTCTGGGTGCCGCCTGCGACCATCTCGCCTACGCGGATGAACACCGGGGTGCCGCCCTTGTTGTCGAAAGTGACCGCGCTGATGTTGCCGGTGTCGTGCACCGCGACGTCTTTGGCGGCCTCGCTGAGCAGGCGATAGCCGCGGTCGGCCGCGACGTCGTGCAGTATCGGCATCACCGCGACGAGTGATTTGTCCGACACCCGCCACGGTTCGCCGAACCGCCAGCTCTTCTCCTGCCCGGCCACGGTCTTCAGTATCTCGGTCATACACACTCCTCCTTCTGGATTGGCAGGTCGGCTAGACCAGGTCCAACCCGGCGCTGTCCCGCTGGAGCAGGATGCGCCCGAGCAGTTCGCCCAGCTCGCCGACCGGTATCGTCTCCACTGACCTTGCAGTCGTGCTGCCTTCGAGTTCGCCCGCGTTGGCCGCGGGCAGCAGCACCTGCCTGATTCCGGCGCTGCGGGCCGCGCGCAGCCTCTCGCGCGCCCGGTCCGCAAGCTCGATTCTTCCCTCCTCGCTCAAGGACCCGAACATCGCCAGGCCCGGCCGCACCGGCCGGCCGGTGAGCGCCGACACGAGCGCCGCGGCCACGGCCGCCGCCAGTGCCAGGCCCTGGTCCGGCAGGTCGGTCGCGTCCGACATCACGCCGAGGTCGAAGCTGGCCAGCCACTCACGCGACAGGCCGAGCGATTCGTGCACGCGGCGCAGGCAGCGGGTAGCGGCCCGCGTGCTCTCGGCCAGGAACAGGGGCGCGCCGCCCATCGGCACGACCCGGCCCTGACCGCGCGCCGCCACGATGCTGACCGGCACTGCCCGGCCCGACCGGCCGACCGCCGCGAGCCCGACCACCCGCCCGACCTCGGGCCGGTCCGAGGCAACCGGGACGCCCTCGTCGTCGAACAGGCTGTGCGCCGAGCATGGCGGCGGTGGCGCGCTGAGCGCGCGGACCGAGTGGCGGATGCGCCGCGGCACGGCTGTTGGCACGTCCGAGTCATCCATCCCGGGCTGCTGTGACCGATAGAACATCGGCTGACTCAGGTCCGATTCGTGCAGTACCGAGGGCAACCCGTCGCGCACGACCTGCGTGCCGAAGAATGTCGTGCCCGGCCCGGGCCGATTGGCCCTGACCCAGGCGTCCACCTCGCTCTTCTTGAGCATCCAGAGCCTGCCCACCCGATGAGCCGGCATTCCCCGGCCCTCAATCCACTTGTACACCGTGGTTGCGCGCACCCCGAGATGCGCCGCGATTTCCTCGACCGACATCCAGCGTTCTTCGTCAGTCATCGGGTCCTCCCACCATTGACGCCGCCGCACCCCCAGTACGGCAGGCGATGGAGTGTGTTAGACATGCCTCCATCATACCTATAGCACTACTGGCGTCAACCATCGCTTTGTTAGACTCGCTTTGACTCGTTTAGATTCACTATAGCTCACTATAGCATACTTTTGACCGCCTGTCAAGCGGCTGAAAGAGGCCGGGGCGCGGTTGCCCGCGCCCCGGTAAGTGACTGTGGGTTATAGGTCTAGCGCAACAGCATCGCGCGCTGGGTGGTCTCCAGCCCCGGCCCGGCGAGCTTGATGAAGTACACGCCGTTTGAGAGACCCTGCGGCTGCCACGCGACCGTGTTGCGGCCGGCGGCGGCCAAGCCATCAAAGAGCAGGCCGACTTCACGCCCGGTGGCGTCGTAGGCCGCGACCCGGACCCGGCCTGCTGACGCCAGCGCGAAGCTCACGAGTGTCCGGCCCGAGAACGGGTTGGGCGCCACTTCGAGCCGCATCCGGGCCGGTTCGACCGGGTGCGGCGATTCGAGCACGCCGACGCTGCCGTCGTACCAGGACTGGGCCGAATCGGCGTGGGCACGGCACACGTTCTCGTCCGAGCCGCCCACGAATGCGACCGCAAAACGCTGGGTCTGCCCGACCGCAAGGTCAAACGGGCCGACCGAAGTCACGATCGACCAGTCGTAGTTGCGCGTGGAGCTGCGCTGGTTGATGGTGCCGTTGAGGAAGCGGAACTTCTGGTTGTCGGTGACGCAGGAGTCGGTCGGGTAGACGTAGATGGCGTGGTCGATGCAGGTCAGATTCCGCCACGAGTATGGGTAGAGGATCTTGACCCCGACTGTCGGGTTGGCCGACGTCGAGGTGCGCATGTAGGCGAGCCGGCGCACCGTGTCGGTGCCGGCGGTATTGCTCGAACTGGTGCCGAGGTCGAAGTCGGCAAACACCCCGGCATACGCACCGGTCACCGCGCTCGAACCGTTGTTGGTGATGTCGTAAACCAGCGCGACGAAGTCGTCGTATCCGGCCGCGGCGTTCTGGTAGCTGTGCTGGGTCACGCGCAGGCCCTTGGGGCTCGGGTGGCCCGCGTCGGAGAACACGCCCCGGAACTGCTCGTCGGCGTACATCGGCGGGGTGAGCGCGCGCAGGGATTCGACGACGCGGAAATCGGCATTGGGCGCACCGTTGGCCGGCTGGCCGAAGTAACGGTCCGCGACCCAGTCGGTGCCCGTGCCGATTGCGAGCGAGCTGTAGAAGAGCTGCGACGCCGTGGCCTTGGGATACGAAAAGCCCGCACCGAGTTCGGCCGGCGGCAGGTCATAGCCGATCGAGCCGAGGCAGGTGACCGACAGCTTGCAGTAGCCGGTGTCGTGGTCCATCACGACCGCGCCGGGCGTCGCCGGCTGGCCCACCACGAGGCTGATGACGAACTGCGTGGCGTAGTCGGCCGAGTCCCCGGTCACGCGCAAGGTGCAGGGCACCGCGGTGCCCGGCGGGATGCTTGCGTTGGCCGTGACCGTGAACTTGTTGGCCGCATTGGTCGCGGTGTCGCCGCGGGCGATGTTGCCCCAGGCGCCGTTCGGGTCGGGCACGGTCAGCCGCGCGTCGCCCGAGAAGAGCGTGCCGACCGTGTTGTTGCAGTTGGCCCCGCCGCTGTTGCGCAGGGTCATCTGCAGGTCCGCGGTCTCGCCCGGGTCGAGCCGGCCGTTGTTGTTGCCCGCGCCGTCGAGCACGAGCGTGCGCACGAGATTGAGAATCGGCGGCCCGGCCGAGGCCCCGACCGCGTTCACCGCGGCCAGCGCGTCGATGCGGCCCGCGCCGAAGTCGTTGTCCTTGCCGGTCGGCCCGAAGTCGGCCGCGGTGGTCTCGAGTATCGAGTCGATGACCGCCGGCGAGAGGTTGGGGTTCTTCGACAGCATCAGGCAGACCGCGCCGGCCACGTGCGGCGTGGCCATCGAGGTGCCCGACATGTTGGTGTAGCCGCCGGTACGCGCGAGGGACTTGATGTTGTCGCCCGGCGCGCTGACATCCGGCCGGGTCAGTCCCGGCGGGTAGGCATAATCGTTGAACGGGTTCACGCTGGACCAGGTCACCGGCCCGCGCGATGAGAACGACGCGATGGCGTCCGAGGAGGTGGTCGCGCCGATGGACATTATCCCGGAAAGCGCGCCGGTGCCGGTGTTCTGCGGATTCCACCACGGCGGCGGCACGTTGCCCGGGCAGCGGCACGAGTTGGGCGGCGAGGTCGAACGCTCGTTGCCCGCCGCGACAATCTGGGCGAGGCCGGCCGCGTTCACGTTGTTCGCGGTCGTGCGCCACGTCGCCTGTTTCGGGTTCCAGGTCAGCACCCAGCCCAGCGACATCGTGTACAGGTCCGCGCCATTGGCCGGCGACAGGGGCGGGCTGACGCAGAACTGCATCGCCTGCCAGCACTGGCTCTCCGCGATCGAATCGGCGGTCGTGCGCACCCGCAGGCCCATTATCTGCGCATCCGGCGCCACGCCGCACTGGCTGCCCGCGGTGCCGTCCGAGGCAACCGAGCCGGCCGTGTGCGTGCCGTGGCCCTGCGCGTCCATCGGGTCGTTGGTGTTGTTCTCGAAGTTCCAGCCGTGGTTGGGGTAGTTCGGGTCGGTCCACATGTGGTCGGCCAGGTCCGGGTGGTTGTAGTTCACGCCGGTGTCGATGTGGCCGCAGACGATGCCCTGCCCGGTGTAGCCGAGCGCCCACACCGCCGGCGCGTTGACCTTCGCCACGCCCCAGGCAATCTCGTCGGCCCCGTCGGCCGGCTCTTCCGGCTCGAGCAGGTCGGGCGAGTGCACCAGGTCGTAGTCCACGTAGTTCACCTCGGGCCGGGCCGAAAGCGCACGGATGACCTCGGGCGTCGCCTCGAGGTACACGGCGTTGACTATCCACAGCGGCCTTATGTCGGCCGCCGCGCCGCGCGCGCTCGCGCCCGCGAGGTACTCGAGCAGCCCGGCCTGCTGTTCGGCCGACCACGCCTGCAGAATTCGCGCCACTTCCATCCGGCGCTGGACCCGGGGCAGGCCGTCGACCAGCGAATTGAGCAGCCCGCTGTCGTACTGCTCCTTGAGCACGACGTGCACCGGCAGGCGCGCGTCGGCCGCGGTTGTCAGAAGTCGGGTCTCGAGGTCGGGCGACAGCAGCCCGAAACTCGCGCCGGCCAGCACCAGCAGCAGTGCCAGTACGGTCTTACGCATCAGGACCTCCTTGGGTAAAGGCACGAACCGGGCGCCCGCCCGCATCGTTGCCGCGCCTTGAGCGGCGCGGGTAAGGGCGCTGCCGGCCATACGATTGTCTATTCTAGCCCCGGCCGGGCAACGCGTCAATCGCACCCGGGGCGCTCGCTTGACAGACTGTGCTGCGGCAATATTCTACTCTGTTATATCCATGCGCTTTCTCTGGCTCATCGCCCTGCTGACCCTCATCGCGCCGGCCCGGCTTGCGGCCGAGGCCGCACCCGGCCGGCCGGACCAGAGGGTCGCGCTGTTCCTCGCCCGGCAGTTCTTCTCCGACGAGGAGTACGAACCGCTCGCCCGCCGTTTCGAGCGCGCCGGCCTGCCGGTTGCGCTGTTATCGGTGGACACCGGTGTCATCGTCAGCGCAAGCCGCGTCATCCTGAACGCCGACCTCGCGCTCAAGGAAGCGTCGGCCGACAGCTTCGCCGCGCTGGTCCTGGTCGGCGGGCCGGGCATGGTGCTGCACTGGGATGACGAGCTGCTGCACGGTCTCTGCCGCGAGTTCGCGGCCGCGGGCAAGCCTCTGGCCGCGATCGGCATCGCGCCCGTCGCGCTGGCCCGCGCCGGCGTGCTCAAGGACCGCAGGGCGACCGTGTTTCTTGAACGGCCGGCCGTGGCCGAACTGCGCGCAGCCGGCGCGCGCCACAGCTTCCGCACTCTGGTCAGCGACCGCAACATCATCACCGCGGCCGAGGCGCGGCGCGCCGCCGACCTGGGCCTGGCCGTGGTCCGCGCCGTTACAGGCAGGCAGTAGGTGCGTGCCGTGCTCCAGCGGGTCGCGAACGCCCGGGTCCGGGTCGATGCCGAGACGCTGGGCGCGATTGACTCAGGACTCGTCGTCCTGCTCGCGGTCGGCCACGGGGACAACGAGGCGACCTGCCGGCGCCTGGCATCGAAGGTCGCCCGGCTGCGCATTTTCGAGGACGGCAACGGCAAGATGAACCTGTCCCTGCTCGACACGCGCGGCGCCGCCCTTGTCGTATCCCAGTTCACGCTCTATGCCGACACCAGCCGCGGCCTGCGCCCGTCTTTCACCAGCGCCGCCCCGCCCGGCCGCGCCGCCGAGCTGTACGAGCGGTTCTGCTCCGAGCTGGGCGAGCTCGGCGTGCCGGTCCGCACCGGCCGGTTCGGCGCGCATATGACTGTCGAACTCGCCAACAACGGACCCGTGACGCTGATACTCGACGAACCGGAGGCGAACAAGCAATGATACGCAGCATGACCGGGGTCGGCCGCGCCGAGGCGGTGCTCGCGCCGTGGGGCAGCCGGCTGGTGGTCGACATCCGTTCGGTCAACCACAAGTTCCTCGAGCTGGTGCCGCGCCTGCCCGCCGCGCTCAACGGCTACGAGGGCCAGGTCCGCGACTTCGTCCGCCGCCGGGTCCGGCGCGGCTACATCCAGGTCCAGCTCTACCTCGACGAGGAATCGGGCGCGCCCCGGCTGCGCCTCAACCACGCGCTGGTCAGGGAGTACCTCGGCGTCGCCCGCGAGGTGGCCCGGCGCTACCGCGTCAAAGGCGAGCCCGACAT
Source organism: Caldifarciminota bacterium (assembly GCA_965648935.1). Taxonomy (GTDB): domain Bacteria; phylum Hydrothermota; class Tepidihabitantia; order Tepidihabitantales; family Tepidihabitantaceae; genus CBFGJX01. Next base: position 9,528 of record CBFGIY010000031.1, read on the forward strand.
CAACACCCTGCTCTCGTTTCCGGGCATCCTCTCGACCGAGAAGGCCGACACCAACCACGCCCGGCTCTGGCAGCAGTCGCGCAAGGTGCTGGGCGCGGCCCTGCGCCGGCTCATCGAGATGAAGAACGCCGAGGGCGCGGCGCTGGTGCGCGACCTGCGCGGCCGCATCACCCGCATCCAGCGGGCCGTTCTGGCGATCGAGCGCCGCGTGCCCCAGCGCCTGAAGGAACGGCGCGACGGCCTGCTTGCCCAGGTCAAGGACCTCGGGGTCGACGCCGCGCCCAAGCGCATCCTCGAGGAGCTCGCCTTCATCAGCGAGAAGGTGGACATCCACGAGGAGTGCGTGCGCCTGAAGAGCCACTGCGCGCTGTTCCTGCGCGCCCTGCGCAGCTCGGCGACCTCGGGCAAGAAGCTCGACTTCATATCGCAGGAGATGCTGCGCGAAACCGACACGCTCGCGGCCAAGGCGCGCGACATGGTCATCTCGCGCCGCGCCATCGAGATAAAGGGCGAGATCGAGAAGCTCAAGGAACAGGTCCGCAATGTCGAGTAGCCGGGCCGGCCACCGGCCGTTTCTCGTGGTCCTGTCCTCGCCCTCGGGCGCGGGCAAGACCTCGATCTGCCGCGGCGCGGTCGAGCGCGACCCGCGTCTTGCCTACTCGGTCTCGGCCACGACCCGGCCCCGGCGAGCGGGCGAGACTCACGGCCGCAGCTACTGGTTCTACTCCGAGCGCCGCTTCCTGGAACTCAAACGCCGCGGCGACCTGCTCGAAGCGGCGCGCGTCTACGACCACTGGTACGGCACGCCCCGCGCGCCGGTCGAGCGCCAGTTCGGGCGCGGCCGCGACGTCATCGCCGACCTCGACATACAGGGCATGCGCTCGTGCAAGCGCGCGCTGCCCGGCACGGTCGGGATATTCGTGATGGCCCCGGACCGGCGCGAGCTGGCCCGGCGGCTGCGCGGCCGCGGCACCGATTCGGCCGCGGTTGTGGCCCGGCGCGAGGCCGAGCTCGAGGCCGAGCTTGCCGCCATACCTGATTTTGACTATCTGGTAATCAACGACCGGCTCGACCGGGCGATCGACGACGTCCTCGCCATCGTCCGGGCCGAGCGGCTGGCAGTCAGCCGCCGCATCCTGCCGCCGGTCGCCCGAAAGAAGAAGGAGACCAGCAGATGAAACTTGTGTCACCCGAAACTCTCGGACGGCACTACCCCAACAAGTACATCGCGCTCAATGTCGCCGCGCTCGAGGCCCGGCGCCTCATCGAGCAGATGCACCGCGACGAGGTCCGGCTCACGAGCTCGCCCTATGACCAGGCACTTGAACGGGTGCTGAACGGCGAGCTCAAGTTCGCGAAGCTGACCGAGGCCGACATCGAAGCGCTGGCCCGCGAAGGCTTCGAGGAACCGGTCTACCGGCGTCCGCTCTAGCGCGCCCGCCTCGGTCTGACTCCCGGGCCAATGGCCGGCCGCGCCCCAACCGCGCGCCCCGCGCCGCGCGTCCTGCTCGGCGTAACCGGCGGCATCGCCGCCTACAAGTCGCTCGAGCTGGTGCGGCTGTTCGCCCGCGCCGGCTGGGATATCACCGCGGTGCTGACCCGCTCGGCCCTGAAGTTTGTCGGCCGCGAGTCGTTCGCCGCGCTCACCGGCAACCCGGTCGCCACGGAGCTGTTTCCGCGCAAGCGCCCGCCCCGGCCGCGCGCGTCCGGCCCGGTCGAGCACGTCGACCTGGCCACCCGCGCCGACCTCGTCTGCGTTGCCCCGGCCACCGCCAACATAATCGGCAAGCTCGCCTCCGGGATTGCCGACGACCTGCTCTCGACACTGCTCCTCGCCGTGCCCGGGAGCACGCGCCGCGCCGGCCGCCTGCTCTTTGCCCCGGCGATGAACTCGAATATGTGGGACAACCCGGCCGTGCGCGCCAACATCGAGCGCCTTGCCGGTTTCGGCTGCCGGTTTGTCGAACCTGGCTCGGGCGAGCTGGCCTGCGGCACCTCGGGTGCCGGCCGGATGGCCGAGCCGGCCGCGATTTTCCAGGCCTGCCGCGCCGCGCTCCTGCCTGCCGCACCGTCGCTTCGCGGCCGGCGCGTGCTGGTGACCGCGGGCCGCACCGAGGAACCGCTCGACCCGGTGCGTGTCATCACCAACCGCTCGTCCGGCCTGATGGGTACCGAAATTGCCCGCGCCGCAGCCGCAGCCGGCGCCGATGTAACCCTGGTCTGCGGCGCGCTCTCGGTGCCGCTTCCCCCCGGCGTCCGCGTCATCAGGACAGTCACGGCTGAAGCGATGCGCACGGCCTTGCTCAGGCGCATCGCCGCGACCGACATCCTGGTGATGTGCGCCGCGGTCGCCGACTACCGGCCCGCGCGCCCAAGCCGCGCCAAGCTCCACGACGAGCGGCTCGAACTGCGGCTCGAGCGCACGCCCAGCATCCTCGGCGCGGTCGCGGCCGCGCGTCACCGCGCGCTCGTGGTCGGCTTCTCGCAGGACTCAAGCCTCGCGCGTGCCCGCGCCAAGCTGCGCGCCCACCGGCTCGACCTCATCGTCGCCAACCCGACCGTCACTGCCGGTTCCGATTACATCCAGCCGACCCTGCTCGGCCCCGGCGGCCGGCCGCGCCGGCTCGCGCGTATGACCAAACCCGAGTTCGCGGCCCGGCTCGTGCGCGAAATCGCCGCAACCCGTCGAAAGGACTCACCTGATGCCGCCTGAAACCGACTCCCCGACCGGACGCAAGCCGCCCCAGGCGCTCGAGGCCGAGGTCGCGGTGCTCGGCGCGATGCTTCTGGAGCCCGATGCCGTGTCGCGCGTGCTGCAGTACCTCAAACCCGAGCACTTCTACCTCCAGGCCCACCGCCGCATCCACGCGGCTGTCTGCGCCCTGTTCGAGCGCAACGTGCCGACCGACATCACGACCGTCACCGCCGAGCTCAGGCGGATGAAGGAGCTTGACGCGGTCGGCGGCCAGGCCTACCTCTCGGGCCTGCTCGACTCGGTGCTGACCGCGGCCAACTGCGAGGACCACGCCCGGCTCGTTCTGGAAAAATCGGTCCAGCGCCAGCTCATCCAGACAGCCACCGAGATTGTCCAGGCCGGCTTCGACGAAGCGTCAAGCGCCGCCGAGCTGCTCGACCAGGCCGAACAGAAGATCTTCGACATCCGCCAGGCCGGTTTCCGCAAGGGTTTCGACAAGCTCGACGTGCTGCTCAAGATCGAGTGGGAGCGCATCGAGCAGGCAACTGCCGAGAAGCGTTACCTCACCGGTCTGACCACCGGCTTTCACGATCTCGACGAGCGCACCTCCGGCCTGCAGAAAGGCGAGCTCGTCATCGTCGCCGGCCGGCCCTCGATGGGCAAAACCGCGCTCGCCCTCAACATCGCGGTCAACGCCGCGAGCAAGGCCGGCATCGCGGCCGCGGTGTTCAGCCTCGAGATGTCGGCCGAGTCCCTGGTCCAGCGACTGCTCTGCTCCGCAGGCAGCGTCTCGATGCGCAACCTGCGCCGGGGCCGGCTCGAAGCCGAGGAGCGCACCCGGCTCGCCGCCGCCAGCGGCTCGCTCAGCGAGATGAAGATCTACATCGACGACTCGCCCGGCCTGAACGCGCTCGACATCCGCGCGCGCTCGCGCCGCCTCAAGGCCGAACATCCCGACCTCGGCCTCGTCGTCATCGACTACCTGCAGTTGATGGAATCGCACGGCGACCGGCGCCGCGAGCGCAACCGCCAGCAGGAGATTTCCGACACGACGCGCGCGCTCAAGGCGATGGCCAAGGAACTTGGCGTGCCGGTAATCGTGCTCTCCCAGCTCTCGCGCGCCCCGGAAATCCGCGGCGGCGAGAAGCGTCCCCAGCTCTCGGACCTGCGCGAGTCCGGCGCCATCGAGCAGGACGCCGACCTCGTCATCCTGCTCTACCGCGCCGAGTTCTACGACCCTGACGACCCGGTCAAGAAGGGCAAGGCCGAGGCCATCATCGCCAAACAGCGCAACGGCCCGCTCGGCACGGTCGAGCTCGCCTTCCTCGGCCACTGCATGCGCTTCGAGAACCCGTACGGCCGCGAGCTGCCGCCGCCCGAGCCGCCGCCCGACGAGGCGTTCGAGGACGCCCTGCCCGAATGACGCGCCCGCCCGGCTGAGCGATGCGCAGCAAGTCGGTCTTCGTCTGCCAGAACTGCGGCCAGGAAAGCCCGCGCTGGCTCGGGCGCTGCCCGGGCTGCGGCGAGTGGAACACGCTCGTCGAGGAGCAGCGCGCCCCGAAGAAGCCTGACCGCAACGCCCGCGTCGCGGTCGGCTCGACCGGCGCCCGGCCGGTCAGGCTCTCCGACATCGCGGCCCAGTCGGCGCGCCGCGTCGCCACCGGCACGGCGGAGCTCGACCGCGTGCTCGGCGGCGGACTGGTGCCCGGTTCGATGCTCCTGATCGGCGGCGAACCCGGGGTCGGCAAGTCCACGCTCACGCTGCAGGTCTGCGACCGGCTCGCCCGCGCCGGCGTCGGCGTGCTCTACGTCACCGGCGAGGAATCGGCCGAGCAGGTGCGCCTGCGCGCCGAGCGCCTCGGCTGCGACACCGCCGGGATCAGCATCCTCTGCGCCATCGAGCTTGACGACATCCTCGCCGCGGTCGACCAGACCCGGCCCGGCCTGCTTGTCGTCGACTCGATTCAGACCGTGTTCCGCTCGACGCTCACCAGCGCTCCCGGCTCGGTCGGCCAGGTCCGCGAATGCACCGCCGAGCTTGTCCGGCTGGCCAAGTCGCGCGCGCTCACGACCTTTGTCGTCGGCCACGTCACCAAGTTCGGCGCGATTGCCGGGCCCAAGACGCTCGAGCATATGGTCGACACCGTTCTCTACTTCGAGGGCGAGAACTCCCAGCAGTACCGCATCGTCCGCGCCGCCAAGAACCGCTACGGTTCGACCAACGAAATCGGCGTGTTTGAGATGACCGAGGAAGGCCTGGTCGAGGTCGCCAACCCGTCCGGCTTCTTTCTCTCGGGCCGGCGCGCCGACGTGTCCGGCTCGGCCGTCATCGCCACGCTCGAGGGCAGCCGGCCGATACTGGTCGAAATCCAGGCCCTGGCCGCGCCCACGCCCTATGCCCTGCCCCAGCGCACCGCCACCGGCTTCGACATCCGCCGCCTGAGCATGCTCATCTGCGTGCTCGAGCGCCGCGCCGGCGTGTCCACTGCGGGCCAGGACGTCTTCATCAACGTCGCCGGCGGCCTCAAGCTCGCCGAACCGGCCGGCGACCTCGGGGTGCTGGCCGCGCTCGCCTCGTCGGTCCGCAACCGGCCCCTGCCTGCCGACACGGTGTTCATCGGCGAGGCCGGGCTGGGCGGCGAGGTGCGCTCGGTCGCCCGCACCGATGCCCGCATCGCGGAGGCGGTGCGGCTCGGCTTTTCCAGCCTTGTCCTGCCCCGGCGCGGGCTAGACAGAGTCCGCGCAGCCGGGGCAAAACTGCACGCCGTCGACACGGTCCGCGAGGCGCTTGAGGTTGTCGGGCTGGCCTGACCCCTGCGCGCGGACCCGCGGCGCGCGACAGCACTTGACCCGACCGGGCCTTGCGCCCGGATGGAGGATTCGATGATTTTCGGCAAAGTCCGCACCTACCTCGTCGACTTCGACACGCTCACCGACCCGCGCATCGCGCAGTTCTTCGCGCTCGGGCTCGTCGAGGGCAAGCTCCTTCTCCCCGAGCCGCCCCGGCCTGCGGCCGGAGACAACGACCACCGCACCCGCCGCGCCTGGGAAACCGTTGAGGCACTGAAGAAAGTCAAGGGCATCACGCTCAAGCTCGACCCGAAGCTGATGGCGCGCGATGGCCTGCTCGCCGCCCTGCGCAAGGCCAAGGGCTTCCTCATCACCAACAGCCCCGACCTCAAGTCCGCAGCCGCGCCCGCCGCGGTCAACCTGACCGAAATCTACACGCTCTTCAAGCCCGCGTACCTGCCCGGCACGGTTGTCCGGCTGCGCGTCGCCAAGCGCGGCAAGGAGAAGGACGAGGGTATCGGCTACCTCGAGGGCGGCATCAAGGTCGTCATCGCCGACGCGGCCAACCTCGTCGGCAGCGAGATGGAAGTGGTCATCCAGGGCGCGCTCGACACCGACGTCGGCCAGGTCGTCTTCGCCAAGCCGCGCTTCGTCGAAGTCGGCTAGCGCCGGAATCTGCGGACCGGGGACTGACCGAGTCCCCTCTGTCGCTCGGGCCGGTTCGTTCTGCTAGATCGGGTACTCGTACACCGGCACGGCCCTGACCTCGCGGTCCGGCCGAAGCCCCAGCCGCCGCACCGCTCGCTGCATCGCCCGGCCGGCCGCCATCGCCTCAATCCACCTGCTGCCCCGCTCCGCCGCCCGCGCAAGCACAGACTCGCGCATCGCCTCGACCGCGCGGTCGGTGCCCTCGGCCAGGCTCACACACAGGTCGCGCGGCTCGTAGCGGTGCGGCCGCACTATCAGCAGCCCGGTCAGCCTGCCGCGCTCGCGCACGCCGAGCGCCTCACCGCGCCGGCACAGCTCGCGCACCTGCCGCGCGCTGGCCGCGCGGAACTGCCAGGTGTGATGCAACAGCCCGTGATTCGCGGCCAGCTCCTCGCTGCGCGAAAGAAATTCCAGCGCCTCGGCCGGGACGACACGTTCCAGCTCCACCCTGCGCGCCGGCGCTCTGGGCCGGCCGCCGTACAGCCGCGACTCGTACAGGCGCCGGAATCCCATCTTCTCGATGATGTGAATCGACTCGTGGTTCACGTCGGCCGTGGCCAGGCGCAGCGATACCGGCCGCAGGTCCAGCGCCCGCGCAAGGATCGCCCGCGACAGCGCCGTGCCCAGCCCGCGCCCGGTCAGCCGCTGGTCAACGCGCAGACCCTCCAGCCACCACTCGCCGCGCGCGAACTCGGTCGCCTTGCCGCACCCGACCACCTGCCCGCGCTGAACCCCGACCCAGAACTGCCCCTCGCGCACCCATCGGTCAAAGAAACGCGGCAGGTAGTCGTGCCCGGCCCATATCTGCGCGCTGATCGCCAGCACCGCGGCCTTGTCCTCAGGCACCGCCGGCCGCACCACTAGCGCCATTCCACCACCCGCTCGAGCCAGCGATAGCGGAAGAATCCGACCCCGAGCACCGCGGTTTCCACCACCAGCGACAGCCCGATACCCAGCCACACCCCGACCAGGCCCAGCCCGGCCGCGCGCGACAGCACGACTGCCAGCGGGATCTTCACCGCCCAGTTCGCGACGAGCGCCGCGGCCATCGGCAGCGCGGTCGAGCCGGCCCCGCGCTGGACCCCGGCCCACGCCACGGAAAGCCCGACGCATACCAGCATCGGCGCGAGCACGCGCAGGTAGCCTGTCCCGGCCGCGACCACGCCCGGCTCGGAATTGAACACGGCAATCAGCGCGGGCGCGAAGGCGAACAGAAGCGGCAGCACGGCAAGCTGCAGGCCCAACCCGGTGAGGGTGATGCGCCGGCCGTACGAGCGCGCGAGGTCGGGCCGCCCGGCCCCCAGGCTCTGCCCCGACAGCACCTCGGCCGCCGTGCCCAGTCCCGAAAGGTATATGAACATCACCTCCAGCACCCGCATCCCGATGCCGAACGCCGCGGTCGCGGCAGTCCCGAAACCGGCCACGATACCGAACATCATCATCCCGGTCAGGGGCCGCGTGATGCCCTGCAACCCCGCGGGCAGCCCGATGCCCAGCAGGGTGCGAAAAGCCGCCGGCCTCAGCCGGCAGGGCGAAAGCAGCCCGCGCCGCGCCACCAGCCACAGCATCACGCCCAGCCCGGCGAGTTGCGCGACGACTGTGGCCGTGGCCGCGCCGGTCACGCCCAGCCGCGGCAGCCCCAGCCAGCCGAAAATGAGCAGCGGGTCCAGCGCCGCGTTGAGCACGTTCGCCCCGGCAATGACATACATCGGCGTGCGCGTGTCGCCCAGCGCCTGAAACATCGTGTAGAGGAGCATTCCGCAGAAGAACCCGGGCGAAGCCGCCAGCAGCACCCGCAGGTAAGGCCCGCCCTGCGCCACCACGTCGGGCGCGGCGCGAAACAGCCGCACCAGGCCCGGCGCGAACGCCGCCCCGGCCGCGGCCAGCGGCAGGGAAAACGCCGCGGCCAGCGCGAGCGAATGCCACAGGCTCTCGGCCGCGGTCCCGGTCCGGCCCGCGCCCGCGGCCCGCGCCACGGTCGCCATCAGCCCGACCGTGAACACCTGCCCGGCCGCGAACAGCACGCCCACCACCGACCCGGCCAGCGCCGTGCCCGCCACCGCGGCCTTGCCCAGCCGCCCGACCCAGAACAGGTCAACCACGTGCAGGCCGGTGAACAGCAGCGACACCAGCATCACCGGCCAGGCCACGCGCCAGATTGCCCGCCCGGCCGAACCCGACAGGTCAACCGCGCTCAGCCGCTCCGAATCCATTGTCCTGCTGATACCGACCCGCGCCTACTTCCGCTGGCGCAACTGCACGAGACTGCCGAGCGCGCCCAGCCCCAGCCACACCCCGACCATCGCCGCGCCGTGCCTGCCGCCCGGCCGCAGCAGGTCAGCGATCGGCCCGGCCGCGCTCCACCCGGCCAACTGGAAAAGCCCGACCGCGGCCAGCCACGACCCGGCAAAAGCGGTCATAACGCACAGGAGCCACTTCTGCGCTACCAGCGCCACGACCCCGCCGACCAGCGCCGCGCCCAGCACCCCGACCTGCCCCGGCTCAGACCGCAGCACCACCGCGGCCAACCCCGCAAGGAAAGCACCGGCCAGCGCCCCGAGCAGGAACACGCCCACGCTGTAGAGGATGAATGCCAGCACCGCCCCGGCCAGCCCCGCGACCCCGCAGAGCACGTAGCGCAGCACCGCGCTCATCCCGGCCACCGCGCCCAGCGCGACCCAGCACAGCACCGCCCCGGCCGCGAACCCGGTCAGGCCCAGGGCAAACCGCGCGACCCGCTGGCCCCAGAAACACAGCAGCAGCCCCGCGCCCAGGGCGACGACCCCGACCGCGATGTTCACCGCGCCCGCCGCTTCGCCGCGGGCATCGCACTCTCATTCAACATCGCCCCTAGCTTATCCTCACCTGCGCCGCGGTCAAGCCGCTGCCCGACAAGAGCCAGACCGGGACCTCGTCCGCGACTGGCCTCGTCACCCTGACGTTCACCGTGGCTCTGAAACCCGCAATCACGAACTGGCTCTTCCCCGGCTTGCTCGCGCGGCTGAACTGGCACGTCGCCCTGCCTGCAACACCGTACCTTGTCACCGTGATCGCGCCGCTGTTCAGTCACGCCCTTGCGTCTGCGCTCGACATTCGGCTCGCAGCGCTCATCGACCTCGCGCACATCACGCGGTTCGCGTCGAAACTCGCCCGCAACCTCGCAGTCGCGCTGAACGGGCAAGCCAATGGGGTAGTCACTCCCCCCACAACCTGTGGTATGCCATTCTCGGCGACACCACTACCGGTAGCGGTGTCGCCGACCAGACCCGACGCCATCGGCGTGAACCGGCAGGGGACTGCGGCCGACTAGAACTGCCCGGTGATGCGGACGGCGAGCAGGTGCGAGGCGGCCGCGCCAAACGGTACGGTCGCGTCGTAGTCGAACTGAAGATACAAAAACCGCCAGAGGTTGAGGTTCACCCCGGCGCCCGGCGTCGCGGTCAGTGTTACGCCGGCCGCGCCGGTCGAGCGGCTGCCGCCGAGCCTGCCGCGCAGGTACGACTTCTCCCCCACGCGATACTGCCCCTCGGCCGCGGCCTTCACTTCGCCGCTCTCCAAGTTTGCTCGGATGTAGCGATCGACCGCGCCGCGCCAGTTGGCGGTGAGCTTGGAGCGCAACCGGTCAGTCCACGGCCGGTTCCATTCGAAGTAGACGTTGTTGACTTCGGAGCTTGGGTAACCCTCGGCCGAGCGCCGGTCCCAGGTCGAGGTGAACCGGCCGGCCCGACCGGGCTCCCAATCGACCTTGACCTTGTCCTCGATTGCCAGCCGCGTGTCGGGCATCGAGTAGAAGCCGCTGGCGCTCTGGTTGTACTGGCGCCGCGCCCACACCGACAGCCCGCTCGCGGGCGTGAGCTGGACCGTACCCTGCAGGTTCTCAAGCATCGACACCGATGCCGGCTGGCCCGCGTCCAGCGGCCCGATGGCCAGCCACGGCCGTTCGAATCCCGGCTCAAGACCGCGCAGGTATTCGCTGAAGCTCGTGCCCGCGCCGACCGAGAAGTTGACGACCGACAGCGCCGCGACCCAGCGCCCCGGCGCGATGTGCAGGTTGTTGAGCTGGGACGCGGACAGATCCAGCTCGCTCGCCGCGCCGCGGTAGTGCCCGGCAGTGAGGTCGTAGGACCCGGTGTAGTAGAGCCCCGGCACGAGGTCAAGGTTGAGCCGGGCCCGAACCTCCTCGCCAGACCGAGGCGCCGCACCCGCATCGAGCCGGCCGCGCCGCCACGAGATGTCAACGTTCAGCGGCGTTCCCAGGCTGAAGTTCGCGTCTGCCCCGACCTCGATGTTGCCCTCGGTCGTGCCGCCCGGGCGCTCGACCGCGTCGCTGCCCGCGACTGCGTCAAGCCGCGCGCGCGCCCGGCCCCGCTCGATGCCCCAGCCCAGGCCGGCCTTCAGCCGCCGCTTCCGGTAGTCGGGCACCGCATCGGCCCCGGCGAGTACCCAGCCCGATACGACGCGCAGGTTGGAATAGCCGACCTTGCCCCACGCGTGGCTCTCCTCTGCCCGCGCGCCCAGCGAATCGCGCAGCCAGTCGCGGTCGTACCTGCCCTCAAGCTTCAGATGCCGCACCGGCTCCACCGAAACTCCTGCGCCCGCCCCGTGCTCGAGCCGGCCGTACCTGCGCGCCTCGGCCCCGTACCCGGCAAAGCCCGGCGCATAGCCGCGGTAGTTCGCGCTGACACTCGCCGGCCCGAACCCGGCGGTCAGGTTCCAGTTCTGGGCCCAGTTGCCCGAGAAGTCGACCGCGGCCTGCGGCGCGACGCGCAGGCTGGCGCCGCGGCCCAGGCTCGGCTGCCAGCGCGCCGACAGGTGGGCCGCGTTGGTGCTGTCCAGGCGCGTGAACCCGGGCGCGACCAGAAGCCCGGCAGCCGGCTCCAGTATCGGCTGGCCCGAAGCGAGCAGCCCGCCGCGCCCGCGTGCGACCGATGAGTAGCGCACCTCGACCGCGCTGAACTCGCTCACCGCGTCGTCGCGCGAAAAAAGCAGCGTGCCCGACGTGTAGTCGACCACGTAGTCGGTGCCGCGCGCCATCGGCTCACCGTCCACCAGCACGGTCTCGCTGTTCTTGACCATCGGCCGGGCCGAGAGCGCGTAGAACGCCGAGCGCGACTCGTAGCGGCACTCGAGCGTGTAGCGGCTCAGCGTGTCCTCGTAGACCCAGGCCGGGAACGGCCGCGCCGCCGGGAACGCCAGCCAGCCGAGACGGTTGTCGAGAAACTGCTCGTCAACCCGGCCGTCGCGGTCCATATCCAGCCCGAACCCGGCCAGGTCCAGCGCAACGCCCAGCGAGTCGCGGATGGTGAGCTCGAAACTGCCCGGCACGATGTTCGGCCCGAGAAAGTAAGCATTCTCCTGGGCCGTGCTCGAATCGCCGGCCTGCAGAAGGTAATCCTGCCCGCTCAGGCGCAGCGCGACGATGTCGGAATCGCCGCGCTGGGACAGAAACTGAATGACCGCGGCGCGGCGGTCCGTGAAGTAGTGAACGCCCGGTATCAGCGGGTCGAAGTCGCCCTCGATGCCGGCCACGATGCGATGCTCGGTGTCCGGCCCGTCAGTCGCCGCGCGCCGGTCGTCAACGAGAATCGTGTCCGCCTCGCCGGGCAGCGGCACCACGCGCAGGCGATAGCGGACCCGGCGCGCAAAGCCGCGGTCGGGCAGCGTGATGCGCTTCGCGGCCTTGCGCCCGGCGAAATAGTCGCGCTGCGGCACCGACTGCAGCGCGCCGCCCTGCGCGACCAGGCTGTGCCTTCCGGCGCGCAGCCGCGCCCGGCCCCCGAGCAGCTGGTGCGCCGGCACGATGCCGTACTCGAAGTAATCCGAGTCCAGCAGCCCGGCATCGGCCCGCGCGAGAATGTCGCGCTCGGCGCCGCGCCAGCCCGCGCCCCAGGGCACTGTGCCGCGGTCGGTGTCGTCATAGGACAGCCGCAGGTTCCGGCCGGTCTCGTGCTCCGCGGTCAGGGCCAGGTTCAGGTTGCGGTACTCGCTGCGCCGGCCGAACTCGCCGGGTAGCGAGAGAGAACTCGAGTAGTAGGCCCGGCCGGCCAGCCGCAGGTCGGTCTTCGGCACCAGCCGCAGGTGCGCGCCGTTGTCGTCCAGATAGACCAGTCCGGCCCCGGCCCGCCCGCGCTCAAGTGCCTCGCTGCGCCACGCGCCTGAGGACTTGTCCAGCACCGCAACGCGGTTCGCGCCCAGCGCGTAGGCGAACTGCGCGTCCTCGTAACAGCCGACCAGCGAATCGATCTCGAGCCCGGTCGCCCGGTTCCAGGTGCGCGTGGTGCGCTCGGCCCAGTCGAAGGCGACCAGCCCGGCGTCGGTCGCGACCAGCAGGCCCGCGCTGCCCGCCGCAAGGCCGCGCGCCGCGCCGAACTCCGCGTCGCGGAAACCGACCCACTGCCGCGCCTTGGGGTCAAAGAGCTGCACCCGTCCCCCGGCGACCGCGAACACCGAATCGCCCAGCGCCCTCACGTCCCCGATGTTGTCAAGGTCGTAGCGCGCGGCCGCGCCGAAAAAGAACAGCCGCGCCGGCGTCGCGAGGATGCGCTCGAACTGGCCGTGCGCGCCCGGCACCGGCTCAAGCCGCTCGAACTCAGGCAGGTAGCGCCACGCGCCGCTGTCGGTCGCCAGCCAGACCGCGCCGCCCGAGAGCCGCACGTCGCGGCATCGCGGACCGCCCAGGCTCTCCCAGGTCTCGCTGAACTTGTCGTAGCGGTACAGCCCGCCTGCCGCGGCCGCCCACGCGTAGTCGGCGTCGAACGCGAACCCGCCGACCTCGACCGGACCGGGCAGGAGACGCCAGTCGCGCGCCCGCGCATCGGCAACGACCGCGCCCGCCCGTGTCCCGACCCACAGCAGCCCGTCGTCCGAACCGACCGCGCGCACCGAGTCGAGCAACCCGGCCGGACCCGCCGCACGGCTCCACGCCCCGGCGCCCCGGTCAAAGGTGTACAGCCCGGACGGCAGTATGAAGTGAACCTGGTTTGACCCGGCCGCATCAAACACCGCGGGTACCCGCTGGCCCAGGCAGATGAGCAGCAGGATCGAGGCGGCCAGCGGCTATTCCTGGATAAAACCGGACGGCAGGTCCTCGCCGCTCTGCTGGCCGCAGCGCAGTTGGACCTTGTCCTCGGTGATGTAGGAACCGGTGCGGCGGCGCTCCTCGCCCATCCGCCACACCTGTATCGCGGCCGGACCGTCAACCGGGCAGCGCGACTCGCAGACGCCGCAACCGATGCACAACCGCTCGTCCACGAACGGCCGCAGTAGCGTCTCGCCGTGAATCGTCTCGTTGAACGCCTCGATGGCGTTGTACTGGCAGGCCTCGTCGCAGACCAGGCACACGCGGTTCTGCTCCCACGCGATGCAACGCGCGCGGTCGATGACCGCGGTGCCGATGCGCGCGTAGCTCTTCTCCTCCAGCGAGAGGTTGCGTATCGCGCCGGTCGGACAGTGCTGGCCGCACAGGTTGCAGTTCTTCTCGCAGCCGCCGATGCGCGGCACCAGGTGCGGCGACCACGCACCCTCGACCCCGGCCTCGAAGAGCGCCGGCTGCAGGCCATTCGTCGGGCAGACCTTGTAGCACAGCCCGCAGCGCACGCAGGAGTTGAGAAAATCCGGCTCGGGGACGGCGCCGGGCGGCCGGATGAACCGGCCCTGCAGCTTCTTGTGGATCAGGCTGCGCGCCAGCGGCGCCAGCACCGCGGCCGAACCGATGGCCGCGATAGCCTGCCGGCGCCCGATATCGAACTGCGCCGGCCGCGCGTGAACTCGATAGGCGATCGCCGAGTCGGGACAGCCGAACCCGCACGCCCCGCAGTCGATGCATTCACCCGAGTCGATGTACGAACGGTCTGAGTCTATCGCGTCGGTCGGGCAGGCGCGCTCGCAGGCCTTGCAGTGGCGGCATTCGCGCCGCCATGCGAACTTCAGGAGCGCGACCTTGGCCACAAGCGCGTACAGCCCGCCCAGCGGGCAGAGGTTGCGGCACCAGAACCGCCGCTGGATGAGTCCGAGCGCGAGGATGCCGCCGAACAGCGTAAGCGCCAGCGCCACCTCGGTGTAAGCCGGGCCCGGATGCAGGCCCTTGGCGAGGTAGGTCCAGGCCGGCCAGAGCGCGACGGTCAGGGTACGCTCGAAAATCACCAGCGGGTCAAGGAAACCGATGAACGACGCGCCCAGCCCGGCCCCGGCCAGAAGAAAGACCAGTGTCGCGTACTTGCCGTAGCGCAGCCAGCGCGGTCCCCTTGCGCTCCGCCGCGTCGCCGCGTCGAAAAAATCCACGGCCGTGCCCAGCGGGCAGACATGGCCGCAGAAGAACCGGCCCAGGACGAGTGTCAGCCCGACCAGCACCAGCGCCGGCAACAGCAGCGTCACGACCGAGCGGCCCGCGATGCTGGTCACCAGCAGCGCCAGCGGGTCGAACCGCAGGAACAGGTTCTGCGCCCCGGGCGCGACCCCATAGCGCGCCAGCGCGAACAGCGCCACGAACAGCCCGAGAAACAGGAACTGCACCGCCCAGCGCAGCGCGCGCCACGCCGCCCTCCCGTTCACCCGTTTCGTCATTCGGGTTCGAATCCCGGCTGTCTCCTAGACCGCAACAGCCTTGATTCGCATCTTCGCGGTGTCAATTTCGCCCAGACCCAGCTCGCTCGCCGCGACGATGTGCTTCACGCCCCGGCCGGTGAACGACTTGTTGTACCACTGGGTCAGGCCGACCGCATAGGAATCCACCGCGACCGGGTCGGCCCCGGCCACGACCTTGTCCAGCCGCGCGGTCTTGCCCGGCCCGCCCGGCCCGCCGCTGGTCAGGGCCCGGGTCGCGTCGATGATTGTCAGGTCCGGTTTGATGACGAGCGCCAGCTCGGCGATGGCCTTGTGCAGGTTCCTGGTATGCAGGTACCCGCGGTCCCATATCAGCCCCATCAGGTTCTTGAGCCCGAGGCTGACCCCGGTCGCGGAATGGGACTTGGCGGTCGGCAGGCAGATGAGCTTGTCGGCCTGGCGCGCGGCCCGCGCAATCTTGACCTTCTTCAGCTCGGTCGCGCCCGGTATCGCCACCTCCTCGTACTGCCGCTCCTCGGCAGGCGTCAGCAGGCTGACCTTCTTCGGGTCGGTGATGGCGCTGTTGATACCGCTGCGGTCGATGCAGAGCTTCGGGTCGGCAATGGTGTGGTCGAGCAGCACGACCCGGGCCGCGCCCGCCTCGAGGCACAGCTCGACGACCTGTCGGGCGATGCCCGCGCTCGTCGTCGCCCCGCAGTCCGAGTTGGCCGCGAACGAGATGTTCGGCTTGATGACGACCTTGTCGCCCGACTTGATGAACTGGCCAATGCCGCCGAGCGCGTCGACCGCGGCCCGGACCAACTTGGCATTGTCGCCCGAGGCCACCGCGACGGCCGGCCCGGCGGGCTGCTGCGGCTCGGCCCCGAGCAGCCGCCGCGGCAGCAGCGCCGCGGCCGCGATGCCCACGCCGGCCTTGATGAAGTCCCGTCTCGTGATTCCGCTCATCACCTCACCCCGTCGAGATTCGGCTAGTCAACGATTGCCTGGGCCACGTTCAGGCAGAACAGCTTGGCGATGTCCAGCGCCGCCTGTGTCTTGTCGAGGATGCTGGCCGAAACGTAGAACTCCCCGGCGCGGAAGTCCACGCGCCAGGCGAAGAGAAGCGACTCGTCGATTCGCGCCTGGGCACCGGGCGGGTTATCGGCCCAGGGCGTCTCCGAGCCGGTCCCGACCACACCGTACACGGCCCGGGCGTTGGTCGAGTCGCCCATATCGAACACCCTCAGCTCAAGCTCCACCGCGTTGCCGCCGACCGTGCCCGAGAAAGTCTGGAACGCGCACTTGACAAACCCGTTGTTGATGTAATCCTCGCCCTCGCCGTCGATGAGGTCGTAGAGCTGGGCGGCGTTCTCGGCGACGCTCATCGTCCCGGACCGGGCCCAGCCGCTTATCTCGTTGTCGGTCGGCACGAGGTCGACGACGTCTTTCTTTGTCGGCCCGGCCGGCTCGCACGCGATTGCGAGCAGCGCCAGCGCCGCGATTGCCAGCTTCCTCATCCCCGCTCCTCTCTGCTCATTCGCAATTCGACGTTCGCAATTCGCACATACCTACCTGACCACCGTCACCCGGCGCCCGATGCTCTGCCCGGCGCCCTCCAGACGCACGGTGTAGCTGCCCGCGCGCAGGCCGCGGCCGCGCCAGCCGATGCTGTGGCTGCCCGGCCCGAGCGCGCCGTCGAACAGCCGCGCCGCCACCCGGCCCGCGTCATCCACCAGGTCCACGCGCACTCTTCCCGCGCGGCCGAGCGAGAACGACACGGTGCCGCGATCGCGCAGCGGCTGGGGCCGCACTTCAAGACCCGACTCAACCGGACCCGGCCGGCCCGGCTCGCTCACCCCGACGTTGACCAGCCGCACCAGCTCGATTTCGGTCGTGCCCAGGCTGTAGGGCGGCTGGGCCGCGGTCGTGATGTGCGCCGCGTTTAGCTGGGACAGGCCGCGCGCCTGCCGTTCGATGTTGAGCACCTGCTGGCCGCGAAAGTCGCACGCCACGGGGTCCCGGCTCATTATCAGGAGCTTGGGGTTGAAGTTGGGCTGGCCGCCCGGCCCGCCGGTGTAGACCCCGAACAGGCCGTCGATGATGAACAGCTTCTGGATGTTGTTGGGCGAAATGACATCGCGAATCTGCTGGTTCAGCGACGGAATCGCCGGCGAGCAGCCGCTGGTGTGCTGCAGCCCGCCCGGGTTGTGCACCGAAC
>CBFGIY010000032.1:0-25847 GCA_965648935.1 Caldifarciminota bacterium
GCCGGCAAGTGCCTCGGCAATGGCCGGCATCTGACTTGGCCAGCGGCTCGCTGCCCGGCGGGCCTCGTTCAACGCTTCGGTCCTGCGTCGGATGCCCAGCAGGCCCTCTATCAGTCCAAGTCTGAAGTCAACCCGGTTAGAGTCCGAGGTCGACAGCCTGCGACTGACCTGAACCAGACTGTCCAGTCTCCCGACAAACTGAGACGTGCGACGCAGACCCGCGTACGCTGCTACGTCTTTGGGATTTCTGACCAGCGCCAGGCGATACTCATCAAAGGCCGCTTCGAGAATGCCGGCCTGTTCAAGCATTCTCGCGCCCTCGGCACTCTGGGCCGCGACCGCTGAAGTCAGGGCAAGAACCATCAAGAAGACCCGCCGGTTCACCGACTGATCACCAGCCTCTCAAAGTACGACCTTATCAGCCCTTCGTAATCACGCGGGTAGCTGTCCTTGAGCGCCCGCAGCAACTCCTCTCGAAGCAACCTGTCTCGTTCACCCAGGTCGACAGGCAGCAGAGGTTGTGCGCGAACCTGATACGGCTTAGCCGCTTCTCCCTCCCGTTCCTCCTTCTGACCGCGCTGGCGTAGACTCCGCTGGGCATCGAGCAGCTGCTGCAGAACACCCTGCTGCCTCTCAATCAGCTCCCGGGTCACGTTGAGTTCGGACAGGTCGCGCTCCGCCGCCCGCATCTCCTCGATCGCCTGCGCCAGGTCGGCCATCATGCCCGGCTGCGAGCTCCCCATGGTCTGCAGCATCTGCTCCAGTTGCTGCCGCAGCGCTGCCTGACGCGACATCAGACGCTGGATGGCCTGTATCTGGCCTGGACTCATCCCCCCCGGCATCGGTATGGGCATCCCGCCCAGCTCCGAATTGATGCCGAGCTGCTCACCCGCCATCCGCGAGAGCTGCTCTGCCAGACCCTCCATGCCGCGCGATGCGCCCCCGCCCTGCATCGACCGTTCCAGCGCGTCCAGCAGGCTGCGAGCGACGCGGTTCAGAGCAACACGAGAACTCGTCATCTGGGAACGCGCCGCATCATCGGCCCTGTCGCCCAGCGACCGTCCTGCCGCCGCCATGAAACTCAGCGCCCGAGCCATATCCCTGCCGACCTCTGGCGAAACAAGCATGGACCTGCCGCTGACCGCAGCGATTGACTCCGCCGTGATCCGGGCGGCCTCGCCCAGACCGGCAAGACGCCTTGCAAGATTCTCACTAGACTCCTCCGACCGCTCCAGCTCCTCCTGCATCTCTGAAAGGGCCAGAACGTCCCTCATCAGCAGGCCAAGCCTCTCGGCAAGGTCGACAGAGCGTCGCTTCTTGAGCTGCTCGCTGAGCGACTTGAGGCGATCTGCGGTGGCGCGCATTCCCTCAGCCAGTGACCTGCTCTTCTCGGCCTCCCCGCCGGTCTGCCCCGCAGCCAGCATTCGACGCAGCTCCTGTGCCTGCTGTGCCAGCCCCGCAGCCAGCATCTCCGCGGACAAAGCATCAAGCGAATCAGATAACGCGTTGTCTGAGATGGTGGATGCGAGATCGCGCGTCCGCTCGTGCAGCGAATCCAGTCCCGTCGCCAGGCCAGCCTGTTTCTCGGCAAGCTGATGCCGGTCCTGTTCGGCCAACCGCCGGGTCACCCGTTCCTGTTCGCTTGCCAGCTCGTCGGCAAGACGCGCAAGGGCATCGAGTCGTTGTTCTTCCAGGATTTGCTTGAGCAACTCCAGCGCCCGGTCAATCCCTGTTTTCAGCAGTTCCTGCTCACGCTGAAGGCGCTCCATCGCCTGCCTCAGTTCCGGTGAGTTACCCTGCAACCTCGACCGGAGGTCCGCAAGCGCCCGCTGCAAGTCCCTGGGCAGAACCTCGCTCAGTAGCTGCTCAAGCTGACCCAGCTTCTCCATCGTTTCGCCGTCATAAGCCAGCCCTTCGCCGACCTGCTGCATCACATCGGAGAGCTCTTGTTGGAGCCCCGCTATCTGCTGGGCCAGCCGTTCCTGGTCGTCCAGCGTCTGTGCCAAAGTCTGACGTTCATCCCAGGAAAGCTCACGGCTGCGGTCAAGCTCCTGCCCGATTCGTCCGAGCTCATCGACTACCTGCTGCTGTTCGGCCTGCAGTGGCGCGAGCATCTGCCTGGTCCGCGTCGCTTGCTGAACCGACATCGTGTATATCTCTGCCATCGTCGGAAACCGAACCGAGTACACGTCGCTACGTCCGACCTTCGGTCCGCTGACATTGTCGTTATCCAACGCTTCGAGACGATACTGCAACACCTCTCCGGGCAGCAGTTCGACAAGGTTCAAGTCCCAGACGTACGCCACAGTATCCTCGCGTCCTCTGCCCGCCGAACTGAGTGTGATTGACCGATTCAGGCTATCCTTGCCGTATCGAAGCAGCACCCGCTCCACGCCGAAGTCGTCAATCACATCAACAAGCAGCGGCAGCCTCATGCTTACCGGCACGTCGACGTCACGGCCGGGAAGGAGCACACGAACCAGCGGTGGCTCATCCTGAACAACACGGATGCGCAGACCTTGATCAGCCCGCGCGCCTGCTGAATCGACCGCTTCGATCTTGCCATCGGCATCCTGCAGAACCAAGAAAGCACCGCTCACTCGCCCGTGCGCGTCGGCGACGCTCAGCGCGACCGTGTCTGCGCCGATCAGCGCGGCGGCACCCGCTGCAGGACGGTTCAGATCTGCTGTTGCCCGCACAACCGTACCGCGCAACGCGCGGATATCGGTCGCTGACGAGCGAAACATCCCGAGTCCACTGTAATCCGGGTAATCGTATTCAAAGGTCAGGCTGCGAAAGACCAGCGGCTCGCGCAGTTGTACAACCCGCGGCTCCGATGCGACACCCAGAGCGAAAAAATGGTAGGTGAAGCCTTCATCAACCGATGACGTGAACGTACCGAGACCGCGGTCAACTCTGAGCCTGCGCGTAACCGATCGACGCCCTCGAGTACGCAGCCGAACCTCGCGCAGGGCACCCTCGGGCCTCACCGCACACCTTAGGGTAACCACACCGCCCGGGGTAACAGCAGTGTCCGGTGACATCACAACCAAGGACACGATCCGCCCAGAACTGCCAAGGAGGTTGGCCGCCCCAACCAGCGCGCGCAAGGGTGAATGTATGTACAACGCAACCGCGCCCACAATCGCCACGAGCAGCAGTGCGAGGGCGGTCAGCGCCGCCCTGCGGCTCACCAGACCGCGCAGTTCTGCACAGGCTATTCCGGAATCGGCATCCGTCAGCGCCGCCCGAACCAGATCCGGAGAGTAGCCCTCCCTGCCGGCGGCCGCCAATCGGGTAAGGCCAAGTGCAGCAACCAATCGCCCCTCCAGAGCGGGATTCCTCCCCTCGATGTCTCTGACCACCGCAGCAGGAGTGGCGTTTTTCAACCAACGTACAGCCACGGCCAGCGCAGCAGGCAGAACCACCAGCAGTACAGCCGGACCGAACAACAGAGCCATGGCTATGACAGAAATCAGCGCAGCCAGAGCCAGCAGCCAGAGCCAAGCGCTGATGATGGCGCTCAAGCGCCGGGCCGTGACAAGTCGGTCGACCGTCTTCAGGAATGTTGCGCCTGCGTCCATATGTAGTAGACCTATCACAAGATTCTAGATGGCTGGCACGGCCAGTCAAACGTCTGGCCGCAAGGCCTGACCAGCGGTCAGTTACGTGGGGGGGACAACCAGAAGCCACGCGACTCACGCGCGAGCCGTTGCTTCAATGGCTGCCACCACTCGGGGTGTTCTTCGTACCAGCGAATAGCGGCTGTGAGACCATCACCGAGCTCAACCTCAGGCCGCCAACCCAGCTCTCCTGCGACTCTGGTCGAATCTAGCGCGTAGCGGTAATCGTGACCAGGACGGTCGGCAACGAACTCGATCGCATCCTCCTCCCTATGCGCCAGCCGCAACACTCGCCTGACAAGGTCAATGTTGCTCAATTCGTTGCCGCCGCCCACGTTGTAGACTCTGCCCGGTCGTCCGCGCTCCAGAACAGAGAGAATCGCGCGACAGCAGTCCTCAACATGAAGCCAGTCACGGACATTGCGGCCCTCGCCATATACCGGCACCTTTCGTCCCTCAATCAGATTGGTGATCATCAGCGGGATGAACTTTTCAGGATGCTGATAGGGACCGTAGTTGTTCGACGGCCGGACCACGCAAACCGGCAGCCGGTAGGTTTCGAAGTAGGACTGAGCCAGTAGATCCCCAGCTGCCTTCGAGGCAGCGTACGGCGACCTCGGCCTCAACGGTGTCACTTCGGTGAACCTGCCCTCATCGCCCAAAGTACCATAGACCTCGTCCGTGGAGATATGGACGAACCGCTTCACCCCCGTCCTTCGCGCAGCGTCAAGCAGAATCTGAGTTCCAAGCACGTTCGTCCGGATGAAGAGGGAGCTGTCTTCTATCGAACGATCGACGTGACTCTCAGCGGCGAAGTGAACCACGGCATCGACGCTGGATATCGCTGCCTCAACCACACTCCGATCGCAGATGTCGCCGCGGATGAAGCTGTAGCGCTGATTCGACTCCAGATCACGCAGGTTTTCCAGGTTTCCGGCGTACGTCAGGCTGTCGAGATTCACTACACGGCAATCCGGCTGCGCCGACACCAGCATCCTGACGAAGTTCGAGCCAATGAAACCGCAGCCGCCGGTAATCAGGAATCTGCCTGCTTCCGCGCCAGAATGTTGACAATACACGGAGCTCAAAGCGAAGCACGCAGTTGCAGCAGCAACTGGTGCCGCTCGTATTCTTCCGAATGCTGACGCGGGAATCGACGCAAGTAATCATAGTTCAACATGATCTGCACTGACTCGCCGTGCAGGTCGACAATCGCACCCGCAGTTGCTCCAGCAGTCAGGGTTCTGGCGTCGTCAATGCTTGCCTGCAATCTCCCGACAGGCTCAAGCCAGTCGAGCACACGACCACTGGCTTCCAAGTATGCCGCTGTGACTGCATATGTGCCAATCAGCGCACGCTGGACTTCCGAGAGCAACGTAACTTCACCCAGACCAAGACCCGACTCCAGAGCGTAGTTCGCCATCAGCCCGCCTTCTGGCCCCACGCGACCGTAGTAGCCGCGTCCCCCGACGAACGTATTCTCAACCGCTCTGGGACGGAAGACCACACGCCCGCAGACGTCCTTCCACCTGTTCTCATCCTGCAACCAGCCCGACCTGCCGAACCCGTTGACGACTGCAATACTGGCTGCAAAAAGACCCGTATCCCGAGAAAGCATGAGTCCAACGTCTCGGGGGTCGTAAGGCTTCCAAGCCCCCTTCAGAATCGAGTACTCGACGAACCTCAGTTTCCGCGGAAGGGTCAGTGCTTCACGGCCAATGGGCGGTATGAACTGACCGGAACGCAGAACGAAACCTGCGGGAAGTCTGAGATCAGCATACAGGTCAAGGGCTCGCTCGTTCCAGCCCGCATCGAAACTGACTCGCACCATCACGTCGGTGGCAGGACGCCAGTTCAGACCGACCGGCGCCCCGAACCGGTAAAACGAAAAGTCCATCCGTGAAACACCGACCTCACTGACCCTCTGCCAGCGTGCGTTCACCAGCGCGAGGGCATCCAGGGTGAGCCTGTTCTCAACCAACACGACCTCGGCCGTCGCCGTCGTCGTCAGCAGAACCAGCAGAACTCCTGCCACGAATCGTGAATTCACCTGCAGTGATCGCTCCTCTCTTGTTCTGCGTCCACAAGGCTCAGTGTTGACTTCATCGATGCGCACCATAGACTCGCTGCACAGCTAAGTCACAGAGGTTCATCTACCCCGGACCAAGATACGCAGAAGAAGTGTACAGAGCCAAATGCCAAGAGCAAGACCCAGACTTCTGAGCATCTGCAAGGCGTTCTGGCCACACATTGGCGGCGTCGAAGAGGCCGCCCGCAGACTCGCCGTTGCCCTGACTGATGACTTTGATGTAACCGTCCTGGCAGTTAGTGATGACCGGAGCGCGTGGGACACGATTCACGATGGCGTCAGGGTAATCAAGCTCCCACTGCTGACTCGCCCTCTTTCAACACCGATTGCCGTGGGCTTTCCACGGGTCCTTCGCAGGCTGGCATCGACGTCTGACATCATACACGTCCACTCACCCTGGCCGCCGGGTGAGCTTGCCCTGCTCACGGTTGCGCCAAAGTCACCGGTTGTCCTGACATGGCACTTCGATATCGTACGGCAACGCTTCATCGAACCGCTGTACAAGCCAATTGTGACAACCCTGCTGAGGCGATGCGCCAGAGTCATCTGCTCAAACCCGAATATCGCCGCGACTTCACCATACCTCATAGCCTGTCGCCAGGAGTTGACAGTGATTCCGTACGGCGTCGACACTTCGGCCTGGGAGCCACCAGCTGGTATAGCCGGCGCGGTCGAACGCATCCGCCAAAGACATGGGCGTCCTATCGTGCTGTTCGTCGGCCGCATGGTGTACTACAAGGGTATCGAAGTCCTGCTGCATGCAATTGCCCGAACCGACGCCGCTCTCGCGATCGTCGGCAAAGGACCACTGGAGGGCAACCTGAAGGCGTTGGCTCACTCCCTGGGTATCGATGGCCGGGTAGCGTTCCTTGGTGCCCTTCCCAATTCGGAACTCAGGCTGCACTACGCCGCCTGCGATGTCTTCGTGCTTCCGTCGGTGGCACGCTCAGAGGCCTTCGGTCTGGTGCTGCTTGAAGCGATGTCCGCAGGCAAGCCGCTCGTCACAACCGAACTCGGGACCGGCACATCGTGGATCAACCAACACGGACACACGGGCCTGGTCGTACCACCTCGAGATGCCGAAGCGCTCGCACAAGCCATCTCGACCATCCTAGCAGACAGAGCACTTGCCCGCCGTTATGGAGAGGCGGCACGGCAGCGCGCTCTTGACGTCTTCGCCCATCAGCAGAGCGTGGAGAAGCACCGTGCGCTGTTCCTTTCGCTCGTGGACACGAAGCGGGCCAAGGCCTAGCCTTTCCGGTGCGCCGCGAGCTTCTCGTAGAGGACCATGTGCCTGCAAGCTATGTCACGCCAATCGAATCTCTCTCCGAGAGCGGCCGCGCCGGACGAAAGCCGATCCCTGAGGTCTGACTCGGAGCGCAGTCTGAGCAGCAGATCGGCGATCCCCCCCTCATCTGCGGCGAACAGAATACTCCTCTCATCAACGAGCTCTGAAGGTGTATCGGGGCCTCGTGTGCTCACTACAGGCAACCCCAGCCGCAAGGCGGCCACAAGCGTGCCTCGACGGAAGGTCGCGCCATCGCCATAGGGCAAGATGACCGCGCAGCAGCGTTTGAGCACTCCGATCGTGTCCTCGCCTGACAGGTCGAAACAGAACATCACCCGCTGACGGACACCCAGCCGGTCGACCAACTCCTGAAGCCTTTCGATGTATCGCTCGTCCTTCTGCCGCCTGGCCCCAACCAGCGTCAATCTGA
Source organism: Caldifarciminota bacterium (assembly GCA_965648935.1). Classification (GTDB taxonomy): domain Bacteria; phylum Hydrothermota; class Tepidihabitantia; order Tepidihabitantales; family Tepidihabitantaceae; genus CBFGJX01. The sequence continues at coordinate 7,431 of CBFGIY010000032.1, forward strand.
GATCCTCAGCCCTCCTCACAGCCAGCGCGAAGCCGCCCAGCACCTTCTCGATTCCCTTGCCCGGATGAAACATGCCCCAGTAGCTGAACTCCGAACGATTATAGCCAGCCGCCCCTGTGGCTTCGCCCTCTGGCAGGTTGGAGCCGATGACGATCACATGGGCGCAATGCAGAGAGGGCACTAGCCAGCCGATCCGACGAACCGCGTGCGCCTGTTCCTGGCTCGTTGTGAACACCACGCTCGTGGCGCACGCTGCCAGCAGAGCCTCGCTCAGCCGACGGAGCCAATGGGCACGCTCGTACTCGTGCAGCGTCACAACAACTGGAATCCGGGTCAGCGCGACGAACGCAGTGAGCAGGTGGGGCGCCAGCGAGTAGCCGTACCCCAGCCCGGGGTACTGAACATGAATGAGGTCCGGCCGCAGACCCCGAACTACTCTGAGCAAGCCTGCAACACCGGACAGGCTCCATTTCCGGAGACCATCGATAGTCGTCACACGGGATGGGCGGTCGCCGGCGGAGTGCCGTGTGAGAACAACTGCTTCAACCCCTTGCTGAGCCAGCGCGGCTGTCAGCCTTGCAGTGTAGTCACCAATGCCACACGGCTCTGGCGGAAACGAACCAACCACTTGAATAACTCTCAGACAACGCTCCTGATGACCGCTGCCAGTTCGATTCCGGCCCTTTCCCATGAGAATAGCGCAGCGCGCTCGCGGCCTCGTCTGACAAGGTCTTCGGCCAGTCGCTGATCGTCAAGGATCATGCGTGCCGCAGACTGAAGCGCCTGGGCATCACCAACGGCAACGACCTTTGCCGCATCGCCCGCTATCTCAGGCAAGCAGCTCACGTCGAATGTCAGGACCGGAACACCCAAGGACATTGCCTCCAACATCGGAAGACCGAACCCCTCATAGAGGCTTGAGTAGACCAGCATCCTCGCCCCGGAGTATAGCCCTGCAAGGGTTGCATCGTCCACGTAACCGACGAACCTCACCTGTCGTCCTACTCCCTCTTCGTCGGACAGGGCCTGCAGCCCTGGCAGGAAGCGACCGTCTCTCTTGCCCACGATTATCAGGTCCAGGTGACGACGCTCTCGGAGAACAGCGGACAGGCTGCGAATCATGAACTGCAGGTTCTTTCTCGGAGAAAGCTCACTGGCCACGCAAAGCAGGTACTCCGCCGGACTGGAATTTGGGTGGAAGGGCTCCGAGCCATGCCCCCCGACGGCCCCGATAGAAACGCCCTCGTACACAACGTGAAGCTTCTCGTCAGGGACCGAGTACCAGCGCTGAACCTCGGCCCGCGTGAAGTCGGAGACGCACACAATCGCAGTCGCTGAACGAAGGAGACGCGGCACCACGTGACGGAAGTACAGGTTCAGACGTGGATAGAGCGTCGGAAACACAAGAGGACTCAAATCGTGGACAACAATCACCTGCCGGAAGTGGGCGCCAACGACACCCTCAGGAACGGTCGAGAGAAGTACCTCGATACCTAGCTTCCTGACCTGACCTGGCAGACGGAACTGGGCCCAGTACCAGCGGTTGACGTGCCCGAATCTCCCGCTCGATGGACTAACTCGAGCACTCACGGACACGAGGCTGCCAGGGCCGAGTGCAAGTCCATCGCCACATGACGAAAAGACAACAAGATCATCGAAGCGCCGCGCCAGCTCATTGGTGATGCTGGCCGTGTAGCGGCCCAGACCGCTCGGTTGAGGGTCAAGTATCGTCGCGTTGATACCCAGTTTCACTGTTCCCCTGCCAGATGCCTTCTGAGGATACGAGCCGCGACCTTCGGCGAATAGTCAGCGTGATAGACACCGAAGGTGCGCTCACGAAAGGGAACCCGCTTTTCAACGAAGTCGACAAGCGTCCAGAATCGGAAGCCGATGTCGAGCTCGGCCAGATGCCGGAGCATAGCTTCATAGACCAGAGCCTGCTGCTGCTCACCACCAGAGTCACTCGTTGGGTAGCCGAACTCGCTCACCATTATGGCCGTTGCTGACTCGGACCTGAGCCAGTTCACAACACCGGCAAGGCTCTCAGGATGCCCGTAGAACGACAAGCCGACAAGATCGACCCTGTTGAGAAGGCTCTTGACGATGGGCGATGCCTCAAGCTGGCTGCGGCTCGTGGAGCTGAACTCCAGCTCTATCGGATGCACTGCGTCGATGCGACGAATGCGGGATATCACGCTCTCGGCCCAGACCGACACAACTGACAACGGTTCATCGACAGCGTTTATCTCATTCCTGACACCCCAGAAACAGATCCTCTCGTCGTCCTTGAAACGTCCGACAACCGAATCCAGGTATCTGGCATGAATCGGCCAAACATCAACCGAGTAGCTCGGCAGAAGGTCAAAGAGAGTAAAGGCTACCTTGAGACCTGTCGCATCAGCTATCCTCAGGAAACGCTCCATCCGGTCCAGCGTCCGTGACTCAACCCCTCCGTCCTCTGCTCGTACGACGGCAGGAAAATGAACATAGGTCTCGGCAAGATTCAGCCCCAGATTCCTGGCCAGCGCCAGTTCAGTTCCTATCGCCGCGCTGTCCCAGTTCAGCCACATCCTCTCCCAGGCTCGCCTCGACGGGTAGTAGTTCACGCCACGTACGTCGCTGGGCGCCAGAAGGACCATGCACAACTGAAGGCAGTAGAACACCTTGGTAATTATGCCCCACGCGAGCCGGAGTCAAGCACGTCCGCAGAGTGTCGCATCAGTCGGACGCGACTCGCGAGGGACTAGCTTGATCTCGGGCTCGCGACGTGATGATTGACAACGGAAGGGGGAAGCACAGAATCGCACCGTGAAGGTCACTCTGAATGCCGCCTTTGTCACGGACGATCCCGTCGGCATATCAAGATATGTCCGCTGCCTCAGCGCGCCGCTTGCCAGGCTCTGCGACTTGACGATTCTGACGTCTGCACCGGAATCCTTCGTCTCGTGCCCCAGCCGCATCATCGAGATACCACGCTGGACCAGGTCTCGCCGTTCGCGTCTCATCTGGACGCTGACGAGACTCAATAGCTTCGTGGGCGCTGGATGTGACATCCTCCTTTGTCCTGACTCACTGGTTCCACCCTCCCCACGAGTCCCCGCGCTCGCGGTTGTACACGACCTCATCCCCATCACGCTACCGCGACTGCATTCGGCAAGGCACAAGGCACTTTTCCTGGCAGAGTTAACGACGCTCCGCTGGGCCTCGGCAGCAGTCGCTGACTCGCACTCGACGGCCCGTGACCTGCGCCGACTCCGGCTTCTTCCCGAGCAGGCAGTATCCGTGGTACAGCCGGCCGCCGGGATAACAGCGAACCACGGCTGCGTTTGGGGCGAAGGGGACGCAGCACTCAGCGCGGAGGCGGCGTCAGGCGACTCAGCCGGAGGCGAACAGACAGAGCGCTACGTCCTGTACGTCGGCGGACACTCGATTCACAAAAACACAGCCCGCCTTGTTTCCGCATTCGCCGAACTCGACTTGCCTGATGACATCAAGCTCTATATGGTCGGCTGGGGCAGACGACAAGACATAAGCAGGACCCGCAGAGCGATTGACGCGCACGGCATCAGCGATCGCGTCACCCTGATGCCTCGTGTGTCCGACTCCCAGTTGTCGCTTCTTTACAGGAAGTGTCTCTTCTTCGTCTTTCCATCCTTGTACGAAGGATTCGGCCTGCCCGTTCTCGAGGCTCTTGGGCACGGTGTGCCGACAGCGTGCAGCCGGGCAGCAAGCCTGCCCGAAGTCGCGGCCGACGCCGCATTATACTTCAATCCTAGATCAACTGCGGAGATGACTTCGGTCATGCAACGGCTCGCCGATGACGCAGGACTGAGAGAAAGACTGAGCGCGCTCGCCCTCAAGCGATCCCGGAAGTTCTCATGGCAGGCTACCGCGGAAGAAATCATGCGACGCGCCAATGCGATTGTGTCCTGACCTGCGTCGCAGCGGTTTCCTCGGACGACGAAAGCGCGAGACCTTCGTTCAAGGAAAGCCGCTCTACACTACTGGTCAGGCCAACGATGATTCCCAGCAGAAGAAAGGCACCGTGGTGCCAGAGTATGCAATCGAACATACCATGAACGAGATACATTATCAGCGCGGCACACAGCCCAACACCTATGCCGCGACCTTGCCCTTGCGTCGCTCGCGCCAGCCTGTCCGCACGCCGGGCAGCTCGCACCAGCAGTCCGACAAAGATGAGCAGTCCCGCGACTCCAAGGTTCGCGAGCATCTCTAATAGGAGGTTGTGCGAGTTGAACGGCAGTGTCAGCCGCTTGGGCCAACCGAAGCCATAGGAGTACTTGATGAACCTGAAGTTCTGAAAACCGACCCCCAACAGCCAGTTGTCCTTGGCAACTTCAAGCGCTGCCGCCCACAACTGCAGACGCCAGAGAAACGACGGGTCTCGCATGCCTGTGGCCTCGAGTCTTGAGGAAACCATGACCGATACGAATTCGGTGAGGGCGAGCGCTAGAACCATCGCGCCCGCTGCGGCAACCATACGCAGCGACCGAGAGCGCAGCACTACATAAAGGAAGGCAAAACCGAAGCCCAGCCAGGCCCCGCGTGACCTGGTGAAGACGAGCGCCGCCGCCATCACAAGCATGGCAAGCCACACCGGCAATCTCGCCTTCGTGTCACGGTCTATCGAAACACCTGCCAGCAGAACAAGAAAACCACCGATCTGAGCGGCGTAGGCGTTCATGTTCACCAACCCGCCCGGTCCGACGAGCGTCTTCCCCGCGGCTCCGCCCTGAGAGTCAACCGCTATGAATGGAAGCATCAGGCAAGTGAGGACGTATCCGAACGCCATCACTTTGAGCAAAAGCCTGACCTGATTCATACTCCGTGGCGTCACGGCACTGACCCAGATGATCAGCAGAACCTCCAGGCCGATCAGCGTATCCCGCAGCAACGGAGTTGAATACCACCCTCGCAGGTATGCAACGGCGTTGGACAGAATGATCAGCACGGCAAGTGCGCTGACCATCCGACCATCCTCGAATCGGACACGCCCGATTTCGAGCCGCCGCTCATGCGGCGATCGGCGCATCGCGCGCACAAGCAACCAGAGCGCCAGCACGCCCGCGAAGCTGGCGTGAAGGAGGCTGAATGGCAGCAGCTCCAGCGCGGTCAACGGCACAAGACCTGCAAGGTAGCCTAGCATCCAGAAGTCATCGTGCAGCAGCACTGCAGCTACAACCAGTTGCACCGGCAGCAGAGCCAGCACCCACGCCGCAGTCTCGTGCCCGAATCCGTAGAGCAGACCGAATCCGACCACGCACGCCGTCTCAAGGGCGAGCAAAATCACCCACCGGCGGTCACGACTCAGACACCGAACAGAAATCACGCCGGTCTTGTTCATGCACCGATGACTCTGCGTAGGATCATCGAATCAGAACGGTCGAATCCTCGCAGAAGGACGAGCAGAATGAGGTACAAGGCAAATGCGAGCGCCGCGGCAACCAACGCATGACCGCGCAACGCCAGGAACCAGGCAATTGGCCCTGCGCCGGCACAGGCCAGGAAGCACTTCGTCGTCACGACCGCCAACTGACGCGCATTCACGCGGGCTGCAGTACGACGCTGGGCGTTCACCAGCATCGCCAGACTCACGGACTCGGCAACCGTTATCGAAACTGCGACTCCAATCCCACCGAGGACGGGTATCAGAAGCAGGTTGAGCACGAGGTTGGCGGCAAGCGCAACGGCGGACTGAAGGACTACTGCCCTGGGGCGGTCAACAGCGTAGAGGTAGTTGCTGAGCATCGAATTGAGCGAAGCAAGACCACCCCACCAGACCAGCACCCGCAAAACAGCGGACGCCCCATCATAGTTACTGCCGTAGACCAGCCTGATGACAGGTTCTGCCAGAATCGTGCCGAGCACACCCATCGGAACAGCCAGGATAAGCACATACCTGAGAGACGCCGAAACGCCGCTTCTGAGTCTGTCAGCGTCATCTATATGCAGTCTCGACATTACTGGATACATCGCACCGGAGAAGGCGTAGGACAAGAACCCGACTCCCAGGACGAGTCGAAAGGCTGCGCTGAACAGCCCAACCTCGGTGCTGTCACCAAGACGCGACAACAGGGCGGTGCCGATCCAGTAATACAGCACCACGAAAATCGACGACAGTCCGAAGGGGAAAGAGGACTTCAGGATTGGAGGCCACTCAGCAGGCCGAATGCGGACTTGCAGTCTGGGACTCAGCGCACGAGACAGCGCGGCTGACATGCACGCGCAGGCCAGAGATGCTCCGACATAGAGCCAGGCATAGTGCATCGGCCCGGCGCCGGAACGTCCGAGCGCGAATCCCCCTGCAAGCAGCACACCGGTCTGCAGCATCCGGCTGAAGGCGATCAGCTCCATCCGCTCAAATCCCTGAAAGACGGACGCATAGTACAGGGCCGCAGAGCTGGGCAGTATGAACAGACTCGCAATCGTCACGAGACGAACCTGCTCTTCCGAGTAGCCGACAAGTCTGGCCAGCAAGAACGCAATTCCGACGAGGCCAAGTGATACCAGCGCCTTGATGGCAAGCGCGTTTCCGACGAGGCCGGCTGCGGCGGCAGAGTCTCTGGCTACCTCCCGGGTCGTGTGGAACCCAAGGCCGATGTCAGCAAAGACGGCCAGCATCGTGGAGAAGGCCAGCGCAAGAGAGAACAGCCCGAACCGATCAGCCCCCAGATGCCTGGCTGCCATGGTGAAGAAGAAAAAGACCATGACCTTGTTGGCAACATCGGCCAGTGCCAAGTAGGCGGTATTCTTCGCGACACGCGACACCGCCACGCCCGGATGGTCCCGGCCGACTCCGGGAGCCGACTTCATCCTAGGTGACCGCGCCGGGCTTTGCCGTTGTGCGAGAGAAGAGGCTGCGTATCTGGACCGCGACCTCGCGCCAAGCCCGGTAGGCTTCGGGATTGGCAGCCTGCAGCCCCTCAAGATACTCGAAAAAGACAGCAGAGAAGATTCCAAGCAGGAAACTGGCAAGGAAGCCGATCAGCACAATCATGGCTCTTCGCGGCCTGCTCTTGCGTTCAGGTGGCACGGCCCGGTCAAGAACAGATAGTGCGGGCGTATCACGCGCCTCGAGGACCTTGGCATACTCGAACTGCTCGTAGAGCATGGCATAGGTTTCATCCTGTATCTTGGCATCACGCAGACGGCGCGCGAACTCCAGCCCGACGTCGGGAAGGTCTTCGAAGGCAACCGAGAAGCCGATGCCGTATCCGCTGGAACCATCGCCCCTCTCCAGCGCGCCGACTCTGAGCTCAAATGCCTCCACCTCACCCCGAAGGCGCGCCACGTAAGGATTGTCCGGCCCGCCGACCCGCTCGGCTGCCGCCAGCTCCGCCTGCCGTGCATAGAGCTGAGCCTTCAACTTCGCGTATGTCTCGATCGCAGCCTTGGTCTCCTCGCTGACAGTCACGGTCTTGTGGCGCTGCTGGAAGACCCGCAGAGAGTCATTGGCGAGTGCCAGTTCCGCGGCGACTTCTCCCAGACGGCGTTCGAGGAAGACACGCGTATTGCGCCCCTGGCTCATATTGGAGGTCCGCAGGAAGTTGTCCAGCTCATCGACGTAGCAATTTGCGATGCTGGCGGCAAGAGCCGGAGTCTTCGCCATCACTCGAATCGTGACGATTCCATCATCACCGGCAACCAGAGTGGTCATCTTTCGCAGACGCTTCACCGCAAGCTCCATGCTGTTCCGTCTGATGCGGTAATAGGGTATCACGCTGCACCTGGCGACCACGTTGCTCATGATGGTTCGACTGCCCAGTATCCCCACCATCAGATCCGAAGGTGTCGAGCCGCCGAGCATCGCACCTGCCCGCAGTCTGCCCAGGCGGCCGGCACTGAGCCCACCACCCAGAATTGACGACATGCCGAGCAGGTCGTTCTCAGGCGGCGGCAAGACCCGGGCCACAGAAGCATAGCTCAATGGAAGCAAGAAGCTGATTGCCACAGCCAGCAAGGTGACGACAAACGTGTTCCAGAAGATGAACTTGCGCCACTTGAGGACAATGCTGAGGTACTTGACCAGTCTGTTCACGGTCGAAGTCTAGGCGAGAAGCCCTCTAAGTCAACCTCAGGAAGCCAGGCCGCGGCGCCTGAGGATGCGCGCGATGCGCTGGGCCGCGCGGCCGTCGCCAAATGGGTTCTCGGCATGGGCCATGCGCCGGTATGCCGCCCGCGACCGCAGCAACCGCTCGGTCAGCGACACGATCCTGTCGACGTCAGTCCCCACCAGTCGCGCGGTGCCGGCCTCGATTGCCTCGGGCCGCTCGGTCTTGTCCCGCAGGACGAGGACCGGCTTGCCCAGGGCCGGGGCCTCCTCCTGTATCCCTCCCGAGTCGCTCAGTATCAGGTAGCTGCGTTCCATCAGGTGCGCAAAAGGGAGGTACTCGAGTGGCTCTATCAGGTGCACGCGTTCGACCCTGCCGAGGATTGCGTTCACCGGCCCGCGCACATTCGGGTTCAGATGTACCGGGTAGACGACCTCGACGTCAGGGTTCCGCAGGGCAATGGCCGCCAGCGCCCGGCAGATACGTTCGAATCCGGGCCCGAAGCTCTCGCGCCGGTGTGCGGTGACCAGGATGATCCGCCGTTGCGGGGCGAGGCGCTCAAGCAGCGGCACGTCCCAGGGCTTGCTGCTGGCCAGCGCCCAGAGCAGGGCGTCGATCACCGTGTTACCCGTGACGTGAATCGCGCCGGCCGCCACGCCCTCGCGCCTCAGATTCTCGCGTGCCCGCGGCGTCGGCGCGAAGTGAATGTCTGCCATGCAGCCGACCAGCCTGCGGTTCATCTCCTCCGGGTACGGCGCGAACTTGTCGCGCGTGCGCAGCCCGGCCTCGACGTGACCGACCGCCACCCGCTGGTAGTAGGCGGCCAACGCTCCGACGAAAGCGGTAGTCGTATCACCCTGTACGAGGACAATGTCCGGCCGCGCCTCGCTCAGCACTTTCTCGATGCCGTTCAATGCCCTGACCGTAACGTCGGTCAGCGACTGCCCCGGCCGCATTATGTCCAGATCGAAGTCCGGCTCTATGTCGAAAATGGCCAGCACCTGATCCAGCATGCTCCGATGCTGGGCCGTGACGACCACCTTGACATCAAACGCGCCGCGCTGCCGTCGCAACTCGTGGATTACGGGTGCCAGCTTGATTGCCTCGGGCCGCGTGCCGAAGACCGGCATCACTCGCATTCGCTTCATCTAGTGTGCTTCTCCCCAGTTGCTGCCGATACCTGCCTCGACGACCAGGGGAACGCTGAGCTGCCACGCAGCCTCCATCCGTTCCCGGACCAGTTTTGCGGCCTTCGTCGCCTTCGCTTCGGGGACCTCGACAACCAGCTCGTCGTGAACCTGCAGTACCATTCCTGGCTCAAACCCCGCCTCGGTCAGGGCCGCTTCCACCGCCAGCATCGCCCGCTTGATGATGTCCGCGGCCGAGCCCTGTATCGGCGCGTTGAGGGCGGCCCGCCGCGCCGCCTCGCTGACATTGCGGTTGCGGTCCGCGATGCCCGGCACGAACCGGATGCGCCCGGAGATGGTTCGGACGAAGCCCTGCTCACGCGCCTGCCCGGCGATATCGTCCATCCACCGGGCGACCGCTGCGAAGCGGGTCATGTAGCCGTCAAGAAACGCCCGCGCCTGATCCAGCGGAATGTCGGTGCGCGAAGCCAGGCCGAAGTCGCCCATGCCATAGACCAGACCATAGTTGACGACCTTCGCGAGCCGTCTCTGGTCCGCGGTCACGTCCCGCCGGTCGACGCCAAGGATGGCCGCCGCGGTCCAGGCGTGTATGTCCTCGCCCAGCCGGAACGCTTCGGCCAGCTCTTCATCGCCGGTCACGTGAGCCAGCACCCGCAGCTCGATCTGCGAGTAGTCGGCGGAGACCAGGACGTTGCCCGGCCCGGCCGTGAAGCAGGCGCGGATCCGCCTGCCCAGCTCGGTCCGTATCGGTATGTTCTGCAGATTAGGGTCTGAGCACGACAGCCTTCCGGTCGCGGTGCCGGTCTGGTTGAACGTCGGGTGGAGTCGATGGGAAACGGGGTCGGCCAGGCCGCGCAGGGGCGCAAGGTACGTGTTGCAGAGCTTGGTCAGCTCGCGCCAGCGCAGCACCTCTCCGACTATATCATGACTGCCCGCGATGGCCTGCAGCACGTCGCTGCCCGTCGAAAAGCCGGTCTTGGTCCGCTTGCCGTGGCCAAGCTTGAGCTCTTCGAACAGCACCTTGCCCAGCTGCCGGGGCGAGGCGATGTTGAACTCGTGTCCGGCGCGGCCGTGTATGGACCGGACCAGGCCGTCAATCTCGGTCAGCAGTTCGGCTTCGAGCGCCGCCATCCGCGCGGTGTCAAGCGCTATGCCGCGCTCCTCCATCCGGCCAAGCACAGGGACCAGGGGCATCTCCAGCTCGTCACAGACGCGCTCAAGGCCCAGCCCGGCCAGCCGCGGGCTCAGCCCTGCCCATGCCGCGTACGCGAGTTCGGCGCGGTCGCGCGGCCCGGCCAGCACGGGCGTCGTGCCGAGCACATCCAGCGCGACGGCCTCCGGCCCGTGGCCGCGCTGGTCCGGATTGGTGAGCCAAGCGCCGACGCCGACGTCAAACCAGGGCGGGGCGACCCGCAGACCCGCGCCGCCGAGCGACTTGAACTGCCGCTTCAGGTCGAACCCGGCTTTGACTGCCCGTTCGTTGCCCAGAACGCGGGCGATCGCGGAAGGTTCGTCGATGCGGCGCGCTCCATCGGCATCCGCGACCCAGAGCCCGTCATCGGGCGCGAACTCCAAAGCCAGGCCGGCCCGCACCGGCGTCCCGGTCGCCACGCTCACCCGGACCGGCTCCGCGCTGACCCGCTCCAGTCCCAGCTCGCGCAGAAGCGACCTGAATCCGAGCCGGCGCAGCAGCTCGGCCAGGGCGGCACGGTCCATCCCGGTCACGCGCAGCCCTTCGAGGTCCTGATCCAGGGTCACGTCAGTCCTGACTCGCGCCAGTTCGTAGCTGAGCCGGGCCAGCTCCCGGTGCGGCCTGACCCGTTCGTCGCGCTCCAGCGCGGCGCCGAGCGAACCGTGCGCCTGAAGGATGGCAACTGCCCGCTTCGGCCCGACCCCGGGCACGCCCGGGATGTTGTCGCTCGCGTCGCCGGCCAGCGCGAGATAGTCGGGCACCTGCCCGGGCAGCACGCCCAGCTTCTCCAGAACATCTTCCGGCGTGTAGAACCGCTCCTGCCACGGGTCAAAGACCCGCACCGGTCCGCCCACGAGCTGCAGCATGTCCTTGTCCGACGTGGCGAGCACAACCTCGACGTTGCCTGCGAACCTGTGCGCGAGGGTGGCCAGCACGTCATCCGCCTCGACACCGGAGACTTCGAGCTCCCTGATGCCCCAGGCGCGCACCAGCTCCTTGACCACCGGAATCTGCGGGGGCAGTTCGTCCGGCGCGGGCGGCCGCTGCACCTTGTACTTCTCGAACTGCTGATGGCGGAAAGTCGGGCCGGGCGCGTCGAAGACGACCGCCGCATAGTCGGGCTTGAGAGCGTCGATGAGCTTGCGCAGCGTGCCGGCGAAGCCGAACACGGCCGAGGTGTTCTGCCCGGCCGAGTTGCGCAGCGGCCGCCGGATGAACGCGAAGAAGCTGCGGTAAACTACCGAGTGGCCGTCAACCAGCAGCAGCCGGGCCATCAGGCGCGGCCGCGCCGCAGGCCGCGGGCCAGCTCGGCGGCCCGCAGGTAGGCCTCGAACGACGAGCCGGCGTCCTGCCACCAGCCCGCGAGCCGGTCGAATTCCATTTCGCCCCGCGCGATGTAGGCGTTGTTGACGTCGGTGATCTCAAGCTCGCCCCGGCCCGAAGGCTGAAGCGTTCGGATGATGTCGAACACGCTGCTGTCGTACATGTAGCATCCGGTCACGGCGAGCCGGCTTCGGGGGCGCCGGGGCTTCTCGATGATGCGCTTCACCCGGCCGCGCTCGACCGTCGCCACGCCGAACCGCTCCGGGTCGGGCACCGCCTTGAGCAGAATGCGGGCGCCCGACTTCTGCCGCGCGAACTTGCGGACATACGGCGCGATGCAGTCCTCGAAGAGGTTGTCGCCCAGAATCGCGACTACCCGGTCGCCCTCGACGAAGTCCTCGGCCAGAGCCAGCGCCGCCGCGATGCCGCCCGACCCCTCCTGGTATGTGTAGTGTATGCGGCGCAGGCCGAACTCCCGGCCGTTTTCAAGCAGGCGCAGGAAATCGCCGGCGCTGTTGCCGCCGGTCACCACCATCACCTCGGTGATGCCGGCATCGACGAGCTTCTGGATGGGATAGTACACCATCGGCCGGTCATAGACCGGCAGCAGGTGTTTGTTCGTTATCTTGGTCAGCGGCATCAGCCTGGTGCCGAGTCCGCCGGCGAGCACGACGCCCTTCACTGGGCGAGTATAACTCCGTACCCCGGCCGGTCAAGGCAGCCCGGCGTGCAACGCTGCGGGAGAGGCACTGGCCCCTCCCGCGCGCCGAAAAGCCTCCCCGCGCTAGTCCGCCGTTCTTATGCGGTAAGGCAGGAGCCAGCCCTGAAAGTCGTACGGCCCGTCCGGCGAATAGATGGTGCCGCGCGCCAGCAGGTCGAATATGGCGAATCGCACCGACGGCAGAAGCGGGGCGTTCCAGTTGCCCACGAAAACCCCGCCGCCCTGATGGGTGAAGGGCACGCGCAGGTAGAAAGGCCAGAACAGCACGAACGTGTGCAGGAAGGCGTTGCCCGCCTCGGCGTTGGTGTAGAGCGTGACGGTCATCTGCTCGCCCGGGGTGAACATCACCATCGAATCGGCGCTGAAGAAAGTGCTCAGCGGATTGCGGATCGTGATGTCGCGCAGCGCGCTCCGGATGCGCAGGCTGTCGATCGTCACGGTCCGGGTCGACTCCGATGCGCCGGCCGCGAGCGATATGCCCGATATCCGCCAGCCGCGGGTCGAGTCGGTCGACTCGCCGGTGCGGAAGAACACGGCGCGCAGGTTCACGCTCTCGACCAGCCGCTTGGTCCAGAGCTGCAGGGTGGTGTCCGGCGGCTTGGCCAGCACGTGGAAGTAGCCGTAGTTGTGCTGCGACCACTCGACAAACCCGGAGTCGCCGCTGACCCAGACCTGAATCACCGGCGCGCTGTCGTGGGTCTGCGCGCTGCGCCACCACCAGACCAGCGTGTCGCCGTCCGTGAAGAAGCCGCCGGTCGAGTCGTGGCTGGTCGAACCGGAGAAGTGCACGGTGTCCTTCTCCACGAGCGCGCGGATGGCGGCCTTGTCCGCCTCGATGTCCTGCTTCTTCCTGCAGGACGAAAGCACCAGCGCGGCGCAGGCCAGCAGGGCAATGGCCAGTACTGTCCTCTTCATATCAGCTCCTTTCAGTCCGGCTTCAATTATAGCGGAAGAACAGGCCCGGGCAATGACCCTCACGGCTTGACAACAAGACGCAGCGGCCGAACCGCGCCCGGAAGCCGCACGAGATACACACCGGCGCCCAGTCCGTCAAGGTCGAGCCGTCCATCACCGCGTCCGACATCGCCCTGCCGCACGACCCGGCCGGCCGCGTCGGCCAGCTCGTACTTCACCGGCCCGTTCGCGCCCCGCAGCGCGGTCCAGTCCCGCGCCGGATTGGGAGCGAGGTGAACGCCGGTCAGCGCGGCCGATCGCCGCGGCGCGGCCACGGCGGTCACGGTGTCGCCGATCGCGAATGGCCGGGGCGTTACCGCCTGCGCGGTCCCGGACGGCCCGCTGACCGTGTAGCGCAGGTGGCAATCCGGACTGGCGATGCCGCGGGGCAGCACCCACTGGTGGCGGCCGTCGTTCATCAGGCTCTCGGCCACGAGCGACCACGGGCCGATCGGGCCCTGAACCGACAGCTCGATGCGCACGCGCGTCGACTCCGCGCCCGGGGCCTCGCTCCACCAGTCAAAAAACGGCGCCGACCCGGGCGCGAACTTCTCTCCCCCGCGCGGAAACACCGGGAACACGCGCAGGCTTTCGCGCGGCGTCGCTTCGCGGAATGCGTGGGCGACGTTGATGTCGCTCGGCCAGCTGCCCTCGCGCGCCCAGAGCGCGATGTCGGGCCGGCCGTTGTGGTCGAAGTCCGCGCCGGTGCGCAGCGCGGCATAGGTCCCGGCCGCGGGCGTGACCAGCGAGGCGGCCTCGGTCCAGTTGCCCGCGCCGTCCCCGGTCCAGACCCGAAGCTGCCTGCGGCCGAACGCCAGCAGGTCGGCGAATCCGTCGGCGTTCATGTCGCACAGCGCCGTGGCCTGATACGGGCCCGACACCGGCAGGTTGCCCGAGAACCACTGCCACGACCGCGCTCCGTCGTTCCAGACATACACCTCGACACCGCCGCTGGAATTGGCGAACGCGACATCGCACCCGCCGTCGCCGTCGGCGTCCCCGGCCGAAAGTCCGGCCAGTCCGCCAGAGGAACTCGGCAGGCCGGCGCCGGCCGGAACAAAGTTGCCCGCGCCGTCCCCGAACCAGACGCTGCCCGTGCCGTGCGCCGCGATGATGTCGGCGTTGCCGTCGCGGTTCACGTCGCGGAAGCGGAACTCCATCTGCGAGTTGCCGCCGGCAAACCCGAACGACCGGCGCCAGGCCCCGTTGCCCAGGTTCAGGTAGACGTGCAGCCCGTCATCGGCCCCGAAGGATATCGAGCCGATGTCGAGGTCGCCGTCGTTGTCGATGTCGGCGAAGTCGGTCGCGTGCATCCCCCAGTCCTGGCCTTCCTGCGCGAGGCTGTCATCCCAGGGGATCCACACCCGCCCGGTGCCGTCGCCCAGCGCGACCTCGACGAGCTGGTCACCGAGGTCGCCGGACGAGTAGTTGTGATGCATCCCGTACCCGACATCGGCCAGTCCGTCGCCGTTTGCGTCGCCGACCGCGATGCCGCCGTACCCGAACTCGCCGTACTGTTGCAGGGTCCAGTTGCCCGCGCCGTCCCCGAACCAGACCATCACGCCGTGTTCCTGCGTGTTGATGTAGGGGCTGCCGTGGTCGCCGATCGAGAGAATGTCGATGTTGCCGTCGTCGTTCACGTCGGCCAGTTCCAGCTCACTGCGCCCGCCGTCCAGCCGCGGGTTGTTCTGGAACCCGGCCGAGCACTCGACATAGCCGAGCCTGGCAGAGGCCCCGGCGGCGAGGGCAAGGGCCAGCCCGACCGCCCGGCTGAATCCGCGCTTCACTTCGGCCTGTCCGGCAGGCGGAAATCGGCCCAGACCGGCGCGTGGTCCGAGCGCGGGTACCCGCCGCCCGGCTCCCAGCGCGACCGGGCCGCGGCCTCAAGCAACTGGTTCTCGACCCCGGCCGCGGTCATGCACAGGGTCAGCCGCTGGCTGACAAGGATGTGGTCGATGAGCTCGCGCCGGCCCCGCCGGACATAGGAGAACGCCCGCTCCGCCGGCAGCTTCCACGACGCGGGCAGCAGGCGCCGCCGCTCGTTGACTGCCGGGTCCCCGCCCTCCTCCTCGCCCAGCCCGGTCACGAAGGCGGTGGTCAGCGAATCCGGCCCGGCGTTGTAGTCGCCCGCGACGATGTAGTGGTCGGCGAACCCGGCGTCCATCAGCTCGTCCATCAGCAGGCGCAACCCGGCCGCCTCGAACATCCGCGTCGCGGCCGACACGGCCCGGCCGAGCACGAACTGGGCGCGCTGGGCCACGTCCATCCGGAACCCCTCGACCTCGGCCCGGCGCGACTTCAGGTGCACGCCGAGCAGGAACAGCGTCTCGCCGTCGGGCAGCAGCGCCTTGACCCAGGGCATCGGCCTGCGGAAGGGACGCCGCGTCACCGCGCCCGGCTCGCTCTCCGAGACCGTCGGGTAGTCGAGCAGCTGGTTCGCCCCGAGCACGGCGAGCCGCGTCATTATGCCGACCTGGATGCGGCGCTGCTCGGCCGGCGGGTCGGCGAGGTGGAAGGTCGGGTAGCCGAGCCGCTCGACCAGCTCGCGGAAGCTCGCCGGCTCGCGCACCTCGTTGACCACGACGAGGTCGCCGTCCAGCCGCCTGAGCGTGTCGGCGAGGTAGTCCAGCTTGGCATCGTACACGCCCGCGTCCGGATTGTCCTCGCGCCCGAGGTTGTGAAGGTTGAAGGAAACGACTCGCACGTGATGCATTTCCGTTACGCCGCCCGCAGAGACCAATATCGCCTGCCGGCGCGGCCTGTCAAGCCCGGCTAGCGGCGGCGCGGGACCAGCACCAGCCCGTCCCGGCCCTTGTCCGGCTTGTACTGCCGGACCGCGGGCAGCAGGTAATCAAGGAACAGCAGGGCCACGCCCACGGCCAGCGCGGCGCGCTTGGCCCACTGCAGGCCCGCGCCCGCGCCTTCAAACAGGCGCAGCGGGTCGGCCCACACGAACACCGCGGCGCCGAGGATAACATAGACCGCGATGTTGGCCGCAGAGCGGAGCCGGTCGAAAAGCCGCACGCGCCGGGCCAGCCCCTCGTCCGCGACCACGATTTCGTCTTCCCCGGCGTTCACCGCCGCCTTGAGTTCTCCCATCGTGCTGACCTGCCTGCTCACTGGGCCTCCCCGCTGCGCGCCGCTTTCGCGCCCGGCCTGCGCGCCGGTCGGGTCGGACGCGGCTTGGGCAGCTTCAGTTCGGTTACCGCGGGCATGTGGCCGAACAGCTCGGTGTACAGCCGGGCGTACTCGTCCTTGCCCCCGGCCAGCAGCAGGGCCAGCGGCATCACGTGCCGCGCCTGCTCGACCATCCGGCCGGCGATGTCGCGGATGTCCCACTGCGCGGACTTGTCCTCGCGCAGCCGCGACAGATGATACATCTGGCGCGCGTTCAGGGTCACGAGCAGCCGGCGCTGGTGCGAGTTGGTCAGCACGTACTGGGCCGCGCCCGCGCTCACCGCGGCCAGCTTGTCGTAGACGTCCTCGGTGCGCAGCAGCAGGTCCTTGAACGCCTTGTGCTCCTTGATGTCGGCGATCGAGTTGGGAATGGTCCAGCCCTGGTTCGGGTTGTAGGGCTGGGCGGTCACGGTCATCAGCCGGTGGCGCTTGAGCTGGGCGAAGCACGAAGCCGACACGACCAGCTCGAAGGTCAGGGACAGGTGCTCGAACTCGCGCAGCACCGCGTCGTAGGCCTGCAGGTCCTGGCACGCGAGCTTGAAAATCTCCTTCTTGCGCGCCAGCGTCTGGCGCTCGACCCGGGCGAGGCACTCGGCGTACGACGCCCGCGACACGGTGTGCAGCACCGACGCGAGCAGCTTGTTGTCGGCGTTCTGGGTGTAGTCGACGAGCTGGACGTCCGACGCCGACAGCGCGATGAAGTTGCGCGGCCGCTTGGTGAACGCCGGCATCATGAACGACGCGGCGAAATCGCGCACACGCGCGTAGGTGCCCCGCTCGTAGTCGGTCGGCCCGAGGAACACCAGCAGCGACGGCGCCACCGCCTCGACCTCGCGGTACAGCTCGTCGCCCAGGGCCCGCGCCTCGCGCAGCTCCGACGCGGCCAGCCGCCGCAGCAGCAGTTCGAGGTTGCGCGCGTTCACGGTCATCCCGAGCTGGGTCGACGAGGAAAGCCCGACGATGTAGCGGGCGTCCTCCTTGGCCGCGCTCTTGATGCGCGTCTCGTCCGCGGCCAGCTCCGGGTGGCGCGCGCGGAAGTAGGGAATCAGCTTCTCGTACAGCTCGCGGTAGTAGCCGTTCTGCGCCTTGACGACCGACAGGAACTCGTCGCGGTAATCCGACTCGGCGATCTCGGGCGGCACCACGACCGTGCCCTCGACGTCGACGTAACGCTGGGACCGCTCGGTGTAGGAGTTCAGCCGGTGCCGCTCCAGCGCCTCGGCCGCGAGCCGCGAGATGCCGCTGATGTCGAAGTTGAACACGGCGTGCTCGGCGATCGAGTGATGGCCCATCTCGAACACGATGGTCATGTTCGACCGCCGCGCCTGCTCCAGCTCGCGCCGCGCCTCGCGCCGCAGCTCGTCCACCGGCTTGTCGGAACGGCTGATGCGCGCGTAAGCCGCCGCGATGGTCTCGGGCGTGGGCACGACGCGCTTGTTTTTGGTCAGTGTCTCGAGCAGGTCCTGCTCAACGTTGAACCCGGCCAGCGTTACCTTCATTGTGGTCAGGATATTGCCGGCCTGCGCGAAGTCAAGCCGCCGGACCGGCCCCCTCGACTACCGACCGCTGCTCCGGCGTCAGCGACTCGACCAGCCCCAGCATCGACTTCATCATCAGCGCGTTGCGCGCCGCCGACCCGGCGTGGCAGTTGTTGAAGAACACGTACCCGCCGCCCGGGCCGGCCGAGAGGCTCCTGACCGCGGGAACGAACCCGGCCAGCTCCTCCTCCGTGTAGAGGTAGTCGTAACGCTCATCGCGCCCGGCCGAGAACCACTTCATATTGCGGCCGTGCAGCCGGAAGTACGCCACCGCGCCTGTCCGGCGCGGCTC
>CBFGIY010000033.1:0-6928 GCA_965648935.1 Caldifarciminota bacterium
GCTTCAGGGACAGAGACGGAGCTACTTGAGGATTAGCTTGGCCGTCGCTGCTGCACCACCGGTCTCCAACCGCACCGGGTACACCCCGGGCGCCAGACCGGTAAGGTCAAGTTGGATCGCGCCGCGTTTCACGACCGAGTACTCCCGCCTCAGCCTGACGCGGCCGGTGACGTCCGATACTATCACCCGCGCGCCGCCGCCCGCCGGCAGGCTGTACGCCAGCCAGATCCGCGTACCGGTCGCCGGATTCGGAAGCAAGTCAATCCTGGTGAGTGCCGCGACACGGGTCACCGCCCCGACGACCCCGTCTCGACCGGGTGCCGGTGCGGCCATCGGCTCGGCGCCCTCGACATAGCGCCACAACTCGCGCGTGCTCTTGCCCTTCAGGGCGAAGAAGACACCGTTCCCGGCAGCGATCAGGTCCCCACCCTCTTTGACCGCACGCTTCTTGGCCGTAGAGCCAAAGATGGGCATCGAGTCCAGACCCTGCCAGCTGTCGCCATCCGTGTGATAGCGCCAGAACTCAACGGTGTTACCGCCCTTCAGCGCATACACGCGACCGGCATCATACGCCGCGCCGCTGCCGTCCCTGGACTTCTTGCTCTTGCCTGGCGAGGTGCGTATGAAGGGCATACCACTCAGCTGGGCGGTCCAGGAATCCGCAGCCACGTCATAGGCCCACAGCTCGTGGAACTTCGCTTTGTGGGCGTATATGGTGTTCTGGCCATCATACACGAGCCAGGAACCACGGTCCCACTTGGGCTTGGTGTTAATGGGCGCCTGTGACATCGTTTCCCAGACGCTGGTTGCCGTGTTATAGCGCAGGAAGTCGGACTTCTGGCCCTTGAGCAGGTAGACATAGGAGGTATCACCCGGTCCCGGAACGCAGACCATGTCGTTCCCGCCCTTGACACGCTTGTTGCTCATCCCGAGAGGGACGTCGGGGAGGGCCGTCCAGGAATCAGCCGCCGCGTCGTAGCGCCAGAACTCACAAGTGTTGTTGCCCTTGGTAAGGTAGACGTAGCGCTCGCCATCGGCCACCCCGTAGCCGCCCTTGGCCGGCAGCTTTCCGGACAGGCCGCCAGGTATCTGGGCGCGCCGCTCCCAGCGGCCGTTGCGGATGTCGTAGGCGTAGAAATCTGCGGTCTTGTTGCCCTTTCCGGCGTAGAGCCGGTTATCTGATGCCATCCAGGTCAGCCAGCCGCCGTGCTTTATTGCCTTGCCCGACGGCTCGACCGGCATGGGGTCCATCTCGGCCCAACCCGGTGCGGCAGGAGGCCGGCCGCCAACATAGACAAAGAACGACGAGCTCAGCGTGTCATTGTCGTTATCGACGTCAAAAGTGAGGTAGGAAGAGCAACGCACTACCCAACGACCTTGGGTCGTGTCGACACGAAACAACGGGAAGACCAGCGTGGTCTCGGCTCCGGCCGCAAGGCTGGAAACCATTGTCGACGCCGTGTACACACGCTGGCCAGCCGGGTTGATGACGCTCAAGTATGCCTCGAACCCCGTCGCCTCGGTCAGGTAGTTCTTCCAGACCGCGGCCGGTTGCGCCGGCGCGGCGGTATCCAGGCAGCCGGTCGGCGCGCTTATCTGCACGACGCCGATGTCCGAGTGCACAGTCCACGGCGTGACCGTGAACACACCCTGCCGGATGTCGTTGGCCGGCGTCGTATCGATGGCGCAATACGTCGAGCAGCGCGCGACCCACTGGCCGATACCCTGTCCGAAGTAGTAGCTGGGGAAGTTGAGCGCAGTGTCGGCCCCGGCCGCAAGACCCGTGACAGCAATCGAGTGGGTGTACTGCCGCTGGCTCGCCGGGTCAGTGAGTATGAACCACGCCTCGAAGTTGACCGGGTGAACCGGATGATAGTTGTGCCAGATCGCACGCGGCACAACCGTTGCCCCGGTATCGATGACCCCGGCCGGCCGGACAATCGATGCCACGCCGACGTCGGCATGGCGCGGGAACACCGTGAAGCTGCGCTGTATGGTATCGTTGCGCCAGTTGGTGTCGCCGCCGGCAAAGGTCGAACACTTGGCGAACCACGTGCCCGAAGCAGTACCGACATTGAACCCGGTGAAGCTGATGGTTGTATCTCCCCCGGCCCGCAGCGAGCTGATGTTGCGAACTTCGGAATAGACCCGCTGACCCGACGGATTGGTCAGGATGAACCACGCGCTGAATCCATAGGCCGCGCTGTGGTAGTTATGCCAGGTTGCCTGCGGATAAACCATCGCGCCAGTGTCCGCCGATCCGGTCGGCGAGACAATCGCAGTCACGCCGATGTCGGGCGGTGGTGGCGGCGGCGTGTAGGTCACGTACATCCGCGGCGCAGTTGAGCGAGGGAAATAGCCGTAAGCGTGACCCCAGCGGCTGTTGTCAGTTTCTGGTTCGTGAATGCCGAACGCCACCCAGTTTCTCCCGAGACCGTTGCGCACCGCATTCACTCCGGTTTGGTTCAGTGGCCGCAGTACCCAGCCGGTTCCGTGACTGGCACGCATCGACGCGGAGTCCCCGGTCGTTATCGCAGTCCATAGCTGAGTCGCGGTTGACGGCACCGGGTCCACGTTCACGACTCTTATCAGCGTCGTCGGTCCGCCTGCGGCATCAATCGAATAGCAGTAATAGACCAGCCCCGTGGCATTGACCAGCCCGCTATCGTGAATGCCCGACAGGTCAAACTTGATCCAGGCCTGCCGCTTGTCGTGCGAAGCCGCGCCTCCGCCACGGAAATAGAGGTCGTTGTTCTGTTTGACGTCGCCGGTTGTGTTCAACCGCTGCACGTGCCCGGTCCACCAGTCTGAGTTCTGCGGAAACACCGAGTCGGTCGTGTCCGCGTCAACCGGGAACCACATCCCGCCCGGCCCCTGCTCATGGATGGGTACGGCAAAAACCTCGGCCAGGTACTGACCGTTGTGCAGATCGTATGTGCGAGAGAACTCGGTACGCAGGGCCGGCAGTTCGGTTGCTTCAGCGGCTCCGACCAGTGCGAGCGGTGAAGCAGCCACCGGCCCCGGACCGACCAGCGCCGCCGTCAGCAGCGCTGGCAGTAGTATCGAACCAAGACCGAGCATGTGCGCTCCTTATGTCCCTGTGCCTCGCCCGGCTCACCAGTTCACCGGCCAAGGCGTTTCGGTCTCAGCTCATCGGTCCACCCACAAGAATTATACTCCCAGACAGCCAACTCGTCAATCGGCCGGTGCGACAATCACCAGTCAGTGATTTCTTCGGCCGATGTAACGCTCTATTATTGACTTGTCACTACCGGCTGTCTAGAATCCCGCGTGCGTCTGCAACCAATGTTCAAGGAGTGAAGCTGTGACACTTGTCATTGCCGAACAGCGCGAAGGCGTGCTGAAGAAAGTCTCCTATGAAGCCCTGCTGGCCGGGTTCAGGCTAGCCGAAGGGCGTGGCGAAGAACTGACCGCCGCGGTCGTCGGCTCGAACATCACCAAATTGGCCGAGGGCCTGCGCCGATTCGGCGCCGCGCGCGTTTTTGTGGTCGACGACCCCGCGCTGGAACGCTACACGCCTGACGCTTATGCTGCCGCGCTCATCCCGGTAGTCGCCGAGCACCAACCGAGCGCCGTCGTTACCGGCGCGACGGTCCTGGGGCGAGACCTCTCAGCGACCCTGGCCGCACGCCTCGAAACCACCCTCGTCCCCGACGTTACTGCCATCGACTTCGCCGACGACGGCACGCCGCTGTTCACCCGACCGGTCTACGCCGGCAAGGCGCTGTCACAGGTCAAGGCTGTCTCAAACGGCCCTCTGGTTGTTTCTGTCCGGCCGCGCGCGGTCGCCCCGATCGGCGAATCAGGCACCGAGGGCATCGTCGTCGCGTCCGCGCTCACCCCGACCGAGCTGCGCTCGAAGGTGACAGAGGTCGTGAAAGCGGTCACCAAGACTGTAGAGCTGACCGAGGCTGACATCATCGTCTCGGGCGGCCGCGGGATGAAAGGCCCGGAGCACTACGCCTTGCTTGAGGAGCTCGCCGCCACGGTCAATGCCGCAGTCGGAGCGTCGCGCGCCGCGGTCGATGCGGGCTGGCGCGACCACCAGTTCCAGGTCGGCCAGACCGGCAAGACCGTCGCGCCGCAGCTCTACATCGCCTGCGGAATATCCGGCGCCATCCAGCACCTCGTCGGCATGTCGGCGTCCAAATGCATCGTGGCAATCAACAAGGACCCCGAAGCGAACATCATGAAGGTGGCCGACTACGCGATTGCCGGCGACCTTTTCACCGTCGTCCCGCTCCTCACCGAAGCCTTCCGCAACCTCAAAGCACGATCCTAGTGTCTACCCACCAACCCCGAGCCCTTGCCGCTTGCCCCCGGCCCTAGCGTATGCCCAACACATTCCAGACCGACATCGAAGCAGTGCTCGCCTCGCTCGAGCGGATTCTCGACATATCCGAGCCGCCCGTCGCGCGCTGCCGCCTGCTTTCCTCAGGTTTCGGCCCGTCGCACATGCTCAAGACCCGCGACGAACTCGCCGGCACACGCGCCTGCCTCGGTTGCGGCAATTGCGTCGACATCTGCTCGCTCCTGGCGCGCGAGCCGGCCCGGCTCCAGAAGACCGCCCAGCGCACATCGCTCGCGCTCGAGACGATGGTCGGCACCGACTGCGACCGCTGCTACAACTGCGTGATGGCCTGCCCCCAGGTCGACACCAGTCTCAAGCACTACATCGTCCGGACCCGCACCGTCGAGCAGATGGAACACCTGCTCGCCAAGCTCGCCCCGACTGACGATACCTATCTTGACGCTTTCCTCGAGGAGGTCGGCGACAATGCCTGACACCAACCTGGTTGACTTCTACGTGATGGGCGAGGGTCACCTCGTGCCCGACTCGCTCACCATCCTGCAGGCGATGGAGTACGCCGGCTACCGGCTCGTGCGCGGGGTCGGCTGCCGCGGCGGGTTCTGCGGCGCCTGCGCCACGGTCTATCGTCTGCCCGGCGACTACCACCTGAGGTTCGCGCTCGCCTGCCAGACCAAGGTGGAACCCGGGATGTCGCTGGCGATGCTGCCGTTCTTCCCGGCCCACCGCGCCGACTACCGCCTCGAAGAGCTCGAAGGCACTGGCGCGGACGTGCTCCGGCTCTACCCCGAAATGCTGCGCTGTTTCGGCTGCAACACCTGCACCAAGTCCTGCCCGCAGGACATCGACGTGCTCGGATATGTTTCTGCCATTGTCCGAGGCGACACCGCGGCTGCGGCCGACATCTCGTTTGACTGCATCATGTGCGGCTTGTGCGTATCGCGCTGCCCGGCCGAGCTGGTCAAGCACAACGCCGCCCTGCTCTCGCGCCGCATCTACGGCCGCAAGCTGGCACAGCGCTCAGCCCATCTCGCCGAGCGCTGCGCAGAGATAGCAGCCGGCAGGTACGCGCCCGACCTTGCCGCTGCCAAGAAGCTGTCGCAGGAAGAGCTCAGGAAGCGCTATGCGGCCCGTGACATCGAACCGGAGTGACGCATGAGCTACCCTCAACAGCTGCAAGACTCCCTGCATCGTTGCATCGCCACACGCGCCGCACGGCTCGAACAGGAATTCCCCCGTGCCACGGCCGAGCAGAAGGACACGGTCCTCAGGGAGAACCACCCCGACTATCACGCTGACGCGTTCGCCGAGCTGCGCGTCGGGCCCAATGCCGGCGGCCGCACCCCGCGCGAACTCGCGGCCGTGCTCGAAGGCGCCTCGCCGCTCGCCGCAGACCGGCCCGACCTGTCGCATCCCGACCACGAAACCGACGTTCTGGTCATCGGCGGCGGCGGGGCAGGCTGCGCCGCGGCCATAACCGCCGAACGCGCCGGAGCCCGGGTCCTCATCGCGACCAAGCTCCGCCTCGGCGACGCCAACACGATGATGGCCCAGGGCGGCATCCAGGCCGCGGACTCGCCCACCGACTCCCCGGCCATTCACTACATCGACGTGGTCGGCGGCGGCCACTTCCACAACGACCCCGACCTCGTCGAGGCGCTCGTGTCCGATGCCCCGGCGGCAATCGCCTGGCTTGAAGAACTCGGCGCGATGTTCGACAAGAACCCCGACGGCTCGATGAAGACCATCCACGGCGGCGGCACATCGCGCAAGCGGATGCACACCGCCCGCGACTACACCGGCGCCGAGATAATGCGCACGCTGCGCGACGAAGTGCGGTCACGGCCCGGCATCACGGTGCTGGAGTTCTGCCCGGCGGTCGAACTGCTCACCGACTCGAAGGGCGCGGTCAACGGCGTGGTGCTCTCCAACCTGAACATCGGGCGCAAGGTGATCGTGCGCGCCCGGGTCACGGTCATCGCCACGGGCGGCTCGGGCCGGCTCCACTACCAGAACTTTCCGACTTCCAACCACTACGGCGCGACCGGCGACGGCCTGGTGCTCGCCTACCGCGCCGGCGCGAAGCTGGCTTTCGTCGACACGATGCAGTACCACCCGACCGGCGCGGCCTATCCCCAGCAGATACTCGGCCAGCTCGTCACCGAGAAGGTCCGCTCGCTCGGCGCGCAACTGGTCAACGCCGCGGGCGAGCAGTTCATCTTCCCGCTGGAGACGCGTGACGTTGTCGCCTCGGCCATCATCCGCGAATGCAGGGCCGGCCGCGGGGTCAAGACCCCGGCTGGGGTTGACGCGGTCTGGCTCGACACCCCGATGATCGAGACCCGGCGCGGCCCGGGCTCGGTCAAACGCGAGCTGCCCGCGATGGTGCGCCAGTTCGGCCGCCACGGCATCGACATCGCGGTCGAGCCCATCCTCGTCTACCCGACCCTGCACTACCAGAACGGCGGCGTCGCCATAACCGCCGACTGCGCCACCGGCATCGCCGGCCTTCTTGTGGCCGGCGAAGCCTCGGGCGGGGGCCACGGCCACAACCGGCTGATGGGCAACTCGCTTCTGGACGTGGGCGTTTTCGGCCGG
>CBFGIY010000033.1:6938-25106 GCA_965648935.1 Caldifarciminota bacterium
GGGTGGGGCCGGGGCCGGGGGCGCCCCCCCCCCCCCCACGACTGCGGCCGCGGTCGCGCAGGAGCGCACCGGCGCGCTCGACCTCGCGCTCGAGCACGTTGACCGCTGGCAGGCCGAGCTTGAGTCAAGAGGCATCAAGCCCGCGACCTGCTCCCCGGTCCTGCTGCCCGACTACACGCGCAAGGACTGACCAGTGGACTTCACCTTCGGCGAAGACGCGGAAATGGTCCGCCAGACCGCGCACGAGTTTGTCCGGCGCGACCTCGTTCCCAGGGAGCCGGCCTTCCTCAACGCCAAGGAACCATCGGCCCGGCAGGCGATTGCCGACGAGGCCACCGCGAGTCTGAAGGAGATGGGGATGTTCTCGGCCGGCGTACCCGAGAAGTTCGGCGGCGGCGGCCTCGGCCCCGTCGAAACTTGCTGCCTTGCCGAAGAACTCGGCACGACCATCATACCGGTCCGGTGGGGCGAGCCGACCCCGATACTGTATGAAGCCGGGCCCGCGCTCAAAGCTGACTACCTCGACCCGGTCGTGGCCGGCGACAAGAGCTACGCTGTCGCATTCCGCGAACCTCTCCCCTTCGTGCGGCCCGACGAGATGCGCACCACCGCCGAATCGACGGAATCAGGCTGGCGACTCAGCGGCGCGAAACTGCTCGCGCGCGCCGACTTTGACTTCCTCCTCGTATTCGCCCGCGCCCCGCAGGGCCCGACCTGCTTCGTTATCGACCGCGATACCCCGGGCGCGAGCCTGCATACCGAGGCCGAGCGCATCCGGCTCGAGATGAAGGACTGCGCGGTTCCGGCCGACCGCGTCATCGGTGAACCCGGCAAGGCAATCGGGCTGGGGCGCGAGTGGCACGCGCTTGCGCGCATCATCCGCGCCGCCCACATTCTCGGCACCTGTGACCGCCTCGTCGAAGTCACGGCACAGTATGCCCACGACTGGACCTCGATGGGCCGGGTCATCTCCGAGCGCCGCGCGGTCCAGCGCACGCTCGCCGAACTCGCCGCCGACACCGACGCGCTCCGCTGGGCCGTGTACCACGCGGCCTGGCACCTCGCCCAGGGCAAGAAGGCCGAATACGAGTCGATGCTCGTCAAACTTCAGGCCGCGCGGGTGCTCTCCGACGCGATCAACCGTTCGGTACGCATCCACGGCGGCACAATTCCGCCACTCCAGCAGTGGCTCGTCCGGGCGCGCGCGGCCGACGATTCTTTCGACCCTCTCCGCCTCGCAGTGGCCCGCGAGACAATGTCGCGCGCCATCCCGCACTAGCGCTCTGCCCCGCGCCATCTCCAACCAGCAACGCCGGGAGCGGACAAACGCACCGAACAGGCTCATCTGTACACCGCCCCCTGGGCGGGGGAATCGAATCTGGCAACAGCGGCGTAACCTACGACCCATCAATCGGATATGGCCGGTTACCTCCAAACCACATACTGTAACCGTTGTTATAGTTCTGGCAGACGCACTGAGAGCTGCCTGAACTCAGAGACCTGACTTTGTCACACAAACCCAACGTCAGCCACACCCAATGCCTTCGTCTCGCGCAGACCCGCCCCTCGTTCAGTCTTGACAACCCGAACAGGCAGCAACGGAATCTCTTCAGAGTCCAGAATGCATCAGGAGGCTAGATGCGCAGACTGCTCGCTGTCCTCGCCCTTGCCGGAGTCGCGCTGGCCGCGACCCAGCCCTGTACCGATGGCTGTACCCTCACCGGCACCGCCTCGATATCGGGCACGATCACCGATTCGCTGACCGGCCTGCCGATCGACAGCGCCAAAGTAAGCGCCGGATGCTGCGGCGGCCGCTACGCCTACACCAACGCCGACGGCAACTACACCATCGACGGCCTTGCCGCAGGCAGCTACATGGTGAAGGCGACCAAGATGGGCGCTTACTACCCGAAGTCCTACCCCGGCCGCGTGCAGGTCGAGGAAGGCCAGGCCGTGACCGGCATCGACATCGCCCTGTCGCCGATGGGCGGCGGCGGCAGCGGATCCATCTCCGGCGTCGTTTACGACAAGTCAACCAGCCAGCCCCTGATCGAAGCCAGGGTGATGGTCGGATGCCACCGCTACGTGCTCACCAATGAACGCGGCGAGTACGTGCTCGGCGGTCTGGCCGACGGCTCGTACCAGCCCAAGGCGGCCAAGTCCGGCTACTGCTCGGCGACGTGGCCCGACCCGATACTGATATCAGGCGGCAACGCGGTCACCGGCATCGACTTCTACCTGCAACCCCGCTCGACCCTGGCCGTCGACTAACCCACCTCTGACAGCATTGCGCGCCTCCCGCAGCGGGAGGCGCGCCGCTTTGCGGGCCAATCTGCTATCGCGCGATGACAACCTTCTCGCTCGACCACTGGGCTGCTTGACCGCTGGAGAGTTCTCTCACGAAGTACACCCCCGGCGCAAGACGGCTCAATTCGTTCGGGCCGGCCTTCAAGTCCATCGCCTTGCGCCCGGTCCGCATCTTGACTTCGCGCCGGCCCGTCCTAGAATGCCCTTCCATGCCCACAGAAACCCACAACATGCGCGCCTGCATCCAGTGCGGCCGCTGCTCGGGCGGCTGCCCGGTCTCGATCAAGTCCAACCTGAACGTGCGCCGGCTCGTGTACCTGTCGCTCAACGACATCCGCGATCCGGACTGCGCCGAGGGCGCCGGCATCTGGGAGTGCACGACCTGCACGACCTGCAACGACCGCTGTCCCAAGTCGGTGCGCCCGGCCGACCTCGTCGTCGAACTGCGCTCCAGAGTCATCGAGGCGGGCCGGATGAGCGAGCCGGTCATCAAGGCGCTGGAAAGCACCTACGTGCAGGGCAACCCGTGGGGCCGCGCGCGCGAGAAAAGGCTGGACTGGCTCGAGGGCATGGAAGTGAAGACCCTGCAGCCCGGCGACGCGGCCGACGTGCTGCTGTTTGTCTGCTGTACGAACTGCTATGACCAGCGCTGCCAGCCCGTGGCCCGCGCCATCGTCAAGCTGCTGCAGGCCGCCGGCGTCGACTTCGGCATCATCGGCGAGGACGAGACCTGCTGTTCGAGCGAGCAGCTCAGGATGGGCGAGGCCGGCCTGTTTGAAGAGCTGGCCAGGACCAATACCGAGGCCATCAACGGCCGCGCCGTGACCCGCGTCGTGACGGTCTCCCCCCACTGCCTGACCGCGTTCCGGCGCGACTACCCCGGGCTCAAACTGCCGGTGCTGCACTACACCCAGCTGCTATCCGAGCTGCTTGACTCGGGCAGGCTCAAGTTCTCCCGCACCCTCGACGAGACCGTCACATACCACGACCCCTGCTACCTCGGCAAGCAGAACAAGATATTCGAGCCGCCGCGCGCGCTGCTGCGCGCCATCGCCGGCGACCGCTTCGTCGAACTCGACCGCTCGCGCGAAACCAGCCTGTGCTGCGAGGGCGGCGGCGGCCGGATGTGGGCCGAGTCCGAGTTCAAGGGCCGGCTGGCCGAGGTGCGCGTGCGCGACTCGCTCGAGCGCGGCGCGAGCGTGCTGGCCACGGCCTGCCCGTTCTGTCTCCTCACCCTCGAAGACGCGGTCAAGACCACGAACTCGGACGAGCGCATCCGCATCCGCGACGTCGCCGAACTGCTGGTTGACGCGCTCTAGCTTCCTGCCCGCATCCCGCCGGTGAACCGAAGCCGCCGCTGGCTCGTGGTCATACCTGTCCTTCTGGTCGCCCTGGCCGGTGCGTCGGCGGTCGCGGGCGTCGCATCGCTGCGTTCCGGCCTGCCCAGCGTCGAGGACATCACCTCTTTCCGCGCCCCGGCCTCAACCCGGCTGCTCGACTGCAAGGGCCGGGTCGTCGCCGACTTCTTTCAGGAGAAGCGCCGGCCCGTGCCGCTGGAGTCCATCCCGGTGCACCTGCGCGAGGCCGTGGTCGCGGTCGAGGACCGACGGTTCTACTCGCACTGGGGCATCGACCTCGCGCGCCTGCCCGGCATCGCCTGGGGCATGGCCCGCACCGGCGGCAAGGTCAAGGGAACATCGACGATAACCCAGCAGCTCGCCCGCTCGATATTCCTCACGCCCGAGCGCAGCATCGCCCGCAAGGCCAAGGAGATGCTCGTCGCGGTCGAGCTGGAGCGGCATTACTCCAAGGACGAAATCCTTGAGATGTACTTCAACCAGGTCTGGTTCGGCGGCTCGGTCTACGGTGTTGAGGCCGCGGCCGAACGCTACTTCGGCAAGACCGCGGCCGCGCTCGACCCGGTCGAGTGCGCCACCATCGGCGCGATGCTCGCCAACCCGTCGGCCTATTCGCCCTGGCGCCATCCTGACCGCCTGCTCCAGCGCCGCAACTTCTTTCTCGGCAAGATGCGCAAGCTCGGCCGCATCACCGACGCCCAGTACGCGAAGTACACCGCGGCGCCGCTTTCGGTCCTGCCCGCCGGCTCTCAGACCAACGAGGCGCCCTACTTCGTCGAGGAAGTCCGGCGCTACCTCGCTGAGCGCTACGGCACCGACTTCGTCTACCGCTCGGGCTCGGTCGTCCACACAACGCTGGACCTTGACATCCAGCGTGCGGCCAACGCCGCGCTGCTCGACCGGGTAGCCAAGATTGAACGCGACTACGGCCTGAAGCCGACCAAGGCGCATTACGACTCGCTCGCGGCCAACGACTCGACCATCGGCCCGCCCCGCTACCTGCAGGCCGCCCTTGTTGCGATGGACGTGCGCACCGGCGCGGTCCGGGCGATGGTCGGCGGCCGCGATTACCGCGCGAGCGAGTTCAACCGCGCGACCCAGGCCCGGCGCCAGGCCGGCTCGACCTTCAAGCCGTTTGTCTGGGCCGCGGCGGTCGACAACGGGATGACCGCGGCCGACATCGAAGCCGACTCGGCCATCTCCATCACCATCCCGGGCCAGCCCGTGTACCAGCCGCGCAACTTCGACGGCAAGCACCTCGGACTCATCTCCCTGCGCCGGGCTCTCGCCCTGTCGCGCAATCTCGTGTCGGTGCGGCTCATCCAGAAGCTCGGACCGGAGCTGGTCGTGCGCTACGCCCACCTGCTCGGCATCACCTCGAACCTGAAGCCGGTCTACTCGCTCGCGCTCGGCTCGGTCGAGGTAACACTGCTGGAGATGGTCCGGGCTTTCAACACCTTCGCCAGCGGCGGCGTGCGGGTCGAGCCGCTGCTCGTGACGCGCGTCGAGGACAGCCGCGGCACGATTCTCGAACAGCATCGCTTCGAGACACAGCCCGTGCTCCGGCCCACGGTCGCCTACATCCTCACCAGCATGATGCAGAGCGTGGTCAACGAGGGAACGGGCACCGCCGTGCGCTCGGTCGGCTACTGGGGTCCGGCCGCGGGCAAGACCGGCACGACTGACGACTACACCGACATCTGGTTCATCGGCTTCACCCCGGAAATCACCTGCGGGGTCTGGCTCGGGTTCGATCAGAAACGCACCATCTACCGCGGCGCGACCGGCGGCGGCGGCGCGGCCCCGGTCTGGGGCGAGTTCGTCAAGAACCTCGAGCCGGACTCGCTGGGGCAGGACAGCTTCCCGCGGCCCGACTCGATAGTGACCGCGCCGGTCTGCGAGCTGACCGGTATGCTGGCCCGGCCCTCGTGCCCGCGCGTGCGCTACGAGGTCTTCATTCTCGGCACCGAACCGACGCAGCAGTGCCGCGTCCATCCCTGACCGTCTGAACCGCGCCCTGCCCGCAGCTCTCCGCTCGATCTACCATCGCCTGCTGGCCGCTTTCGGACCGCAGCACTGGTGGCCGGCGCGCTCGCCCTTCGAGGTCTGCGTCGGCGCGGTACTTACCCAGAACACGGCCTGGCCCAACGTCGAGCGCGCCATCGCCGCGCTTGATGGTGCCGGCCGGCTCGAACCGGACCGGCTTGCTTCGCTGGACGAACCCGAACTTGCCCGCCTGATCCGCCCGGCCGGCTGCCCCGGCGTCAAGGCCCGCCGCCTGCTCGCTCTGGTCCGCTGGCTCTGCTCATCCGGCGGCGTCGCCGCGCTCGCGCCGCGACCGACCGGGCCGCTGCGCGCCGAACTCCTCGGCCTGCACGGCATCGGCCCGGAGACCGCCGACTCGATACTGCTCTACGCGCTCGGCCGTCCAAGCTTCGTCATCGACGCCTACACCCGCCGCATCCTCTCCCGCTACGGGCTCATCCGCGGCGATGAAGCATACCACGATTTGCAGAGGCTCTTCCACTGGAGCCTGGCGCCCGACGCGGCGCTCTTCAACGAATACCACGCGCTGCTCGTGCGCCTGGCCAAGACCCACTGCCGCGCAGCGGCGCGCTGTGCCGGGTGCCCGATCGCGGCCGGTTGACTTGGCCGCGATCGTTCCTAACATTCGACGGTGCTAGCGCTGGCCCTGCTGCTGATTGCCCAGCCGGCCGCCCCGGCCGACTCCGGGCCGGACGTGGTCAACTACGGCGCGCGGCGGGTGGTGTTTCTCGCGCGGTCAGAGGAAGTCGTCCTGCTCGACTCGGCCTGGGTGCGCTACCGCGGCATGGAGGTGCGCGCCGATTCCATCCATTACGACGTCCGGCTCCACCGGCTGACCGCGGTCGGCGAAGTGCTCTTCTCCTCGGCCAGCGAGAACATCGACGGCACCCTGCTCAGTTACGACATCGACACGCGCAAGGGAATGATGCGCGCGGCGCGCACCGAGGTCGAGAACGGCTTCTTCGCCGCGCGCGAGGTCTGGCTGGTCGAGGAGCGCGTGCTCAACGCCCGCTGGGGCTCGTTCACGACCTGCGACCGGACCGACCCGCACTACTGCTTCGATGGCCCGCGCGTCAAGCTCTACATGGACGACGCGGCCTATGCCCAGCCCGTGCTGTTCCGGGTCGGGCGAGTGCCGGTGCTGGCCGCGCCCTTCTGGATCGTCCCGGTCGCGAACAGGCGCAAGTCCGGCCTGCTGCCGTTCAAGTTCGGCTTCGCCCGGGACCAGGGCTGGTTCGCCAAGAACCTCGCCTACTACCTGGTGATAAACGACTACGCCGACGCCACCTTCTACGGCGACGTGATGACGGTCAAGGGCCTGCAGGGCCGCGCCGAACTGGTCTACAACATCGCGCCCTTCGCCCAGGGCGGCGTCACCGGCGCCTACATCCGCGAATGGGACACCGGCCGCCGCCGCTACTCGATCATCGGCGACAACGCCAGCCGCCGTTTCTTCTTTGATACCGAGCTTCTGGCGCGGGTCGACGTGATGTCCGACACATCGTACGTGCCCGAGTACACGGAGAACCGGTTCGAATGGCTCAAGCAGGAGATGACCTCGTTCGCGACGCTGTCGCGCCGCATCGCCGGGGTCGGCCGCATCTCGGCCACGGTCGAACGCTACGAGGACCTGGTCCGCAACTGGCGCCGGCTCGACCTGCCCCGCGCCAGCGCGAGCTTCGGCACCCGGCCCCTGGTCGCGGGCTATACCGCCACGCCTGCCGCGTCGTTCTCTCAGCGTCGCACCGACTACTCCGGCGCGGACGGCATCGACACGGCCCGGCTCGCTGACACCCGGGCCGGCGCGAGCGTCGGCATAGCCAGCCCGCAGTATTCGCTGGGCGGCCTGGGCTCGCTGACCCTCAGCGACAACCTATCGCTCAGCGACGACCGCTCGCTCCACAACGACACCACCGCGCGTCATCTGCGCCGCATCAGCAACTCGCTGAACGCCTACGCCAGCCAGCGCGTGGCCGGCGCGTTTGACCTGAACCAGAGCTTCACGATGACCCACGACGAGAACTTTCTCGACACGCTCGACGTGGTGGCCGGCTACTCGGCCTCGGTCGGGGCGCGCACGACGCTGTACCGCGTCTTCGGAATCGAGGCCCTGGGAATGCACGGCCTGCTGCACGCTGTCTCGCCCTCGGCCAGCCTGGGCTTTTCGCCCAAGACCGCGCGCGGCGGGCCTTTTGGACGGCCCGACTTCGCCAACCCCGACCTCGCGGCGCTGGCTCTGCGCCTCGAGAACAGCTTCCAGGCCAAGTTCGACTCGGCGCGCATCAAGCGCGACCTCGGCCGGGTCGACTTCTCAACGAGCTATGACCTCGTCACCCGGCGCTTCGCGCCGCTCACGGCGGCCTTCCTGTTCCGCCCGTTGCAGGACGAGAACCTGCGCCTCTCGGTCGAGGGCGGGCTCGGGTTCAGCCTCGAGTCGCTGCGCTTCGAGCGCAACCCCAGCGTGGTAACGGCCGCCTCCTACACCGGCATCCGCTTCGACACGCTGCGCCGGTACGAGCGCGGGTTTGAGGCATCGCTGCGCCACACCGTGTCGCAGTACGACCACATGCTCACCGCCTCGGCCGGGTTCGCCTGGGCCGGCTGGAAGCTCTCGCTCACCGAGTTCGGCTACAACTTCAAGCAGGCCCAGCTCGCCAACTACGGGGTCAGGCTCTGGCGCGACCTGCACTGCTGGGAGGCTTTCGCCACAGTCCAGCGGCTCGGCGCCGGCCTCACCTGGGATTTCGAACTGCGCATCAAGAAGCTGCCCGACATCCGCCTCGGCAAGGCGACCTTCGGCTCGCTCCTGCCCCGTTGACCCTCTATCTCGCATCGACCTCGCCGCGGCGCCGCGCGATACTGCGCTCGCTCGGGCTGAGCTTCCGCCTGCTCGTGCCGGCCGACGTCGAGCCCGGCCTGCTCATGAGGCCCGAGCTGCGCCGCAGCCCGGCCCGCTTCGCGCGCGCCGCGGCCGTCGCCAAGGCGCGGTCCGCAGCCGTCCGGGTCCGGCATGGCCTGGTCATCGGCGTGGACACGGTGGTTACGATTGATGGATTGACACTGGGCAAGCCGGCCGACCGGGCAGAGGTCTGCGCGATGCTCGAACGGCTGTCCGGCCGCACCCATCGCGTCATTTCGGGCGTTGCGGTCGCTGCCCGGCCCGGTGCGCGGATGCTGAGCGGCGTCGAGACGACCCGCGTCGCCTTCCGCGCCCTGACGCGGCGCGAGATTGAACGCTACGCCGCAACGCCCGAGCCGTACGACAAGGCCGGCGCCTATGCCATACAGCAGCGCGCCGGTGCGTTTGTCCGGCGCGTGAACGGCTGCTATGTCAACGTGGTCGGGCTGCCGGTCAGCCTGATGCTGGAACTGCTCCAGAAAGCCGGCTGGCAAGCCGGCAGGCCGGCCTGAGCGCTAAGGCCCGCGCCGGAACGCCTGCAGGTCGTACTCGACGTCAAGGGTGCAGGCGGTGTTGTCCAGCAAGATGAAATGCACGCCGGCCCGCAGCAGCCGCACCTCGAACTCGGTGGCGCGGTGGGCGAGCTGGTCAAACAGCCACTCCGCAGTCTGCCCGGCCCGCCAGCGGTGGAAGTTGGCGCTGTCCGCGATGCGCAGGAGCATCGCGGCCGTGTCGGCGCGCAACCGGCCGTATATCGTGTAGCCGGGCCCGAGCGTGTCCGGCCAGAACGCGTAGCCGCCGCGCTTCACCGCACCGCTCCAGGCCGCGAGCAGCGAGGTGTCGGCCAGCACCCGCACGTCAAGAGTTTCGGCTGCGCTGGCGCCGCTGTCGTCGCTCACCACGACCCATAGCCGGGTGCGGCAAGACGAGTCAGGCGCCACCCACCACACCCTTTCGAGCCAGTTGTAAGGGAAACGGCCGGTCTCGCTGCCCCACTCGAAGTACCAGGGCCAGCCGTCCGGGTCCCGGGCAACGCACCGGTACTCGACGCTGTCGCGCGCCCGCACCGCGCTCGGCCCGGCCAGCTCGCTGATGACCGGCGCCTGGTTGGCCGGCCCGTCGCAGGCGAGCAGCGCGGCGAGAGCCGCAACCGGCAGGGTCGCTCGGCTCACACCGGCACCGGTCTACTGCACCAGTTTCGCGGTGTAGGCGCCGCCGCCCTCGGTGACCTTCACGACGAGCGTCGCCGTGCCCGGCCCGATGAACTGGAAAGTGTTGTCGTAGTAGAGGTCGATCTCCTCGACCGCCTTGCCGCTCGGTCCGATGCTCTGGACAAAGAAGGCGCTGGCGCGCGGCCAGGTGAACCGCCACTTCGCCTCGTCCGCGCCGGTCGTGAAAACGATGCGCGGCGAGAACAGCGTGTCGGCGAACCCGGCCAGCGAGACAAGCTCCGCGGTCCGGCCGACATCCTTGCACGACCAGTCGCCCGAGCCCGAGTCGCGCGCGACCGTGACCTTGTAGCGGCCCGAACCGCGCAGTTCCAGCGGCCCGGAACCGGCAACGTGGATGTCGAGGGCCGTTGCCGTGTCGCGCCGCGCGGTCACGTGCAGCCCGCAGCGGGCCGGCACACCGAGCCAGAGCTTGGCCCCGCCCCCGGTCACGGCCAGCTCGAACTCATGCTTGTCCCAGGACTCGTTCACCCGGCCGGTGAACTCAAAACCCGCGGCCCCGGCGACTGCGGCCGCGGCCAAGAAGCAGGCCAGCATCGTTCTGGTCAAAGTTCCTCCTGAGTCTTACGGGAAAGCATAGCCCGGCCTGCGCTCTGGTCAAGCATCAGGCCGGGCGGTGGTCCCTTCTGAAATGCCTAAACGAGCATGTTGTCCAGCCGCATCATCGACCAGGCCGGCACGAAGCGGGTACACTCGCGCTCCTGTGCGCCGGCCGGCTGGTCGGGCGCGGGCAGGTTCTTGTACGGCACCGGCGGTATCTCGGCCGGCGGCAGGGCGAAACCATTGGCCTTGGCGCCGTCGGCATAGCCCAGAACCCGGCCCATCCGGTCGAGCACGAAATTGTTATGATAGAATCCGCGGTGCTCGCCGCGCGTGTCGTAGATTGTCTTCCCCACCAGAAATCCCCGCGGCTTGCCCAGGTAATCGTAGAGCACCCGACCGCAGACCCGGAACACCGCCTTCCCGTACCGGTTATAGAGAGCTATCTCATCCATGCATCGCCTCGCAAGTCCCGGCCCAAAGAACAGCAGACGCCACGACAACCGTGGCCGGGCCGAGGTTTTCTGCCAGGGTTGTGTGCTGCGGATGCAGCGGGGCGTCGGTAACCCGGATTAATTATCGGTCAGAAAGCCGCTCTTGTCAACAGGCGGATTGTGTCAGGTCTCAGCCGGGCAGTCGCAGGGGCCGTCGTTGAGGTCCTTGCCGCAGCGCGCGCAGCAGCCCAGGCAGTCGGGCCGGCAGGCCGGGGCGATCGGCACGGCGAGGTGCACCGCGTCATGCACAAGCCGGGTCAGGTCGAGCTGGTCCCCGCGTAGCGGCACGCGGTCGAGCTCGGTCTCGTCCAGCGCGCGGCTCGCCGGGACCGGGGCATCGGCGTCGATGAACTCGGCGGTCACCGGCTCGTCATAATCGGCCTCGTATTCGCAGCCGCATATGGCGCAGTCCAGCCGCGCCCGGAAAGCGACCCGGCCCGAGAGCATCAGCCGCTGGCCGCTGCGCGTCACCCGCAGCTCCAGGCGCAGCTTGCCGACGAGCGCGAGAAACGACGGGTTCTCGCTGACCTCGTGCTCTTCCAGGCCCAGGCCTTCGGGCTCGAGCTCGTAGAGAAAGCTGTTCTCGCCCTGCCTGATGCCGGGCAGCGAAAGCACCAGCGGCCGCTTCACGACTGCTCCACCAGCCGGCGCACGATCTCGTCCGGCCTGACGTTCTCGGCCTCGGCGCTGAAATTGGTCACGATGCGGTGGCGCAGCACCGGCCCGGCCAGCGCGCGCACGTCCTCGACCGTCGGCGTGTAGCGCCCGGCGAGCATCGCGCGCGTCTTGGCCGCGAGCACCAGGTACTGCGACGAGCGCGGGCCCGCGCCCCAGCTCACCCAGTCCTTGACAAACTTCGGCGCTTTCGGGCTGTCGGGCCGGGTCGCTGCGGTCAGCGCCACGGCGTAGTCGATGACCGAATCGGCCACGGGCACGCGCCGGACGAGCTTCTGCAGCGCCACTATCTCCGCGGCCGAGAGCACGCGCTCGAGCTCCGGCGCGTAGGCCGAAGTCGTGTTCTTGACAATCTCGCGCTCCTCGTCGGCCGACGGATAGCCGACCATTATCGAGAACATGAACCGGTCGAGCTGGGCCTCGGGCAGCGGGTAGGTGCCCTCCAGCTCGATCGGGTTCTGGGTCGCCAGCACGAAGAACGGGTCGGGCAGCGGATAGGTCTGTCCGGCCACGGTCACGCGGTACTCCTGCATCGCCTGGAGCAGGGCGGCCTGCGTCTTGGGCGGGGTGCGGTTGATCTCGTCGGCCAGCACCATCGAGGCGAACACCGGCCCGCGCACGAACCGGAACGCGCGCCGGCCCGAGCCGTCGTCCTCGATTATCTCCGTGCCGGTGATGTCGGAAGGCATCAGGTCGGGCGTGAACTGCACTCGGTTGAACGAGAGGTCGAGCACCCGGGCGAGCGTGTTGACCAGCAGGGTCTTGGCCAGGCCCGGCACGCCGATGAGCAGCGCGTGGCCCCGCGCCAGCAGGCAGATGAGCACCTGCTCGACCACCTCTCTCTGGCCGACGATGACCTTGGCCACCTCGTCCTCGATGCGGCGCCGCGCCGCGCCGAGTGCCTTGACGGCCTCGACGTCGCCGCCCGCGCGCGTGATATCGTCCGGCAAGATTCCTCCCGGCTGCTCTCGGAACCGCGGCCGCTAGGCCTTCTTGAACCTGCCGCTGAACTTCTTCATCACCTGCGGCAGCGTGGTGTACTCCATCTCGGCGAAACCGAGCCGGTGCGGCTCGAACGGCCCATGCCGGCGCAGGTACTCGCCCGCCTCGTTGGCCTTCTTGCGCGCGAGGTCGAACGACGGGTCGTCGAACATGTCGCGCGGCCCGACCAGCATCCCGCCGGCGAGCTGGAATCCAAGGGCGATAACCCGGGGCGGCCCGTCGAAGCGCGACGGCGTGGCCTCGCGCTGCGCCACCGGCATCAGCGGCCCGAAGTGCGACCCGCGCATCCATCCCGCGGTCAGGTGCGGGAACGAGAACGGCTCCAGCGCCTCGCCCACCGCCGGCAGGCCGGCCTGGCAGCGCACCATCATCACCGGGTCGTCCTTGCCGACATAGCGGCCGGCGATGAGCGCGAGCTTCTGGGTCGACGACGCCGCGGCGATCTCGCCGTTCTTGCGCCAGACCGACTTGATGATGTAGTGCTCGGGCGCGCCGATGAACATCAACAGCTCGTACATCTGCGCCGGGCAGGACAGCTTCAGATCGGTCCCCGCGTGCACGTCGTGGATGACGAAATCGAAGCCGTCCTGCATCGACGGGTCGATGACCAGCCCGATGGTGTTGAACGGGTCGGCGAAAATCCGGAACAGCGGCAGGTTCCACGCCCCGGGCGCGCACTTGTCGCCGCAGAAGATCACGATCGGCTCCGACTTGCGCTCGACAAAGCTCATCTCGGCCACGCCCGGCCCCATCCCGCGCACGTTGCCCGAGAACGCATCGGCCAGCAGGTCCTGGCCCGCGCCGTAAAGCCCGAGCTTGCGCGCCAGTTCGGTCCCGGCTTCGAAAGTGTCCCAGGCCAGCTTGTGCACCGCCTTGTTGTCGGTGCCGTGGTAATGGGTCATTATCAGCTCGAGGTCGTCGCCGACATTGGCAACGTGGAAGTCGGCCAGCATTCCCGACTTCTTGGCCTTGGCGAGATGTTTGCGGGCGAGTTCGAGAATGTCCGGGTGGCTGGCCGAATGTCCGACATAGCCGCCGATATCGGCCTTGATAACGCTCAACGTCACCGGCCTGGGCTGCTTGCCGGCGGTCTTGGTGGCTTTCGCTGGCATCGTGTCTCCTTATGTGTTCGCTCTGCGGGCGCGTGCGCCCGATCCC
Organism: Caldifarciminota bacterium; assembly: GCA_965648935.1. GTDB lineage: Bacteria > Hydrothermota > Tepidihabitantia > Tepidihabitantales > Tepidihabitantaceae > CBFGJX01. Next base: position 20,647 of record CBFGIY010000033.1, read on the forward strand.
GGCCCGGCCGGGAATGATACGATACTGCCGCGGGCTGCCCGAGTCAAGCCAGCCCCGGTTTGACTCGCCGCCCCGGCCCGGCTACGCTTATTCAACCTAGGAGAACACTTGAGCAGAACCCTGACGTGCTGCCTGCTTGTCGCTGCCGCGGCCCTTGCCGTGCCGCCCGGCCCGTACTTCAACGGCCCCGCGCCGGTCTACCCGCCCGGGGTGAACGAACCCGGCCCCAACCTGCTCAAAGGCTACGGCTACTGCGAGACCGTCACCATCCTGATGCAGTTCCCGGACAACCGCGCCGACACCATCGAGCACTCGCCCGCGCGGTTCGACTCGATGCTCTACTCGACCGGCGTCTACAACCAGGGCCCCTACCGCCAGGGCAGCCTCAACGACTACTTCCTCGAAAACTCCTACGGCCAGTACGACGTGCGCGGCGCGGTGGCCGGGGGCCGCTGGTTCACCTCGCAGTACAACTACTCGCGCTACTACGACGGCAACTACCTGCTCTCGACCGGTTCGCAGCTCGCGCGCGAGAACATCCAGCAGGTCGACCCCTATGTCGACTTCCGCCAGTTCGACCTGAACAGCGACGGCTACATCGACGCGATGTTCATGGTCCACGCCGGGCCGGACGGCGCCGACAACGGCAACGTCAACTGCCTCTGGTCCCACGCCATACCCAGCTTCAACTTTCTCACTCAGGACGGCGTGCGCATCCGCGGCGTGACCAACGTCCCGGAATACGCGATGGTCGGCCCGAACCGCGACACCACGCTCTGCTGCATCGCGGTGATGTGCCACGAACTCGGACACCTTGTCGGCCTGCCCGACCTCTACGACGGTTCCCGCTACACCTGGGGCGTCGGCTACTGGGGTCTGATGGGCTACGGCGCGTGGGGCGCGGGCGGCAACACCCCGTACAGCCCGTCGCACATGGAAGCCTGGAGCAAGGTAGAAGCCGGATTTGTCCAGCCCACGCTCATCACCCGCGACACCAACGACGTCCGCATCCTGCCGGTCGAGGAACACCCCCAGATACTCAAGGTCTGGCGCATGGGCCGCAACACCGACACCTGCTTCTATCTGGAAAACCGGCAGAAAAAGGGCTTTGATGCGCCCCTGCCCGGCGCGGGCCTTGCCATCTGGCACATCGACCCGGCCGCCGGTGCCTGGCACAACCGCGTTGACATGGAAGAAGACTCCACCTTCCACCTTGACCGCGGCAATGGGGTTCGACCCGACCCCCACTACTACCACGAAGCGCTCGGCGACACCTCGGACGTGCTGCCCGGCAACTGGAACCGCACCGTATTTGACTCAAGCTCAGTGCCCAACTCGCGCGACCGCAACAACCGTTCGACCGGCGTCGCGGTGAGAAACATCAGGCAGGTCGGCGACACCATCATCTGCGACATCGAAGTCGGCATCCCGACCGCGCTCACCGAAGAGCGCAGGCTCCGCCTGAGCGCGCCCGTGCGCCTCTCGGCCGACCCCAACCCCTTCACCACCTCGACCACCATCCGACTGCCCTCACTCCTCACTGCCCGCTCCTCGCTGCTCACTCTTCACGACGCCTCGGGCCGCCTCGTTCACTCCTCGTTCGACATTCGCAGTTCTGAACTGGTCATCGACCTCAGGTCTCTCCCTTCAGGCGTCTACCTCTGCCGCCTGACCGACGAGGCGGGCACGGCACTCGGCGCGACGCGCCTCGTGAAGACCCGCTAGACTTGCGACAGCTCCGAGCCGCCCGGTGCGCAGCCGGGCGGCTCTTCTGCGGCCGGCGCCGTGTTGCCTGCCGCGCGACCCTTCCCGGAGTTTGACACGCTCATCCTGCGTCCATATGATGCAATGAATCCGCTCTGAGCACAGGAGGACGCAATGCCGACAAGAAACGCCTGCGCGATGCTGCTTCTGCTCGTCTTCGCCGCGCCCGCCCCGGCCCGTGCGCCCCGCGCCGGCGACGAGTTCATCTACCGCCCGGTGTCCATCTCACTCATTCCGCCAGTTTCGACCAACTGGCTTTCCGCCCGCCGCGTGAAGAGCAACCTCTCGCTCAACCTCGTCGGCGGACGGCTGGGCCGGCTCGAAGGTGTGGAACTTGGCGCGCTCTACAATTCCGTGCGCGAAGACATCATCGGCGTGCAGGCCGCGTTCGGCGGCAACGCCTGCGGCGGCAGCGTCACCGGCGCCCAGCTCGGGTTCGGCGCTTCGGTTGCCGACGGCGCGGTGCGCGGCGCCCAGTGCGCGTTCGGCGCGGTCTTCGCCGGCTCGGGCCTGTCCGGGGTTCAGCTCGCTTTCGGGGCCGCGGTCTCCGACGGCAGAGTCGCGGGCCTGCAGTCGGCATTTGGCGCCACGGTCGCGGACGGCGACCTTACCGGCGCCCAGCTCTGCACCGGCGTCAACGTCACCGGCGGCGACCTGCGCGGGGCCCAGCTCGGCTCGGCCAACATCTGCGCCGGCCAGTCGGTACTCCAACTTGGATTCCTCAACGCCGCCGGCCGCACCCGGCTCGCCCAGCTCGGATTTGTCAACATCGCCGACCGCGTCGACGGCATCCAGGTCGGTTTCGTCAATATCGCGGAACGGTCCGACTGGTCGTTCGGCTTCATCTCGGTCGCCGAAAACGGCCGGTTTGACTTCTGCATCGAGACGGGCGATGCTCCGCTCGGCGCCGTCGCGCTCAAAGCCGGCACCCGCCGGGTCTACAATGTCTTCACGCTCGGCTACACGCCGGCTGACAGCGCGCGCCTGTTCACCGGCATCGGCATCGGCGTCCACTTCCCGTTCGACCGCTTCTTCATCGACTGCGACATCACCACGCACTCGGTCTTCCGCGGGCCGAAGTGGTTCTCGGCCGGCTCAGACTTCGGCGTGCTCGCGCGCGTCCGACCCGCGGTCGGGTACCGGCTGACCCGCTGGCTCGCGCTTGCGGCCGGGCCCAGCCTCGCGCTCTGGCGTTCGGACGACGAAGACGGCTCGGCGGTCGCGCTCTACGAACTGCCGCTGTGGACCGGGACCGCGCCCTACCGCCGCGCCTGGCCCGGCTTCACCATCGGACTTCAGGTGACACCGGGCGCGACCGAATAGCGCGCGTCCCCGCCCGGCACAACTCGCTGGCCTGCTCGTCGCTATGAGCGCGCAATCATACAAGTGACCACACTTTTGGGAAATTACGACGTCTTCCCAGAATCCACACCAAATACCGGGAACGGCAGGGGGAGTCGTCCCCTGGGTGACCATCTTCACGAGCTTCTCGGCCGCCGGCCGCGCCAGCCGAAGGGCAGGCACAACAGCAAACCGGCTCACAACCCGTCACTTGACCAGAACCGCGACTCGCAGCACAAGCCAGACCGCGACCCGCGCAGCGGCCCTCGAATCGACACCGAGAGTCAACCTCAACTCCAACTACTGGGCAGCCCGCCGCGTTTGACCGGCAATCCCCACCCGCTCGCCTCTGCTGATGTACCCTGAAGGCTGAAGTCTGCCACACCTCCCCCGCCCGCCTGACTCTGTAGCGCGCCCACCTAGAATCGGCATCAGACTCAGGCTCATCTGGAACTGAAGGGAGTGCCGCCGTGAAACAGCGCAAGTCCGAGACCCGGATATGTCCCCTGATGGCCGGACCGCCCCACATCACCTGCCTCGGTACGAAGTGCATGCTGTACAAGGAAGAATCCGACTCCGGCGTTGCTTACTGCATCCTGAGAAGCATCGACTCGCTCGCGGAATCGCTGGACAAGCTCCGGCAAATCGTGGACAAACTGATGTAGGCGGCCCGGCACGCGCAGGCGCCGCCGCTGTCTGACACCGCGCCCGCGCAGGGGCGCGTCGGGTCGTGTCGCCCTTCTCGAGAAACTCGCCCGTTCTGCTCGCCGCTGACTACTGGCTGTTGACAGCTCTCTGTCCCTCGCCCGCCTCGTCCGCAGGTCAGCCCCATTGACAGCCTGACCCGACGCCTTACACCGATATATGGGACAGGCAAGCGCCAGGGGTTACCGGCCGGCGTCATCCCGCCCGGCCGCGGCCGACGCTTCGATCCGTGGCGCGCGAAACGAGAAGTGTACCGGGCCTCGATCTTTCCTGCATGTTCCGCAATCGGTTGACGGCAGTCCCGACTCGGACGGCGCGATTGGGCGACGCCCGGCGCTGCCAGAGAAGGAGGAAAGATGAGCCCGAATAGACCGAAGCGCGGCGCCGGCCCGGCGCCGGAACCGAAAGGCAAAGTCCCGACCGTGGTGGACTGGGTGAACCGGATGCTGCTTCGAGCGGCCCGCGACGGAGCCAGCGAGATTCACCTCCGGTCAACCGGCCCCGGAGTGACCGTGCTGTTCCGGATTGACGGCGAGCCGCGCCGGGTCGATGGGCCGCCCGGCGAATTCGACTTCGCCGTCATCGAGCGCGTCAAGCGGATGTCGCGAATGACCCCGACCGAGGAGAGCATCGCGCGGCAAGGCGAATTC
>CBFGIY010000034.1:0-25004 GCA_965648935.1 Caldifarciminota bacterium
GGTGCCGTTATCCCATGCCAGGGAACCCTCGACCTGCCCGACAACGTTGAACTTCAGTATCACCGACCTTGCGTCGTACAGCTGAATCCGGCTGTAGCGCACTGTAGACCGCTTCGGGATCACCACGCTCTGTAGTGTCCAGAGAGTGTCCTTGTGCTGTGGCGGCGGCGGGGGCGGCGGCGCGCCACGGGGGTACTGCCTCAGCACGATGCCGTCCACCATCGATGAGTCCGCATCGGTCCAGTATGTCAGGTCGAACGAGGTCACGCCGGTCGGCGCGGCGAAGTTGCACACGCTCTGCTGATGCCACCAGTCACCGACGAAACTGCTGGTTGTCTCGAACACGACAATATTCTGTCCGTCCAGCAGCTTGAGGTTGAAATGCATCCGCGAGCCGGTCCACCAGGAGTAGTTGGCGAGATAGCAGTCATTGCCGGCAAGCTGTATGGTGTCGGCATCAAGCACCCTGAAGGCCGGACCGGTGTAGCGGATCCAACCGCCACGCCGGATAGCACAGAAGCTGTCAACGTTATGCAACAGGTCGGGCCGGATCTCGACCGGCCCGGAGTACTCCCAGTTCCGGAGTCCATACCAGAAATCGCCATCGGCGTAGAGCAGGCCCGGCTGCGGACCGGTAGTGCGCACGAGCCCCTCAGGTTCGACCAGGTCGCACGCGCCCAGCAGAACAAGGGCGAGTGCCGCAACTGTCAGCGTCCGTTTCATACAGGCTCCTGTTGATGTATCGGACTTGTCGGATGAGCAGGGCGCGCTGTCGCCAGCTTCACCACAGAAGGCGGCGCGCCGGGCTTGTAGCTCCATGACCCGCAACATGGGTCTAGACAGAAGCCTCCCTTCGCGCCACTGCGGCCGGACGCGTCCGGGAGAACATATGGTCTTCATCGGGCAACCACGAACCTCGTCGCCGCGCCGGCTCCGTCCGTGGTCTGAACTCGAAGCAGATAGACGCCTGCGGCCAGCCGCGCGCAGTCCAGCCGGCCCGGGCCGTCAAGTTCCTGACTGATTACCGCGCGCCCGACCGCATCGAACACACTTGCCTGCGCCGGGCCGTGCCAGCCGCTCAAGCATGCCGCGCCCCGGACCACGCTTGGCGCGACGCGCACGGCCAGACCTGCCGGACCGGGCCACGGCTCGCGCGGCTCATCGGCCTTGAGTTTGAGAACGAAAGCGTGCATCGCGGTATCGGTCCGTGTCTCGCCCTCGGCTTCAAACTGCAGGCTGCAACTTGCCACGTAATGACCAGGCGGTCCGGCCCACGGCCGAAACACCGCGGCGGCCTCCTGCCCGGGCCCGACCGTCACCTCGACCGAATCGACGTAGTGTACCGACTCAAGCCTGACATCGTCGAGCCAGACCCCGGCCATGCCCGGCTCGCCGCAGTAGCGAAACCCGACCCGGACCAGCGTATCACCGACTTCATGGAACCCGACACGGCAGGCAACCGGCTGGGCACCGGTGCAGGCAACAGCGCCCAGACAGACGGCGAAATCCTTCGCCCCGGCTTCGCCGAACGCGGCCCAGACTTCAACAGAATCGCGCCCCGGCCAGACTGCCGCGATGGTGAAGTGTAGCGTGTCGGCGGGCCCGACGCGGACCTCCGGCGTGACTAGCCAGTCGTCGGACCTGCGTCCCTCGGCACCGGGCCGGCACTCGGCGCGGCCGGTCAGGCCCCCTGAATCGCAGATGCCGTGACTCCACCCGGCGTCGCCGCCGTCCGAATTGAAGCGCGACCATCCCGCGGGCGGAAATGCCGTCGAGTCATCGAAGCTCTCGGCAATGCCTCCGCCCGGCCGCTCAACGCGCAGGAACGCGCGCGCCACTGCTTCGTTGCCGCCGCGGTTGACCAAGACCACCTCCGGTGCCACCGCGCCGGACCTGCCTTCCTCGGCCGGCCTGACCAGCCCGGAGAATTCCAGGTCAGGCGGCGCGACAGCCGGTACCGGCGGCCGCACTGGCACGACACCGACCGGGCAACCGTATCGCAGGTTCAGCATCGCTTCGCGCGGGGTGCCGCCCCAGCAGTCACGCACCATTGCCCAGTCCTTGCTCGGTGGGCCCCAGCCGCAGAACGTCACCGTGTGACTTCCGTACTGCGGGTGGCCGAGCAGACATAGCACGCCTGGCCGGCCGCTGTCAATCTCGGCACTGAACAGGTCGAAGTTGTCCCAAGAAAGCCAGCTCACGAAGCCGTACTCACAGCCCCAGCGCGGTTCATTGCACACCTCGGCAATGCCCATCGGGATCCGCTCGCCTGCAGTAGAACCGGTGCGCAAGGTATCGGTCTGCATCGCGACAGCCAGCTTCCGGCTCACGTCCGGCACACTGTCGATGTCGCCCTCAATCGGGTCATACACACCGTGGTACACGGTGTCGACCAGCCGGTCAAATCCGCGCCGGTCCCAGTAGGTCAGGATATTGGCTGCCGCGGTCGGCGCGCAGCCGTAGTGCCAGTCCCAGTCAGGCACGCCCTCGATCCAGCTCTGACCGTCAGTAGCCGGTGGCGCACCGCCCGCCAGATAGCACCGCCATTGTTCAGCGAAAAGCGTCTTCTGGGCGTCTGCGTACTCAACCGGTTCGACTGCCTGAACCGCGCTGACCGATACCGGTTTCAAGTCACGGACCGCGACCGCGACGGACGAGTCGACAGAAGAGAACACGAACCACAGGTCGAAGGGCGAGTAGTAGACCCGACCGGTCAGCCCGATGTCCGATGCGCCCAGGGCCGACTCGGCCACGGCGCGAGAACGGGCAAGAACGCTGCTATCGGGCGCCGGGCCTGCCCAATGCAGCAGGACCGGCGGCATCTCGGTCTTCGCGCCGACGATGGCAGTGACGAAGCGACCATCGAGCAGTTCGCGCTGACAGACGTATGACCCGGGCTCGCCGCGGACGTCGCCGTACAGCCAGCAGCCGGCCGGCTTGCCTGTGCCGTACGCGCCATCCAGAACGACCGTCGCTGCCGCGGTGGCTTCTGCCTCAGTCACGGGAACAGCGCTCGTGAACGATGAACCAAGAACCAGCAGCAGCGCAACGGCCGCCCGCACATAGGCAAACGCATCAGCGCCCGGCAAGCCATCTGACATGCCAGGCGAAATCCACCGACGACCGCAATAGGCTCTGCTAATCAACACTCTCTCTTCGCCGGAATGTGCAATGCACGTGCCAGCCAGCCGAAGCCTCCCACCGACGGTAACGATATGGCATACAGCAAGTTACGGTCTCACCGACGCACAAACCCCGACAAGGACATTCTGATAGTATTGCCAACAAAGTGCTGCAACAATCTGATTGGCAAGGTGTTATGAAGCGCGACCAACGAAAGATGGCGTCGCTTGACAAGGTACTCTAGGTGCTGTATTTTCACCTCAGTTCTGGGGTAAGGCTCGCTGACGGAGCGCAGGGCAAGGCGACTGCCTTGGCCTCGATAGGGGTTACTCCTCCTTCCAGCAGAAGAAGCTAGCAGTCGGCTCGCACGGATGGAACCCGTGGGTCAGGCTGGAGTCAGTTACTTGGGTTTCTGGGCTTGGCTTCTCCGCACGCGGAGAAGACCGTATTAGAACTAGGAGGTCCGCGATGGGTACCGTCAGGCTTCTGTTCTGCCTGGCCGGTTTGTGCGCAGTTGTCTGGGGTGGTGTGCCGGAGGCAAACGGCATCGCCCAACCCTCCCCTGAAATTGACGTCGCGCCGGGTGACTGCCGGCACGACATTGGTGCGACGAGTATCCGCTGGCCGCGCGACACGGTTTCGCTGGACACGGTCAGCAATCCTCGCGCGTGGATCTACAACTTCGGCGACTTCGCTGAAACGGGCTTCCCGGTCACCTTCCTCATACTTTCCGGCACCGACACGCTCTACCGGGCAACAGACACCTTCCGTGCCGAACTGCCCCCTGGCACCAATGCGACGATGGTGTTCCCGCAGTGGACCGCGCGGCCGACCGGTCAGCACACCGCGGTCTGCTACACGAGACTCGCCAGTGATGCCTCAAGAGCGAACGACACGACTCGCCGCTCTTTTTTGGTTCAGGACTGCCGCGGCGACGTTGGCGCAACTCTCATCCTCACGCCGACTGGTGCGGTCGACTCCGGCGCACTCATCACCCCGCGCGCGGTCATCAGAAACTATACCGGTCGCACCGAGACGTTCCCCGTGACCCTGCGTATCGGCAGTCTCTACAGCCAGACACGACAGTGTAGCCTGCCCGGCTTTGCCATCGACACCGTCGAGTTCGCGCCGGCCTGGACTGCGGAGCCACCCGGCACCTATCCAGTCATCTGTTTCACCGCGCTTTCGGCTGACGCTAACCGGTCCAATGATACTGCCCGCTCGTCGGTCACGGTGCTCGATTGCCCGCGCCACGACGTCGGCGCGCTCGAGATAGTCTGGCCGCGCGGCCAGATCGACTCCGGCTCCGTGGTTACGCCGCGCGCGGTCATCCGCAACTACGGCAACCGCGACGAAACCTTCCCGGTCACCCTGCGCATCGGCATCGTCTACTCACGAACAGTCACCGCATCGCTTGCGGTTGGTGCGACCGACACGGTGACCTTCCCGGGCTGGACAGCCCACCCGCTCGGCGGCCACACGACGGTCTGCTTCACCAACCTCTGGAACGACGAGAACCGCGCCAATGATACGACCTGGGGCGAAATCTGCGTGGTCCGTCCTGCCCGTCACGATGTCGGCACAGAAGCCATCCTCGCGCCGCTCGGTATCGTCGATTCCGGCACGCTGCACCTGCCCCGCGCGATCATCCACAACTACGGCACGCGCAGCGATTCGTTCCCGGTGACATTTGAAATCGAAGGCGGCTACAGCGCAACCGAGCGCCGCACCCTGTTGCCGGGCCAGACCGACACGGTCGACTTCCTGCCCTTCTGGAGGGCCCGACCTCTGGGCAACCTCAGCGTTCGCTGTTTCACCGCGCTCGCCAGCGACACCAACCGCGCCAACGACACCGCCCGCGCTTCGGTGACGGTGGTCGTGCCGGAGATCCACGACGTCGGCGTCGCCGCAATCCTCGCGCCGGTCGGCACACTCGACTCCGGAGCGGTCGTCACGCCGCTCGCGCTCGTACGCAACTACGGCACGCGTGACGAGAGCTTTCCGGTGAGCTTCAGCATCGGCACTGACTACGAACAGACCATTGACCTCGAACTTGCCGCCGGACGCGACACAACCCTGGCCTTCCCGGACTGGATTGCCCAGCCCGTGGGCGGCCACGAGGTCACCTGCTTCACCCGGCTGGCCGCAGACGAGAACCGCGCCAACGACACCGCGCGCGCGGCGGTCGAGGTTCGTTCACTGCCCCGCCCCGATGTCGGAACGCTGGCGATACTCGCGCCGGTCGGCACGGTGGACTCAGGCAGCGCCCGCACCCCGACCGCGGTCATCCACAACTTCGGCAATCGCCGGGCGACCTTCCCGGTCACGTTCACGATTAGCGACGGCTACGCGCGCACTCTGAACCTGTCGCTCGACCCGGGTCAGACCGACACGGTCATCTTCCCGGCCTGGGTCGCGGCACTGCCGGGAGCCTACGCCTGCACCGCCTACACCGCGCTCGAGGCGGACGTCGACCGTTCCAACGACACCACTGCCGCCGCAGTTGCAGTCAGGGCACTCCCCCCGCCCGATGTCGGCGTCATTCACATTCTGGCCCCGACCGGCTTCGCCGAACTCGGCCAGGTCATCATCCCGCGTGCCGTAGTCCGGCACTGGCCGGACACGACCGATGCCCAGGTCACGTTCCCGGTCACGATGACCATCGGCTCAACCTACCGCGAATCGCTGATCGTCACACTGCCCGGCGGCGCCAGCCGGACGGTCGAGTTCCCGGCCTGGAATGCCGGGCCGCTCGGCCGCCACGAGGTCTTCTGCTTCACGCAGCTCGAGCCCGACCCGAATCGCGCAAACGATACCGCCCGCACGACGGTCGAAATCATCACCGCACCGCGCCACGACGTCGGCGCCACGGCCATCCTCGCGCCGCTCGGCACGCTCGACTCCGGCACGGTGCACACGCCTCAGGCCGTCATCCGCAACTTCGGCACGCGCAACGAGACGTTCCCGGTAACCTTCCGCATCGGCGCGGCCTACACCGAAACGCTGCTGCGCCAGCTCGCACCGGGCCAGGTCGATACGGTGCGCTTTCCGCTCTGGATCGCCCAGCCGCTCGGCCGACACGCCACGGTCTGCTACACCGCGCTCGACCGCGACGAGGACCGGTCCAACGACACAGTCTGGGGCAAGGACTCGGTCGCAGTGGTGCGCCGCCTGCGGCCCGATGTCGGGGCGACGCGCATCATCGCGCCGGCCGGCCGCTATGACTCGGGCACGGTCGTGACGCCCAGCGCCGTTGTCCGCAACTTCGGCAACACCGCCGAGAAGTTCCCAGTCACCTTCGCGGTCGCCGACTACGCGGACACCCTGTGGGCTTTCCTCCCGCCCGGGCAAGTCGACACGGTCACGTTCCGCGACTGGATTGCCCAGCCGGTGGGCCGGCACTTGCCGATCTGCTACACCGCGCTTGACCGCGACATCGACCGCTCCAACGACACGGTGTTCGGCCTCGACTCGGTCGAAGTCCGCACGCCGCGTCGCAGCGATGTCGGCGCGACCGCGATACTTGCGCCCGTCGGCGCAGTCGACTCCGGCACGGTGGTTACGCCGCGCGCGCGCGTCCGCAACTTCGGCACGCGCAACGAGACCTTCCCGGTAACAATGCGTATCGGCGCCGCCTACACCGAGACGCTTGAGGTCACGCTCGGCAGCGACGATTCGGCCACGGTCGTTTTCCCGTTCTGGGTCGCCAGGCCGGTTGACAGCATCATCACGGCCTGCTACACCGCGCTCGACCGCGACGAGAACCGGTCCAACGATACGACTCGCAGCTGGGTCCGCGTCAACCGACGCATCCGCCACGATGTCGGGGTCGACGCAGTCATCGCGCCGGCCGGCACGGTCGACTCGGGCACGACGGTCATCCCCCGGGCGCTGGTCCGCAACCACGGAAGCGTCTTGGACAGCTTCCCGGTCACGATGCGCATCGGCACGAACTACACTCAGACGCGCTCTCTGTCGCTCGCTCCCGGCGCACAGGACACGGTGAGCTTTCCGGGATGGACCGCAACGCGGGTCGAAACCGCCCCGGTTATCTGCTTCACCAGCCTCGCCAGCGATGAGAACCGCGCCAACGACACCGCACGCGCCACCGTGACGGTACGGGCACCCGGCACCCGCGATGTCGGCGTGACCGCAGTCCTCGCCCCGGTCGGCACGGTTGATTCGGGCACGGCCCAGACTCCGACTGCTGTTATCCGCAACTACGGCAGCGCGGCGGCAACCTTCCCGGTCACTTTCCGGATCAGCGACGGCTATGCGCGAACGCTGAACCGCTCGCTCAACCCCGGTCAGACCGACACGGTCATCTTCCCGGCCTGGGTCGCGCATCCGCCCGGCACCTATGCCTGCACTGCCTACACTGCCCTTGAAGGCGACATCAACCGCGCCAACGACACCGCGACGGCGTCGGTCGCTGTCAACCCGCTCCGCCTGCCCGACGTCGGGGTGCGGCGCATCATCGCACCGGTCGGCATCGTTGACTCGGGTGAGACGATAATCCCGGTTGCCGAAGTCAGGCACTACCTCGACACCGACGAGCGGGCCGAGGTAACCTTCCCCGTAACGATGGTCATCGGCGCAACCTACCGCGAGTCGCTGGTCGTGACCCTGCCCGCAGGAGGGATTGACACCTTCCAGTTTCCGCCCTGGACCGCGCGGACTCTGGGCACGTTCGCCGAGGTCTGTTTCTCGCAGCTCGCCGGCGACCCGAACCCGGCCAACGACACGGCCCGCGCCCAGGTGCAGGTCCTCGCACTGCCCCGGCACGACGTCGGGGCCGAAGCCATCATCGCGCCCGCCGGCACGGTCCAGCAGGGCTTCTCGGTCGCCCCGCGTGCTGTCGTCAAGAACCACGGCAACCGCGCCGAAAACTTCCCGGTCACGCTCTCCATCGGCGCTGACTACCTCTCCACACTCATGGTCGAGTCGCTCCTGCCCGGCGCGGTAGACACGGTGAGTTTCCCGGCGTGGAACGCGCCCTTTGTCGGCGTCCAGGCAATGCTCTGCTACACCGCGCTGCCGGCCGACGCCAACCGCGCCAACGACACGGTCGCCGGCACGGTACGCGTTGTCAACGCCGATGCCGAAGCGGTGGTCATCATCGCTCCGGTCGGCACGGTTGACTCCGGCGCGCTCATCACCCCGCGTGCGGTCATCCGCAACAACGGGCCGGGCGCGGCCGCGTTCCCCGTGACACTGCGTATCGGCGCTGCGTACTCCGGCAGCGTGCTCGCCGACCTCGCGGCCGGCCGGTCCGACACCTTCTCGTTCCCGGCCTGGACCGCCCAGCCGCTCGGGCCGCAGGACGCGGTCTGCTACACGCAACTGCAAGGCGACCCCAACCCGGCCAACGACACGGCCCGCGCCCGGGTGGAGGTCGTGCCCGCGACCCGCGACGTCGGCACGCTCGCGGTGCTCTCGCCGACCGGCCGCGCCGGTGTCGGCGGCCCGCCCTGGCGGGTCAGCGTATCGCCCCGTGCCCGCATCACGAACTTCGGACTGCGCACCGAGCCGCTCTTCCCCTGCCGGTTCCGCATCGACCGCTACGAGGTGCGCGCCGGCGGCGGCAGCGAGACGACCTATGTTGCCACGGCTTACGATGTCACGCTCGATGTCGCCGCGCTCGAACCGGGCGAGACGCGCGAGATCAGCTTCCCCGATACCGCGCTCGGGCTTGGCCTGTTTGTCGTCTCCTGCTCGACCCGTCTCAGTGGCGACGCCGACCCGACCAATGACCGCCGCACCGCGGTCTTCGTCGTCGACGATTCGCTGGGCAGTCCCGAGTTCGACATCCGGATATACACCCGCGCCGGCGAGCTCGTGCGCCGGCTCGGCATCACGCGCCGGCCCGGCGACCCGCTCTGGCTGACGTGGAACGGCCGCAACGACCGCGGCGAGCGCGTCGCGCCCGGCACCTACATCTGCCTGATGTCGGTGCGCACCACCGACGGCGTGCCGCGCGAGACCCGGCAGAACATACTGGTGCCGCGCGGCGCTGAAGAAGTGCGCCTGAACTGGAGGCAGCCGTGAACGCGCTCATCCTGCCGCTGGTCCTCTCCCTCCTCGGCGCCGGCAACACCGGCACCGCGGTCCTGCCCCTGCTCAAGATCGGCCAGGGCCCGCGTCCGGCCGCGATGGGCGAGTCGTTCATCGGGCTCGCCGACGACGCGGGCGCGGTCTACTGGAACCCGGCCGGCCTGGCCCGGCTCGACCGCTGGCAGCTCGGCTTCTCTCACCACCAGTGGTTCGTCGACATCAAGGACGAAGTGCTGCACGCCGCGCTGCCGGTCGGACCCGGCGCCCTGGGCCTCGGCGTGGTCTACGCCGGCGAGCCCGACGTCGAGTACTGGGACGAAGCGCTCGGCGGTTTTAACACCGCCACGACCTGGAGCGCGGTTGTCACCGCCGGCTACGGACTGCGCCTCGGCAACAACTACTCGGTCGGCCTCACCGCCAAGGGCCTGTACGAAGACCTGCTCGATCAGAGGGGCTGGGGCGGCGGCTTCGACCTCGGCGCGCTGGCCCGGCCTCTGCCCGGGCTGGGCATCGGACTCACCGCCCGCCACATCGGCGCGGCCGCATTCACCGGCGGCGGCGAGAAGCTGCCGGGCGAGATCGCGGCCGGACTGTCCTGGGACGCGACCGTGCTGCGCGCCACGCTCGACGCGGTCTACCCGCTGTTTGACAACAACCCGAACTTCCGCGCCGGGGTCGAGTTCCTGCCCGTACCGATGCTGGCCATCAGGGCCGGCTACCGCTCCGGCCCGGTTGACCTGAAGACGCTCGGCCCGCTGGCCGGCATCACCGCCGGGCTCGGGGTCAACGTTGCCGGCATCGGCGTCGACTACGCCTTCATGCCCTACGGCGAACTGGGCGCGACCCACCGCATCGGCATCCGCACCGTGCCCGCCGGGCTGGGCGACCTTGTGGTCACGGTCATCGACGCCCGCACGCGCGAGCGCCTGACCGCCTACATCACGGCATCGGGTGTCGCCGACGTCAGCGCTCACCTCGACCAGCTCAGCCTCTATGGCCTGCGCCCGGGCGCAGTTCTGGTCCGGGCCACGCGCGAAGGCTATGCGCCGGGCGAGCTGCGCACCCGTGTCGTGGCCGGCCGCACCACCTACGACACTATCCCGCTCGAACCGACAGCGGCCCGGCTGGTCGGCGGCATCTACGATGCCCGCACGAGGCTGCCCATCGGCGGCTCGCTCGCCTGGCGCGGCCCGGTCTCCGGCCGCATCCCGGTCGCCTCGATGCCGGGCACCTTCGCCATCGACAACATCACCGCCGGCACCTATGTCCTCGACGCGGCCGGGCCTTCGGCCGATTACCTGCCCCAGACCTGCACGCTTGAGGTGCCCGCGGGCCGCACGACAGAGCGCGACTTCTACCTCTGGCGCCGCGGCGAGTACCTGATTCTCGAAGGCGTCAACTTTGAGACCGGCAAGGCCGACATCCTGCCCCAGTTCCATCCCATCCTTGACCGCGCCGGCGAAATCCTGCGCCAGACCCCGGACATCCGCCGCGTCGAGCTGGCCGGCCACACCGACCCGCGCGACATCAACACCCGCGAGTTCCCGTCCAACTGGGAGCTCTCCGAAGCGCGCGCGAAGGCGGTGCGCAAGTACCTCATCGAGAAGTGGGGCATCGCGCCGGAACGGCTGACCGCGCGCGGCTACGCCGACACCCAGCCGATAACGACCAACGCAACCTTCGAGGGAATGGCCCGCAACCGCCGCACCGAGATGCGGATCCTTGAGTAGCCGGCGATGAATCGAGTCAACACTGGAGGCAAAATGAAGCACCGACGCATTGCCCTCGCGCTTCTGGCCCTGACCCTGCTCGGCGTGGTCCGGGCCGAGAGCGACTCCGGCATCAACTTCATCAACATGTTCATCCGGCTCGACGACCAGCGCGCCTACGGCCTGCACAAGCTCAACACGGCTGAGCGCGCCAGGCTCAACGAGGTCTTCGGCCGCATCGTCGCCGAGAAGAACGACCACCTGCGCAACAGCGCTCTGGCCTACCTGAAGGAGCAGGGCTGGGACGCGCTCGAGGTCACCGGCACCGACAAGCTCGCGCTCGACGGCGAGCCGCGGACCTACCTCACCGCCCGCTGGCGCGACGCGCGCCTTGTCCTCGAACCGGTTGACGTATCAACGCTGATGCCGGGCACGTACCTCGGCCGGGTCGACTCGACCGTCTGCCGCATCCTCAGTCCCCAGGGCAAGCCGGTCGAGTTCTTCATCCGCCGCACCGGCCTGCCCGGCACGGGCAACTGAACCAGCAGAGAAGTCCGACTCGCGGCCCGGCGGCACTGCTGCCGGGCCGCGCCCTGTCGCGCCATTGACACCGGCCCGGCCGCGGCCTACCATTGTCCCGACGGGCCAAGGAAAGGAACTGCCGATGCGACTTAAGAACCTCAGCCAGCCGCCGTACCAGACAACCCTGCTCGGCGTGGTCAAGGGTGCGCTCGACTACCACGGCATCAGGCTCACCGACGCGGCCGCATTCGGCGGCTCGGGCCACGCGTTTCTCATCAACGTCCACGAGGAAGTCTGCCCCAGCGGCCCGTACTGCTGGAAGCACGATGAGTTCTGGCCTCTGGTGCGCAACCTCGGCCTCGATGTCGAGGACCTTGGTTTCTTCACCGCCGACTCGTCGCCGGCTGAACGCGCCGCGGTCGAATCGAAACTGCTCGCCGCGCTCGACGCCGGCCTGCCCTGCGCAGTGCAGAATATGGAGAACCAGCTCATCGCCGGCCACGAGGACGGGGGGTTCCTTCTGCTCCGGCCCTGGGAATGCGCCCCCGAGGTCACGCCCGCGGCACTCTCATTCGGCACCTGGGCCGAGTTCGGAAACGAGGTCCACGCCAGCTTCTTCATCCTGCGCAAGACTGCCCCGGCCCCGGCCGACAAGACTCTGCGCGACAGCCTGCGCTGGGCCTGCGACTTGTTCTTCAAACCGGAGAACTACGGCTTTGAACGCTACGGCGTCGGCCCGCGCGCCTACGACAACTGGGCGCGCGCCGTCGAGAAAGGGCTGGGCGGCTCGCACGGCAACTGGTGGAACGCCGAGGTCTGGTCGGAAAGCCGCGCGATGGCGTCGGCCTGGTTCCACGCGCTGGCCGAAACCGAACGCCCGACCCGGGCCGAGCTCGCGCGCCTGCTCTCGGGCGACTACGCCGACATCGCCGAACTGCTGAAGAGCATCGGCGACAAGACGATGCCGGTGCCGGAGAAGGTCGCCACCATCGCCGAGCTCAAGGCGCGCGAACTGCGCGCGGTCGGCCACATTCAGACCTACCTCGCCGTGATGACCGCAGGCCCCGGGGCCAGCCGCGAAACAGACAACGACTGAACCGGTCCGGAACAGGGAGGAATCGTGACCTCAAGGAAACTGCCCGCGCTTGCCCTCAGCCTGCTCCTGCTCGCCTGCAGCCGCAACGCCACGCTCACCGGCGCGGTGATGGACGGCGCGGCCGAAACGCCTTTGGCCGGAGTGCCCGTGCATGCCGTCCGCGCTGAACCTGAACTCACCATCAAGGCCAATGCCCGGCGCGACGGTTCGTTCCGCGTCGGCCTGCCGGCCGGTGACTGGGTCGTCACGGTCAACCCGGCCGGCGGCAGAAACCACAACCCGGGCTACCTGCCGTTCTCCGCGCCGCTGACCGTGGCCGCAAAGGAACAGCGCGCCATTGACACTGCCTGGCTCGCGCCGCTGCCGCCCGATTCTCTGGCCGGCGCCGGCTACCTGCTCGACCGCGGCAAGGGCTACGTCACACTGCCGCGCGTCGACGTCCGGCTTTTCGTCACAGGCGAGCTGGTCCTCTACCAGAAAGACCCGCTGTTCTATGCCGCGGCCCGGCCCGTCGCGCTGGTCACATACGGCCCTGCCCCGGTGCGCCTGCTCGGCGCCCGGCCCGGCACTCTTGTTTCTGAAGGGATGGCGCGCTACTGGAAGTTCCCGGTCGAACCGGTAACGCGGGCGCGCGACTTTGCCGCCGGCGCGTGGCGCGTCACGGTCTGGCCCGGCGCTTTCGCCCCGGGGCGGTACGCGGCATTCCTGCCCGGTGCCGAAACCGGCGAATACACCGAAGGCCTGGCCTGCCTCTTCGCGGTCCCTGCTCCGGGCGAGTAGCGCCCCCTGGCGACTCCTCACGAGAGCGAGCCGCCCGGCAACAAGCCGGGCGGCTCTGCAGCAAACCTGTCTCGCTAGCGCGTCACCACGACTTTTCGGCTGGCTCGTGCTGAACCCTGGCTGCCGCTAACCGCGTGCCGGACAAAGTAGACGCCCGGCGCCAGCCGCGCGCCGGTCACGCGAGAGCCTAGCGCGTCATACACCTGCCCGCCCTGTGCGCCGCCACCCGGGACGCCGCCGTCGGGTGGCGGCTGGGTTCGGCCGCGCGGCTCTGCGACTCCCGTGAACGCCGGCCCGGTCGAAAACACGACGGTGGGCCAGTCGGCCGCAGGCAGGCTCAGGGCCGACTGGATTGCCGCCCGTTCCGTTGTCTCAAGCGGCGCGAGGATGTGACCGCCCAGCCCGAGCGCGCGCGCCTGCACTAGAAACTGGAACGCGGCAAACCCGGCCTCGATCGGGCCGTAAGCGCCGGCCGTGTCCGCGACCGCGACCACGATGTAGAGCGGCGCGCTACCGGGCAGCCGCGGCGCGGCCGCGCGCAGGGCGGCGCGCCGGTCGCCCCGGCTCACCAACTCAAGCCGGTGGTCGCTCGTGGCCAGGCCGGTGCCCGGCGGCACGCGGTTGTGGTAGCGCCACAGCGCCGTATCGCCGACAAGGTACATGCGCCGCGTCAGATAATAGTTGGCGATTGCCGAGGGAATCGTCGTGCCGCGCCGGTTGTTCGTGGTCATGTGCGGCGTCACGCCGTACCCGGCCCAGAGCAACTGCCCGACCACCGCGACCGGCGGGAACGCCGGGTCAAACAGCGTGTCGGACTCAAGGCCGCCCAGCAACTCCTCGTACGAGTTGGCCCCGGCCGTCGCCGGCAAAGGCAGGCTCGAATCAGACGAGCGGGCCACGCAGGAGTCGGTCAGCCCGGTCAAGGCAGCGCGGCCGTGCACGTTCACCATCTTGATAGTGTGCGCCGGGTTCCAGTTGCTGTTCGCGTAGTTGGTGGCGTAGGTCATCGGGCAGGAACTCACGCTGCCGCCCGTAGAATCCCAGAACGCGACCGAGGCCAGCAGGCCGGCCTGGATGACCAGCCCCGCCTCCTCGTACCGCTCCACCGCGACGCCGACCTCAAATGCCGAGCTCGAGCTGTAACGGTGATTACCCGCAAGGTGCACCCGCAGAACGTGCGCGGCGGTGTCGTAGGTGTACACGTTGCTCTGGG
Organism: Caldifarciminota bacterium; assembly: GCA_965648935.1. Classification (GTDB taxonomy): domain Bacteria; phylum Hydrothermota; class Tepidihabitantia; order Tepidihabitantales; family Tepidihabitantaceae; genus CBFGJX01. Next base: position 14,498 of record CBFGIY010000034.1, read on the forward strand.
TCGCGACGTAGAACTCGCGGTACGCGCTGCCCAGCGACGGCGCGCGGTTCATCGCCCAGAGGATGTTGGCCAGCACCTGCACCGGCAGGCTCGAAGTGAATCCGGAATGCGACGAGTAGCGGCTGTTCGACAGAATCTCGAACGAGTTTCGGTTGACCGCCACCGGCGGCAGGCTCTCCACCTGCCCCAGCACGGGCGCGGCCAGCGCGGCAAGAACGACCACGACCAGCAAGCTCTTCATACCGCCAGCCTACGCCGCCGTCCGAACCTGTCAATGTCAGAAACCGGCATCAGCGAACCGGGCTGGATTCGCGCCCGGCCTGCGCTAAGATTGGGTTGTGAACGACCGACTCCGCTCGCTGTTTGACGCCGACCAGCAGGACCACAGCCCCGACTCGGCCCTGCCTGACCTGGCCGGGCGCGACCGCGAGCGCCTTGAGCAGGTCCGCGAGATGTTTCGGCTCTTCGCGGTCTTCGATGCCGAAGACCTGTACCGAGCCGCGGTCATCTACTCGCGCGGCACCGGCCTGCGCGAACAGGCTACCGCGCGCCTGCTCGCCCGGCGCAGCGCAGAAGCCGGGTGCGCGCCGGCCCGCGCGCTTCTCGCCCGGCTCAACTCCGCCGTGCCAGACCCGGACGGCCGCGCCGCATCGAAGCGCCCCTGACGGCACTACGAGCCGGCGCGGTCAGTCGAACAAGCCAACAACCGATCCGACGCAGATACCGGCCTTGACGTGAAACCCGACAAGACGGGTGTCAGGTATAGCGCGGCATCGGCACAGACCGTCCACCGGGCGGGGGAGTCACCGGCCGGTTCGGCGCAAGACAGCGCGCAACACGCTGACCGGCCGGAGCTTGCGCGACAGTCTCACCTGAACGCCAATTTGAACCTTGGTTATAGTGACGCAGACCTGATTCAGTCCGTCCGACTGGTTGACACTCATGCTATTGCCGATACTATCTGCCGATGTGGCGAATGATGGCCCTTGCCTTGCTGGCGGCCGGTTGTCGAATGACCGGGGACGCTCCCGGCACGCACGCCTACGTCTTCAACCAGACGCCCGGCGCCATCAGGCTCGACCGGAACTCGATCGAGCCGGGCTTCAGCCACGGCATCCTTGTTCGCCACGGCATCGTCGACACGCTTGTCCTTGTTGACCGGCTGTCGGTGGCGCGTCGACTGATTGTCAGTTCGCTCGTCCCGGCCGGGGACCCGGGGCATCACGAGGCAGGCATCAACATCCACGAAAACCAGGCCGGAACGTTCTTCGTCATCGAGTACAGCCCGTACATCGACATCGAGGTCACGACCCCGTGAGAGCCGCCCTGCCCGTGCTGCTGGCCGCGCTCTTGTCCGGCATCGGCTGCCACAGCGAGCCGCCCGACCTCGTGCCGCCATCCGCGAGTTGGGTCTGGCCGGCCGCCGGCGACACGCTGCTCGCCGGAAACAACACGCTCGTCGTGCAAGCGACCGACGACCGGGCGATGAAGTGGGTGGTATTCTTCGCCGATGCCGAGCTGCTCGGCTTTGTCGAGCCGGACAGTAACGATACCTTCCGTATCACTGTCGACCTGCCCGCCATCTCGGCCCGGCGCTACTCGCTCAGCGCTTTCGCGATGGACCGTGCCGAGAACGAGACCCGGGCGTCCATCAACATCATCGTCCGCCCTTAGCCCTCGACTCCACGCTTCCCCGCGCCTGTTGCCCGGCTCGGTCGACCGCGGCTCAGGGCTCTGCCCCCTTGTCCCGCGACACCGCTTCGGGTAGAATTGTCTGTGTCCGGGTTACATCCGGCCTGCGCCCAGGCCAGTAGTCTCCGTTTCCCATTCGCACAATCGTCTTTTGCCCCCCAAGGAGGCAAGCATGCCGTCATTGGATATGGCCGGCCCCTTCAAGCTTGATGATGCCACGATCAGCCGCGTCATCACCGCCCGCACTCCTGGCAACTTCGCAATCGGCTATGTGAAAGAGAACGGCGCGTTCATCACGCGCTTTGTCGGCCGGTCCGACTCCGACGTCGCGGCCGAGCTCCGCCGGCAGGATGCCGACGGCTCGACGAAGTTCAAATGGAGCTCGGCGCCGTCGGCCAAAGCCGCGTTCGACAAGCAGTGCCGCAACTTCCACGACTTTGGCGGCTACGACGCTCTGGAGAACGAAAACCACCCTGAACCGCCGCACGGCACGAACTGGAAGTGCCCGTTCTGCGAGGACCTCGGCTAGGCTGACGCGCCCGGTTCCCGCACGCTCCGGCAGCCGGCCGGGCTGCCTTGACCCGGCCGGGCCGCGCTCTATAATCGGGCGGTCCGAACACCATATCTGAAAACCCGTGGCTCTATTCGGAGGAACAGTGGCGAAGCGAACTATCGTGGCGATGCCCGGCGACGGCATCGGCAAAGTTGTCCTGCCCGAGGCAATCCGCGTGCTTGACGCGGTCGGTTTTGCGGCCGACTACGTGCACGGCGATATCGGCTGGGAATTCTGGTGCAAGGAAGGCAACGCCTTTCCCGACCGCACCATCGAGCTGCTCAGGCAGCACCGGCTCGGCCTTTTCGGAGCGATAACGTCCAAGCCCAAGGACAAGGCCCAGGCCGAGCTCGACCCGGCGCTGCAGGGCAAGGGCCTGCAGTACTTCTCCCCCATCGTGACGATGCGCCAGATGTTTGACCTGGACATCTGCGTGCGGCCCTGCCGGTCGTTTGAGGGCAATCCCCTGAACTTCGTCCGCCGCAAGGGCGACGGCTTCGAGGAGCCGAGAGTCGACGCGGTCATCTTCCGCCAGAACACCGAGTGTCTCTACGTCGGCGTCGAGTGGACCAACCCGCCCGACGATGTGCGCCGCGCGCTCGAGACCCACAAGAAGATGAAGGCCTTCAGCAAAGTGCCGTCGGCCGACATGGCCATCTCGCTGCGCATCTTCACGCGCGGCGCCTGCCAGCGCATCGCCCGCGCCGCCTTCGAGTACGCCCAGCGGTTCGGGTACAAGACCGTCACGGTCTGCGAGAAGCCCAATGTTGTCCGCGAAACGTCGGGAATGATGGAAGCCGAGGCGAAAAAGGTCGCGGCCGACTTCCCCGGCATCAAGCTCAGGTCCGACAACATTGACGCGGTGATGATGTGGCTGACAAAGAACCCGGAGGACTACGGCGTCATCATCGCCGGCAACATGTTCGGCGACATCGTGTCCGACGGCTTCGCCGGGCTGGTCGGCGGGCTCGGGTTCGCCTGCTCGGCCAACATCGGCCGCGACGTGGCCGTGTTCGAACCGACCCACGGCTCGGCCCCCAAGTACGAGAAGCTCTCGCCGTCCATCGTCAACCCGATCGCGATGATACTCGCCGCCTGCATGATGCTCGACCACGTCGGCGAGACCGACAAGTCGAAGCGGGTGCGCGACTCGGTCGCGCGGGTCATCCGCGAAGGCAGGGTCCGCACCTACGACATGATGCGCCTGCCCGGCGGGCCCGAGGTCATCGCCCGGGGCGCGGCCACGACCCAGGCCCTGACCGACGCGATCATCGCCGCGCTGTGAGACAGAAATGATAACACCGGGCGACATCGAGGAGCTGTTTGAGACACTGCTCGCCGACATCGGCGACAAGTCGCTGCGCGAGCGAACCGTCAAAGTCTGGGTCGAGGCCTGCAAGGAAGGCGGCTGGACCGAGGTCGAGCAGCTCGAGCGGATGCCGTTCACGCTCCTGACCAGAACCCACGGCATCAACATCATCCAGCACACCATCGCGGTCACCGAGGGCGCGCTCGGCCTCGCCGACGCCCAGCGCGAGGCCTACGGCAAGCTGCCCTACAAGATCGACAACGACCGGCTCGTGGTCGGCGGCCTGCTCCACGACGTCGGCAAGCTGCTCGAGACCGAGCTTGACGACGCCGGCGGTTACCGCAAGTCCCGGCGCGGCCAGTATGCCCGGCACCCGATATCCGGCGCCATCCTCGCGGCCCGCTGCGGGATGCCCGACGACATCGTCAACACCATCGCCTGCCACGCGAAAGAGGGCGAGGGCGCGCCCAAGGTGGTCGAGACCGTGCTCATCCACCAGGCCGACTTCGCCACCTTCGACCCGCTGGTGATGCTCGACAAGGGCCAGCTCATCCAGTAGCGATGCCGACCATCATCGAAAAGATAATCGCCGAGCATTCCGGCGGCGCGCCGGTCAAACCGGGCGACATCGTCGAACTCGGCATCGACGTGCGCGCGGCGCGCGACTTCGGCGGCGCCAACGTGGTCAAGGCGCTCGAGTCGCACGGCCTCGGCGTCGACGACCCGCAGAAGACCTTCTTCACCTTCGACTGCAACCCGACTGGCTCGGACCAGAAGTACGCCGCCAACCAGCAGTACTGCCGCGTCTTCGCGCGCGACCGCGGCATCCGGGTGTTCGACATCGACTCCGGCATCGGCACCCACCTCGGCATCGATGCCGGGCTGGTCGGACCGGGCGAGACCTTTGTCTCGACCGACTCCCACGCCAACATCCTCGGCGCGATCGGCGCTTTCGGCCAGGGAATGGGCGACCAGGACATCGCCCACGCCTTCGCCCACGGCAAGGTCTGGTTCGAGACGCCGCCGACCGTGCGCGTCGAAATCGTCGGCAGGCCCGGCCCGCTTGCCGCACCCAAGGACATCGGCCTCGCGCTGCTGCGCCACTTCGGCGCCAACGGCCTGCTTGGCTGCGCCGCCGAGGTCTACGGCGAGTATGCCGAAACCCTGAGCCTTGACGGCCGCATCACCGTCGCGTCGCTTGCCACCGAGATGGGCGCGATAATCCTCTTCTTCCCGCCGGATGCCGCGGTCATGGAGTACTGCTCGAAGCGTGCCGGGCGGACGTTCCGGCCCGTGCTCGCGGACCCGGATGCGCGCTACGAGCGGGTCGAACGGGTCGACATCACCGGCCTCGAGCCGCTGATTGCCCGGCCCGGCCATCCCGAGGACGTCGTCACTGTCGCCTCGGTCGCCGGCCGCAAGGTCGACTCGGTCTTCATCGGCTCCTGCACCGACGGCCGGCTCGAGGACCTGGAGGCCGCGGCCGCGATTCTCCGGGACCGCAAGGTGGCGCCCGGCGTCGTGCTGAAGGTCGTCCCGTCGACCGATGAGCTGTGGCGGGCCGCTTTCCGCAACGGGCTGTTTGAGACTTTCAAGGAGGCCGGCGCGCTCATCAGCAACGCCGGCTGCGCCGGTTGCGCCGCGGGACAGGTCGGCCAGAACGGCCCGGGCGAGGTCACGGTATCCACCGGCAACCGCAACTTCACGGGCAAACAGGGCAAGGGCGAAGTCTGGCTCTGCTCGCCGGCGACCGCCGCAGCCTCGGCCGTGGCCGGCATCATCACAACCGCCGACCGCATCCCGGCCCGGCCGGCCGTGTTCGCGCCCGGCACCGGTCAGACCGCTCCGACCGGTCAGACGCGTCCATCCTCGGAGGCGCGCCCGACCGTGCTCACCGGCCGAGTGTGGGTTGTGGACAAAGACAACATCGACACCGACATGATCTTCCACAACCGCCATCTCGCCATCACCGACAGCAAAGAGATGGGTCAGTACACCTTCGGCAACCTGCCCGGATGGGAGGACTTCGCAAAGAAGGCCCGGCCCGGCGACATCGTTGTCACCGGCCGCAACTTCGGCGCAGGCTCGTCGCGCCAGCAGGCGGTTGATTGCTTCAAGAACCTGGGCATCGGACTTATCATCGCCCGCTCATTCGGCGCCATCTACTTCCGCAATGCCGTGAACGCCGCCCTGGGCGTGATGACCGCGGACCTGGTCGAGTCGGGGCTGAAGGACGGCGAAGAGATCAGGGTAGACCTGGAAACCGGCGTTGTCGAACTGCTCGGTTCGGGCCGCAAAGTGCAAGGCCGGCCACTGCCCTCGGCCCAGCTCGCCATCTACCGCCGCGGCGGCCTGCTCGGCTAGCGTCCGAGTGTCTTGATTCGCTCAGGCCGGCGCACGATCAGGTAGATGAGCGCGCCGACCACGTAGGTGAATCCGACCACCAGGCCCCAGATGAGCCGCTGGTTGTTCTCATCGGTTTCCTTCGAGAGAACGTCAACGAGCGCCCAGACCCAGACGCCGAACGAAGCGAGCCCGATGAGCCCGCCGAATGGCCAGCCCCAGTCGTGCCGGCCGAAAGGCCAGCAGCCCGGGCCGTAGTGCGGAGCGCAACCGATCATTTCACCTTCCTTGCTGCTTGACGCGGTCCGGCCGACGCGCGAACAGATAGATCAGCGCCCCCACCCAATGGGTGAACACGATGACCAGGGCCCAGACCAGCCGGTTGTTGTTCTCGTTGGTTTCGCGGGTCAGCACCTCGACCAGCATCCATATCCAGAGCGCGGTCCCGGCCAGGCCGATGATGCTGCCCAGCAGCACAAGCGAAAGCCACAGCCAGCCGAGCGCGCCGACGAGCAGTATTCCGGGGAAGCTGTCCATCGCCTTATTGACGCCAGCATACGCCGGTTTGTTGCATCGGTCAACCGCGTCACCGGCTTGCACCGCGCATAGTGCGGCATATAATGCGCCAGAGCCCTGAACCGACAAAGTGAGGAAACCATGCCGATGACTTTTGCCGAGAAGGCACTCGCGGCCAAGGTCGGCCGGACAGCGGTGCGGGCAGGAGAGATTGTCACCTGCCGGCCCGACCGCCTGCTGATGCACGACAACGCCGCGGCCATCACCGACAAGATAGCCAAGGACCTGGAGGAGTTCGGCGTTGCCGATCCGGACCAGCCGGTCATCGTGCTCGACCATGTCATCCCGGCCGCGGACGAGAAGACCGCGACCGGGCACAAGAAGGTACGCGCCTTCGTCGCCAGGTACGGCATCAGGCACTTCTTCGACATCGGCACGGGCGTCTGTCACCAAGTGATGGTCGAGAAGGGTCTGGTCCTGCCCGGGATGCTCGCGGTCGGTTCCGATTCGCACACCTGCTCCTACGGCGCGGTCAATGCCTTCGCCACGGGCATCGACCGCACCGAAGCCGCGGCGCTCATCCTGACCGGCGAGACCTGGTTCAAGGTGCCCGAGTCAATCAAGGTCACGCTCAAAGGCCGGCTCGGCGAGATGGTCACGGCCAAGGACCTGGTGCTGACCATCATCGGCGCTGTCCGCGCCGATGGCGCCGACTACTGCTCGGTCGAGTTCTGGGGCGACATCGGCAATCTGACAATTGACGACCGCTTCGCCATCGCCAACATGGGCGTCGAGATGGGTGCGAAGAACGCCGTCTTCCCGGTCGACGAGGTGACCAAAGGCTACCTGCACTCGGCCGGGGTCCACCGCACGAAGTGGAACCCGGTCTGGGCGGACGAGGGTGCCTCCTACCGCCAGGAACTTGAGTTCGACCTCTCTGCTATCGTTCCCGTCGTCGCCGCGCCGCACAAGGTCGACAACGTCAAGCCCGTGTCCGATATCGCGGGTGTCGAGGTACAGCAGTGCCTCATCGGCACCTGCACCAACGGGCGCTCCAGCGACTTCGCCCTGGCCGCGCGCATCCTCTGCGGCAGGAAGGTCGCGCCCGGGGTCAGGCTTCTGCTCCTGCCCGCGTCGCGCTCCGAACTGGAACGTTCAATGGACTCGGGCGACATCCAGACACTCGTCGCGGCCGGCGGCGTGCTGCTGCCGCCCGGGTGCGGCCCGTGCCTCGGCGCGCACCAGGGCATCCTTGCCCCGGGCGAGCGATGTCTTTCGACGTCAAACCGCAACTTCAAGGGCCGGATGGGCTGCAAGGAGGCCGAGATATACCTGGCCAGCCCCGCAACGGTCGCGGCCGCGGCCCTGACCGGCAGGGTCATTGACCCGAGAGAGGTGGTGTGAGATGAAAGTCTGGCAGTACGGCGACGACATCAATACCGACATGCTGTTCCCGGGCAAGTACACCTACACCTGCTCAAAACCTGACGAGATACGGCCTCACCTGCTCGAGGACCTCGACCCCGAATTCGCCGGGGCAGTGCAACCCGGCGACATCATCCTTGCCGGCAAGAACTTCGGCTGCGGTTCCTCGCGCGAGCAGCCCGTGGTCGGGCTCAAAGCAGTCGGCATCCAGGCGATTGTGGCGCGCAGCTTCGCCCGCATCTTCTATCGCGCGGCCATCAATCAGGGTTTGCTCCTCGTTGAAGCGCCGGAGGCGATCGCGGCCTACAAGCCCGGCCTGCCGGTCAGGCTCGACGCCGCGGCCGGGACAGTCCAGGTCGGCGATCAGACGTTCACCTTCCCGAAGCTGCCGCCTGCGATACTTGCGATATGCGAGGCCGGCGGGCTGCTCGAATTCACGCGCCGCAACCTGCGCGCGCGCAGCGAGGCGAAATGAGCACCGCAACAGCTGGCCGGCGCGGGCCTGATGTGCGTTCCGACCTGTGGGTCGAACTGGAACTGCGCGACTCGGACGGCGTCCAGCTCGCGCTCAAGAGCAAGGTCGACTTCATGTACGGCGAAGCCAACCGCGCGCTCATCCTCGACGTGCTCACGAGGCTTGGCGTCGCCAATGCCCGGGTCACGGTCGAGGACACCGGCGCGCTGCCGCCGGTCATCACCGCGCGGGTCGAGACCGCGGTCCGACGCGCACTCGCCGGCAGGGTCGTACCGGAGTACCTGCCCGAACCCGGCCCCTCGTTCGCGCGACCGTCCGCGCGCGACCGCTGGCGCCGGTCCCGGCTATACCTGCCGGGCAACGAGCCGAAGTTCATTCTCACTGCCCGCATCCACGAGCCGGATGCGGTGATCCTCGACCTTGAGGACTCGGTGGCCCCGGCCGAAAAAGACGCTGCCCTCGTGCTGGTACGCAATGCCCTGCGCGCGCTGGACTTCGGCGCCTGCGAACGGATGGTGCGTATCAATCAACTGCCCCGCGGTCTGGATGAGATCGAGCCGCTCGTTCGCGCCGGCGCCAACCTGCTGCTCATCCCCAAGTGCGAGGACGACGAGGAGGTCGAGGCGGTCGCCGAGCGCGTTGACAAGGCCGGTGGCGATACCGAAGTGTGGCTGATGCCGATAATCGAAACCTGCCGCGGCATGTTCAAGGCGCACAAGATCGCCCGGGCTTCAGACCGCATCGTCGCTCTGACCTGGGGACTCGAAGACTACATCGCCGACCTCGGCGGTATCAAGACCCCCGACGAGAAGGAGAGCCTCTGGGCCCGGGCCCAGATCGTCAACGCGGCCCGGGCCGCCGGGATTCAGGCCATCGATACGGTGTTCGGCGATGTCGACGACCTCGATGGTCTCGAACGGAGCTGCCGCGCGGCGCGCGAATTCGGATTTGAAGGCAAAGGCTGCATCCATCCGCGCCAGATACCTGTCGTGCACCGCGCCTTCACGCCATCGCATGAGGAAGTCGAACGGGCTCAGCGCATTGTGCTCGCGTACCGCGATGCCCAGGCGCGCGGCCTCGGTGCGGTCAGCCTCGGCTCGAAGATGATTGACGCGCCGGTGGTCAAACGAGCCCTGCGCACGGTCAAGCTGGCGGTCGCCTGCGGCTGTCTGGAGCCGAGCTGGGACAGCCCGGTTGCGGCGCCGCACGAGGAGGCAAAGTGAAGTTGACCGAGAACGCCGCTGGCCGACTCGTGCCGGACAGCGTCAACGGCCGACCGGCCGCGCCATTCGCCGGCGTCGGCAAGTACCGGCCGACCGGCCGCAAGGCCGCGCCGCCCATACCGACCTGCATCGACTACCCGGCCGACGGCAACAAACTCGTGCCCGACCTGCGCGCCGCGCTCGAGAAGTGCGGCCTGCGTGACGGGATGACGGTCTCGACACACCACCACTTCAGGGACGGCGACACGCTGGCGGTCCAGCTATTCGACACGTGCGCCGAAATGGGCCTCAAAAACCTCATCTGGTACCCGTCGGCCGCCTTCCCCTGCCACGCTCCGCTAATCCGCCATCTGGACTCGGGTGTGATTCATCACATCGAAGGCAGCCTCAACGGTCCCTTGGGCGACTACTGCACCAGCGGCCGGATGCGCGGGCTGGGCGTGCTCCGGTCTCACGGCGGCCGCGCCCAGGCCATCCAGGACGGCGAACTGCACATCGACCTGGCAGTGCTTGCCGCCCCGACCTGCGACCAGTTCGGCAACGCCAACGCAATTCACGGAGACGCTGCATGCGGCGTGCTCGGTTACGCGACCCCCGACCTGTTCTATGCCGACCGGGTCATCGTCGTCACCAACAATCTGGTTCCCTTCCCCTGCGTCCCGATGCAGCTCTCGGGCAGCTATGTCGACTGCGTTGTCCGGCAGGACTCCATCGGCGACCCGAGCCGAATCCTGTCCGGCACCACGCGCATCACCCGTAGCCCGGAACGGCTGCACATCGCTGAGCTTACCGCCCGGTTCATCCGCGACTCCGGCATCATGCGCAACGGGTTCTCGTTCCAGGGCGGCGCCGGCGGCGTGTCGCTCGCGTTCGCCATCTATCTCGCCGAGATGATGGAGAAGGCCGGGGTCCGCGCCGGCTGGATGCACGGCGGGACCACGCGCTACCTCGTCGAGATGCTTGAACGCGGA
>CBFGIY010000035.1:0-24108 GCA_965648935.1 Caldifarciminota bacterium
GGCCCGGCTGCTCGAGGACGGCGCGCTGCTGCCCCGGCTCAGCCCGACCGTCGTCAAGAGCCTGCTCGCCGCGCTCTGGCTCTGGCCGGTGCTGACACAACTGGCGATATACACCAACGGGTTCGGCCGCGCCATCAACCCTTCGACCGAGGGCGAGCTGCTCGCCTTGACCGGCATCGGGGCCGCGCTCGCAGCCGCGGGCCTGCACTTCGTGTTCCGGCGGATTCGCTCGGGCGTGACGGTGCGGCCGATTGCCGGCCGGGTCGCGCTGGCCGGCGCGATCGCGCTGCTCGCGCTGCGGCTCGATGTCGCCCAGTTCGCGCGCTGGTACGATAACCGCACCCACGGCATGATCGAGTTCTCGCGCGCGCTCGATGCGGCGCTGCCCGACGACGCGGTGCTTGCCGGGGGCTGGGCACCGGCCCTGATGATGGAGTCGCGCAAGCGGGCGCTGTGCATCACCGACTGGGCCAATGCCGACGACCCGGTGGGCCGGTTCGGCGCGACCCACTTCGTTTCGATGGACGACGGGCCCGAGCACCGGCTCTTCAGCGTGAAGTACCCGGACCTGACCGCCAGGGCCGAAGCGGTGCAGAGCCTGGTCGTGCGCGGCAAGCGGCTGACCGTGTACGCGCTGCCGCGCTAGGCGCGGGGCAGGCCGCAGACCCGGCAGGGCCGGCGCTTGGGCGAAAAGACCGCGGCGAGCGCGAAGAGCACGGTCGCGACGATGACTATCGCCGCACCTGACGGCAGCTCGAAGAAGTAGGACATCGTCAGACCGGCGACGCACGACACCGCTGCAGCAAGCCACGACAGCACGAACATCCTGCGGAAATCCGAGGTGAGCTGGAACGCGGTCGCGGCCGGCGTGACCAGCAGCGCCTCGACCAGTATGATGCCGACCGCCTTGATGGCGATTACGACCGAGAGCGCGAGCAGGCCGAGCAGCACCGCGCCGAGCAGGCCGGTGGCGAGGCCGCTCGCTTCGGCCATCTCCTCGTCGAAGGCGAGAAACTGCAGCTCCTTGAACAGCAGCGCGACCGTGCCGAGCACGAGCACCGCGAGCGCGCCCATCAGGACGAGGTTCGCGGGGGTGATGCCGAGGACGTTGCCGAACAGGTAGCCGTACACCCGAGCGTCGTAGCGCCGCATCAGCCCGATGAAGAGCACGCCCAGCGCCATCGTGAAGGCGAAGAAGATGCCGATGGCCGAGTCGGGGCGCAGCCGGGCGCGGCGAATCGCGACCTGGATGAGCCCGGCAGTGCCGAGGCAGAACATTATCGCCATCACCAGCGGGTTGAGCGCGAGCAGGAACCCGAGCGCGACCCCGCCGAACGAGGCGTGGGCCAGGCCCGACCCGGCGAACGCCATCCCGCGCAGCAGCACGAACACGCCGACAACCGAGCAGACCGTGGCGACCAGGAGCGCGCCGGCCAGTGCCCGCTGCATGAACGCATACTCCAGGAACTCAAGCATGGCTGTCCCCGACGTAGACATAGCGCCGGCCGGCTTCCTCGCTGACGACCACGGGCGCGCCGTAGAGCCGCTCGAGCATCGGCCGGGTGAGCACCTCGGCGCAGGTTCCGAAGGCCTGGACCGTGCGCCCCAGATACATCACCTTGTCGACGCAGGGCATCACTTCGTTGATGTCGTGGGTGACATAGACCGTGGTCAGGCCGCGCTCTGAATGGATGCGGCGCACGAGCTCGACAATCGCGCGGCGCGTGGCCGCGTCCACCGCCGAGGTCGGCTCGTCGAGCAGGAGCACGGCCGGTTCGTTCACCAGCGCGCGGGCAAGGAGCAGGCGCTGCTGCTGGCCGCCCGAGAGATGCCCGGCGACGTGACCGGCCGAGTCGGCCAGGCCGACCGCGGCGAGCGCGGCGAGGGCACGTTCGCGCTCGCGCCGGCCCGGGGCCCGACCGACACCCAACCCGGCATAGCAACCCATCAGCACTGCGTCGAGGGCCGAGGCCGGGAAGTCCGGGTCAATCGCGCGGCGCTGGGGCACGTAGCCGATGCGGCTGCGGGCGCGCACGGGCGGCTCGCCGCCGATACAGACCCGGCCCGCGCTCGGCCGGGCCAGGCCGAGCAGCGCGCGCAGCAGCGTGGTCTTGCCCGAACCGTTCGGGCCGACCAGCCCGAGAAACTCGCCGGGTTCGAGCCGGAAAGTCACGTCCTCGAGCGCGACCCCGCGCGGGTAAGCCACGGTCAGCCCCGCACACTCGATCGCCGGCGCGGCCGCTCTCACTGGGCGTGGACGAGCGCGATCATCGTGCGCAGGGGCACACCGGTCGCGCCGGCCGGGGTGTATTCCCATCCTTCCTTGGTGAACGACGGGCCGGCGATGTCGATGTGGACCCAGGGGGTGCCTTCGGCGACAAACTCCTGCAGGAACAGCCCGGCCGCGATGGTGCCGGCGATGCCGGGTTTGCCGGTGTTCTTGATGTCGGCGACCTTGCTCTTGATGTGCTCGCGGTAGCGCTTGACCAGGGGCAGTTCCCAGAAGAACTCGTCAACCTCCAGCCCGAGCTTGATGATGCGCTGGATCGCGGCGCGGTCCGTGCCCAGCAGCGCCGAGTACTCGTCGCCGAGCGCGACCACGCAGGCGCCGGTAAGAGTCGCGATGTCAACGATGAGGTCGGGCTTGAACTGCTCGCAGGCGTATGCCAGCGCGTCGGCCAGCACGAGCCGGCCCTCGGCGTCGGTCGAGATTATCTCCGAGGTCTTGCCGCCGTAGTGGCGGATGACGTCGCCGGGCTTGTGCGCGCCGCCGCCGGGCATGTTCTCGGCCAGGGGCACCAGCCCGTGCACCGCGACCGGCGCTTCCACCGCGCGCAGGTAGTGAAACAGGCCGAGCACCGCGGCCGCGCCGGCCATGTCGTCCTTCATCGCTTCCATCCCGGCGGCCGGCTTGAGCGACAGCCCGCCCGAGTCGAAGGTGATGCCCTTGCCGATGAAGCAGAGCGTCTTTTTCGGCTTCGTCCTGGGCAGCCAGGCGAGATGGACGAGGCAGGGCGGCTCGTGCGAGCCCCGGCCCACGCCAAGGATGCCGCCCATCCCGAGTTTCTCCAGTTCAGCGCGTCTGAAGACCTTCACGCTTATGCGGCCGTCCTCGGCCAGCCGGGCCAGCAGCGGCGGCACCTTGGGGCTGGGCGGCTCGTTGACAAGATCGCGCGCGAACGCCACAGCGGCGCACCGCGCCGCCGCGGAATCGACCGCCTTGCGCAGCGCCGCGCCCGCGTCGCGCGGCTCGGCCGCGACGAGCACCAGCGATTGCGGGGGGCGGGGTTCGTCCGGCTTGGGCGTTCGCCACGCGTCGAACCGGTAGGTGGACAAGGCGAACCCTTCCACGGCCCAGCCTGCCCAGAGGTCGAGCTTGCCGCGCGCCTGCTTTGATGAAGGCAGCAGCAGGCAGAGCTCGTCCGAGCCCATTTCTTCGAAGCGCTTGGCCGCCTTGGCCAGCGCCGTACGCACCCGCAGCGGTTCGAAATCCTTGCGCTTGCCCAGACCGCAGAGCAGGAACCGCTGACCACTTGAGCTGACCAGCGCGGTGCGCTTGAACTGGCCCTTGAAGTTCTCGTCGGCCGCGGCCGCGACCAGCCGCGTTCCCTCGGACCCGGCCAGGCCCAGCGGCGATTTCTCGCCCTCGAACACGAGCGCGGTCAGTACCCGGCCGTTCCAGTCCTTGCGGCTGACAACTGCTGTCTTCATTTCGACTCCTTATGTGATGCCTGTGCCGTCACCTGCGCTATCTTACACGCCGGCGCTGTCCGGGCAAGCCCCTTTGCCCGACCCGGTCGGTTCGGGGCGGCATGGCCGCAATCTTGACACTGCGGCGGTTTTGCCTATCCTCACAGGCTATGATGATGAGACGTAGACGTCAGCCGATGCGTCGTCGGAAGACCTGTTACTTCTGCGACAACAAGATCAAGCATATCGATTACCGCGACCCGCACGTTCGCGACTTCACGACCGAGAAGGGCAAGATCGTGTCGGGCCGGATGTCGGGCGTGTGCGCCCGGCACCAGCGCCGGCTCGCCCGCGCCGTGAAGACCGCCCGGGCCCTTGCCCTGCTGCCCTACAACCCGCAATGAAAGTCATACTGCTGTCCGACATCGAGCGGGTCGGCGGCCGCGGCCAGGTCGTGAACGTGAAGCCGGGCTATGCCCGTAACTACCTGTTCCCCAGGAAGATGGCGCTCGAGGCCACCCCGGCCCAGCTCGCCCAGCTCGATAAAATCAAGGCCCAGCTTGCCTCGAAGCAGGCCAAGATCACCAAGCGCCTGACCGACGCCGCGGGACGGCTCGGTCAGGTCTCGGTGAAGACCAGCCTGCGGATGGGCGAGACAGGCGCTTTCGGCGCGATCACCAATGCCGACATCGCGGAGCTTCTCGCCAAGGAAGGCCACGAGATCGACAAGCACGCCATCGTACTCGACGAGCCCATCAAGGTACCCGGGGTCTACGACATCACGGTGAAGCTCGGTCACGAGGTCACCGCGACAGTCAAGCTCTGGGTCTCCGAAGCCCCGGCGTGATCGAGGTCCGGGTCGAAGGCGTCCTGCTCGACAACGAATCCAACCAGCCGGTGGTGCTGCTGCGGGAGCGCAGCGGTGACCGCGTCCTGCCCATCTTCATCGGCCCGCACGAGGCCCAGTCAATCGTCTATGTGCTTTCCGCGGAGCAGTTTGCCCGGCCCCTGACCGTCGACCTTATGAACCTGCTCGTCACCGGGCTGCACGGTGCTGTGCGCCGGGTCATCGTCACACGGCTTGAGGCCGGCACCTTCTTCGCCGAGGTCGTGCTCGAGTCGCCCGACGGCACGGTCAGCGTCGACGCCCGGCCGTCCGACGCAATCGCTCTGGCCCTGCGCGCCGGGGCACAGCTGTTCGTCGCCGAGGCGGTGATGGACGAGGCCGGCTCGCGCGTCGAGCTCGAGGAGTCGAGCCGGCTGAGCGAGCTGCGCGCGCGGCTGCGCGGTGTGATGCCCGAGGATTTCGGCGATTACGAGATGCAGTGAGATGAACCCGAAGCAGACGCTCGAAGGTCTCAAGCGCGGCATCGACCGGCTCGAGACCGAGGCCGAGCTGCTGGCCAAGCTCGAGGCGGCCGAGAGGACCGGCAAGCCACTGCGCGTCAAGCTGGGCATCGACGCGACCGGGCCCCAGATTCACCTCGGTTTCGCGGTGCCACTGCGCAAGTTGCGCCAGTTCCAGGACCTCGGCCACACCGCGGTGCTCATCGTCGGCGACTTCACCGCCCGGATCGGCGATCCGTCGGGCCGGTCGCGGACCCGGCCCCACCTCTCGGACGAGGAGGTGAGGGCCAACATGGAACGCTACCGCGAGCAGGTGTTCAGGATTCTCGACCCGGCGCGCTGCGAGTTCCGCTACAACTCGGAGTGGTCCGACCCGCTGGGCGGGGTTGACATCATCAAGCTCGCGTCGAAGTACACGGTCGCCCGGCTGATCGAGCGCGAGGATTTCCGCAAGCGGCTGGACGGGGGCGTTCCGGTCCACGTCCACGAGCTGCTCTACCCGCTGTTTCAGGGCTATGACTCGGTCGCAGTCCGGTCCGACATCGAGCTGGGCGGCTCGGACCAGTACTGGAACCTCTTGGTCGGCAGGGAGCTCCAGCGCGAGTTCGGTCAGGTGCCGCAGGTCGTGCTGACGATGCCGCTCCTGGTTGGGCTTGACGGCGTGCAGAAGATGAGCAAGTCCTACGGCAACTACGTCGGCATCACCGACCCGCCGCGCGAGATGTTCGGCAAGCTGATGTCGATTCCCGACGCGCTCATCGCCAACTACTACGAGCTCTGCACGAGCGTGTCCGAGTCCGAAATCGCCGCAATGACGCAGCAGATGAAGGCCGGGGCCAACCCGCGCGACTTCAAGGTCCGGCTCGCCAAGACCGTCATCGCTACCTACCACTCGGCCGCGGCCGCCGACGAGGCCGAGGCCGAGTTCAACCGGATGTTCCGCGACGGCGGCCTGCCCGACGAGATGCCCGAGGTCAGGGTGCCGGACAGCGGCCAGAACATCGTCGAGATAGTCGTCGGCGCCGGGATGTTGCCGTCCAAGAGCGAGGCCCGGCGCAAGCTCGCCGAGGGCGCGATAACCCTTGACGGCGAGCGCGTGAGCGACCCGGCGCTCGTGGTCAAGGTCAGCGAGCCGGTCGTGCTCAAGGTCGGCAAGCGCCGCTTCGCCCGCCTCGTCCGCGGCTAACTGCCGCGCCTGCCGCACTTAACCGTGCCCGCCTTGACTCTCTCATCATTGCCTCTAGAATCCGCTGCAAAGGAGAACTGATGGCTCAGGAAGAAAGACCGCCCCAGCAGGGCCCGCCGGTGCAGATAGAAATCGGCGAGAAGGAGTCGGAGGGCGTTTATTCGAACTTCGTCCTCATCGCCCATTCGCCGTCCGAGTTCATTATCGATTTCGCGCGAATCCTGCCCGGCCTGCCCAAGGCCAAGGTGTTTTCGCGCATCGTGATGACGCCCCAGCATGCCCTGCTCCTGCACAACGCGCTCGCCGAGAATCTCAAGAAGTACGAAGACCGCTTCGGCAAGGTCAAGCTCCACGGCAAGGAAGACGACGTCGCCAAGAGCCTCGGCTTCTAGGTCGGTGCCGGCAGTCCCCGATACCAGCCGCCCCCTGCTCGAGACGCTCGGCCGCAGCGCCGCCCGGCTCGGTGCGCGCGCGTTCCTGGTCGGCGGCCCGGTGCGCGACCTGCTGCTCGGGCGCACCGGCCCCGATACCGACATCGCGGTCGAGCGCAGGTGCGCCGAGCTGGGCCGCGCGCTCGAGCGCGAGCTGGGCGGCCGGTTCGTCTATCACTCGCGTTTCTTGTCCGGCACCCTCGCGCTCGCCGACGGCAGCCGCATCGACCTGGCCTCGACCCGCACCGAAACCTACGAGCGGCCCGCGGTCCTGCCCCGCGTGAAGCCGGCGACGATCGAGGCCGACCTCGCGCGCCGCGACTTCAGCATCAACGCGATGGCGCTGGAAATCTCGCCCGGCGCCTTCGGCACGCTCATTGACCCGCTGGGCGGGCAGGCCGACCTCGCGGCACGGACCGTGCGCGTGCTCCACGAGCAGAGCTTCGTTGATGACCCGACCCGCATCTTCCGCGCCATCCGGTTCGCCACGCGCTTTGAGTTCCGCATCGAGCCGCGCACGCTCGAGCTCGCGCGGGCCGCGCTGGCCGAGCGCCTGCCGGCGCGACTCTCGCCCGAGCGTGTGCTCTACGAACTGCAACTGGTCTGCGCCGAGCCGCTCGTGCTGCCCGCGCTCGAGGCGCTGCTCAAGGAGCGGGTTCTGCAATCGACCTGGGACTGGCGGCCGCGGCCCGGCCTGCTCGCCGGGATGCACAAACTTGTCCAGGCCGGCTGCGGCGCGGGCTTGCGCTTCGTGTTCCTGCTCAGTTTCCTGCCGGTCACCGACCGCTGGCCCCTGCGCAGGGAGGACCGGCTCGCGGCCGCGGCGCTTTGCTCGGCCCCGGCGCTCCGACGCGGGCTTGCGCGCGCCCGCCGGCCGAGCGCGGTGTATCGCCTGCTCCATCCCGTGCCGCGCCCGGCGCTTGAGATACTGGCCCGCATCGAGCCGGCCCCGGCGGCGCGCCGCATCCGCGCGTATCTCGACACGATGGCCGACGCGAAGCCGTGCCTGTCCGGCCGCGACCTGCGCGCGCTCGGGCTGGCCCAGGGCCCGCTCTACTCGAAGGTGCTTGAGAGGCTGCTGTGGGCGCGGCTGGACGGCCGGGTCGCGGACCGCGCCGCCGAGCTCGCGCTCGCCCGGCGTCTGACGAGGATGGCGTCGTGATGTTCGACGTGCGCGGGATGCTGCTCTCGGCCCCGGCGATTCTCTTCGGGCTGACCATTCACGAGTTCGCCCACGGCTGGGTCGCTTATCGGCTGGGCGACCCGACCGCGAAGCTGATGGGCCGGCTGACGCTCAATCCGCTGAAGCATCTCGACCCGGTCGGTACGATCGCACTCTTCCTGTTCCGGTTCGGCTGGGCCAGGCCCGTGCCTATCGACCCGAGCAATTTCCGCCACCCGACGCGCGATATGGCGCTCTCGTCGCTCGCCGGGCCGGGCGCGAACTTCGCAACCGCGCTGGTCAGTGGGCTGGCTTTCCGGCTGCTCGCGGCCCTCGGTATCACCGGGTTCGCCACGCAGCTCCTCGGATACTTCGTGCTGTTCAACATCATCCTCTGCTTCTTCAATCTCATCCCGATACCGCCGCTCGACGGCTCGCGCCTCGTCTATTACTTCCTGCCGCCCGACCTCGCGGCGGGCTATGCCCGGCTTGAGCGCTACGGTTTTCTCATTCTGATGGGCGTCATCTTCATCGGCCAGTTCACCGGTTTCTCGCTGTTCTCGGTCTATCTCAGCCCGCTGGTGCGCGTCTTCGGCCGGCTTTTCACCGGCCAGACGCTCTTCTAGGATGGCGCGCCACTCCGCTCCGCGCAAGCCCGGTTCGCGCGCCGGCCGGGTGGCCCTGGTTGTCACGCTGGCCGTGCTCGTGCTGTTCGTCGCGGCCAGCCTCGTGTTCTGGTTCGCGGGCCAGCGTTCGGGCGAAACAAGCTACTGCGGCCCGCTCGGCCACTGGATAGCCGACGGGCTTGTCGCCGCGCTGGGCTTTGCCGCGGTTTTCGTGCCGGTGCTTGCCGGGCTGGGCGTCTGGCTGGCGCTTTCGCGCGGGCGAGGCGCCCGGCCGATTGCCGGGCTCGCGCTCTGGTTCGCCGCCGCGTTCGTGGCTTTCGCGCTGCTCGAGCATCAGGCCGCCCTGCATCCTCATCCGGCGCTCACCGGCCGGGCCGGCGGGTTCGTCGGCGCGGGCCTGAGCTCGCTCCTGGGGTTCGGCGCGTGGGTGCTCATCGCGGTGCTGCTCATCTGGGGGCTGAACATCCGGCTGCGCGCCCGGCTGCGCGATGACCTGCTCGAAACGCTCTTCGTGCTGCTCATCGGGCTGCTCATCAACCTGTTCCTCGCCTACTTCTTCCCGGGGATGCTTCTCGTCGGGCTGGCCGGGTCCTACCCGCCGGGCGGGGCGGTCGGGGTTGCGCTGGTCGGCCTGCTCGAGGGCGCGGTCGGCGCGGCCGGCACGCTCTTCGTGCTCATCGGCGCGAGCCTCATCGTCATCGCGGTTTTCACCACGGTGCGGGTGCCCGAGCTGGGCTGGCTCAGGGGTCTTTTCGAGCGGCTGTTTGCCTGGCTGCGCGGGCTTGCGCGGCCGCCAGCGCCGCGGCCCGAGCCGGCCGAACCGTTCACCGCGGCCGAACCGGAACCGGCCCAGCCCCGGGTCGAGCCGCCGCAGTCGCCGGAACCCGAGCCACCGGCCCAGCCTCGGGTCCAGCCGCGGCCCCAGGCCCAGCCGCGCCGCATCGCGCCGCCACGCTTCAACCTGACCGAGTTCCAGAAGGAGTTTCTCGGCGAGCTGGACCAGCCGACCGAGGGCGACCGCGCGTTCAAGGACCAGGCCGAGGCCGAGCAGGAGAAGGAAATCCTGCTCGACAAGCTTGCCCAGTTCAAGATCGAGGGCCGGGTCTCGGATATCCTGTCCGGCCCGATGATCACCCGGTTCGAGTTCGAGCCGGCGCCGGGCATCAAGGTCAGCTCGGTCGAGAACCTCGCCGACGACCTGTCGCTCGCGCTCTCGGCCGAGCGCATCCGCATCCTCGCCCCGATACCGGGCAAGAACGCGGTCGGCATCGAGATACCGAACAAGGTGCGCCAGACCGTGTTCCTGCGCGACGTGCTCACCTCCGAGGGCTTCCGCAAGGAGCGCTCACCGCTGGGGTTCGCGCTCGGCACGACAATCACCGGCGAGCCTTACTCCGCGGACCTGCGCACGATGCCCCACGTGCTCATCGCCGGCACTACCGGCTCGGGCAAGTCGGTCTGCATCAACTCGATCATCGCCTCGATAATCTACCGCTCGTCCTGGCGCGACGTGCGCTTTCTGACCATCGACCCGAAGCAGCTCGAACTGCCGCTTTACAACCCGATTCCACACCTTCTGGGCCGCACCACGACCGACCCGGGCCAGGCCGTGAACCAGCTCACCCGCGTGGTCAACATAATGGACGCGCGCATCGGCGAGTTCGCCAAGCTCGGGGTGCGCGATATCGCCGGGTACAATGCCCGCGCCGAGGAGGAGGGGTTCGAGCGCAAGCCCTACATCGTCGTGGTCATCGACGAGCTGGCCGACCTGATGCTGCGGGCCGAGAACGAAATCGAGCAGCGCATCACGCGGCTGGCCCAGATGTCGCGCGCGGTCGGCATCCACCTCATCATTGCGACCCAGCGGCCCTCGGTCGATGTCATCACCGGGCTGATCAAGGCCAACTTTCCCTGCCGCATCGCGTTCCAGGTGGCGTCCAAGACCGACTCGCGCACCATCCTTGACCTCAACGGCGCCGAAGCATTGCTCGGCCGGGGCGACATGCTTTTCCTGCCGCCGGGCAAGGGCGAGCCGGTGCGCCTGCACGGCACGTTCGTGTCCGACCGCGCGGCCAAGCGCATCGTCGACCTCTGGGCCCGCACCTATCTCGCCGAGCTGCTCGCCGGCCTGGTCGAAAACCCGGCCGAGCGCGCCGCGCAGCTCGTGGCGGCCGACGCGGTCGACGCGTTCTTCGACCCGGAGAAGTCGGGCATCAAGAAGAAGCAGGACCAGCTGCGCGCGATACTGCCCGAAGAAGCGATTGACAACCTGATGGGCCGTCAATACTATTGTACGCTGTCAGAGGAAAGCCCGGAAGTGATGGCGGAGAGAACACGGGTTCAACAGGAACAGACCCTTGAGTTCGACGAGAAATTCGCCGAGGCAGCGCGCATCGTGGTCCGCCACCGCGAAGCGTCGGTTTCCATGCTGCAGCGCCGGCTCGATGTCGGCTGGGCCCGCGCCGGCCGCATAATCGACCAGCTCGAACAGGCCGGCATCGTCGGGCCGTACGTGGGTTCGAAATCAAGAAAGGTGCTCGTGAGCGGCGAGGCCGAGCTGGACCGGGTCCTCGCCGAACTGGCTAATCGCTGATGCTCGACCGCAAGACCGTCCTGCTCTGGGTCAACGAACTGACCCGCGCCGTGCCCTCCCACACGCAGGAGGGCATCGCCGCGTTCATCAAGTCCAAGCCCGAGGCGAAAAAAGTACTGCCCGCCCCGGAAATCCGCATCGGCGACCACTGGTTTTGCTTCCGCCGCTACAACGACGCGGTCACGACCGACGACATCATCGAGGTTTACATCGGCAACCGCGACTCCGGGTCGGAGTACATGGGCTACGACCGCATCGACCCCTGCTGGAAGGATGCCGAGGGCCGCGACAAGGGCCGCTGGGAGCTGACCCGCGCCTACATGCGGCCCAAGTACCGCGGCCACAATTACTCGCTGTTCATGGCCGAGATGGTAATGGCCCTGGCCCGCAAGCACCACGGCAAGTCGGTTGTCGCCTACCCGCGCCATGTGGCGATGCTCGTCACCCTGCTGAACTACGGCTTTCGCACCTTCGAGGGGAACTACGACGAGACCCTGCTGCGGATTTACCGGCAGGGCAAGCGCTGGTACTCGAACAACACCAACCAGCGCCGGCTCTACTACGCGCAGGAGTTCCGGCCGTTCATCCAGGACGGCAGTTTCATAATGGAAAAGAAGGTCAAGCCCGCGAGCATCTGGGGCTACCTTCTGGAGAAAGTCTGACCGGCTAATCGAACCGGCACTCGACCAGCCGGCTCGCCCCGACAACGCCCGCGTCCCGCCCCAGCTTCGACAGCACCACCGCCAGCCTGCGTCCCGGAAAGAACGGCACCAGCCGGAACAGGGCCCGCCGCGTCGCGCGCAGCAGCGGCTGGCCCAGCCCGGCCACGCCGCCGCCGATGACGATTTTCTCCGGGTCGAGAAGCTGGACCGCGTTGGCGAGTCCGGCCCCGAGCGCCGACCCGACTTCCTCGACCAGCCCGAGCGCGAGCTTGTCCCCGGCGCGCGCGGCCTGCCCGATGGTCTTGGTCGTGATGGCTTCGAGGTCGTCCCCGGCAAACTGGTAGACAAGGCTGGGCGCGTCGGTCCTCACGCCGTCGAACATCGGCAACTGGTTGCGGTGAGTCCTGATGCGCCTGAGCTGGGCCCGGACCCGGCGCCGCGCCCGGTCGACGATCCAGGCCGCGCCGACGTAGCGCTCGACACAGCCGCGGTTGCCGCACTTGCACGAAAGACCTCTGAGGTCGATGGTCGTGTGGCCGATCTCGCCGGCCGCGTGGTTGGCGCCGAGGACGAGCCGGCCGCCGGCCACGATGCCGCCGCCCAGCCCCGTGCCCAGGGTCACGCAGACAAAGTCGCGGCAGTCGCGCCCGGCCCCGAACTTCCACTCGCCGAGCGTCACCGCGTTCACGTCGTTGGCGACAAAGACCGGCACGCCGGTCAGCCGTTCGAGAGTGTGTTTCACCGGCGCGCCGTTCCACTTCGGCAGATTGGGCGGGAGGCGCACGATGCCCTGAATGTGGTCAACCAGACCGGGCAGGCCGATGCCGATCGAGCGCAGGCGCCGGCCCGCGGCCAGCCGCGCCGCGGCCTCGGCGATGCGCTCCAGCGCCTGCTTCGGTCCCTTATTGGCCCTGGTCGGCAGCAGCTCGCGCTCAAGCACCTTGCCCGCGGCATCCACGAGGCCCATCTTGATGTTTGTCCCGCCGAGGTCAACCCCGATGTCGAGCTGGCCGACGCTGCTGTGGCCCCTGGGGATAGGGTAGCGCAGCGCTGCCTTTGCCGTCATCGGGCCCTGGCCTCGCGCCAGCGCAGGCGTATCAGCTTCTCCATCGCCGCACTCAGGTTCACGCTCCGGCGCGCCATCATGGCGCGCGCGTTGGCCACGGCCGCATCCTCGGGCCAGGCGCCGTGCCTGCCCCACGAGAACGGGGCCAGCTCCTTGCGGGCCAGACCCGGCTCGAACCAGTTGGCGAAGATGCCCACGCGCAGGCCGGTGTTGAACAGCGAGCCGATCGCGGTCTTGGCGTGGTCGCCGAAGAAAGCGCCGACCTTGGCCAGCCCGGTGTCCACCGGCCCTTCGGGGAAAAACACTTGCACGCTCTCGTAAGTGTTCTTCAAGTCCGAGTTGGTCGACAGCGCGCCGAGGTTGACCCACTCGCCGACAAAGCTGTGGCCGATGAATCCGTCGTGGTGCTTGTTAGAGTAGCCCTGGAACACGCTTGATTCGACCTCGCCGCCGATGCGGCACTGCGGCCCGAAACTGCAGCCCGGGCGCACCCTTGCCCCGTCGATGAGCGTGCCCGGGCCGACGTAGCACGGCCCTTCGATGAAGCTCCCCGGCCGCACCTCGGCGCCGGAGTCCAGCATCACCGGCCCGGACTCGGTGCTGATTACCGCTCCGGGCCAGACGCGAGCGCCGCGGGCCATCACGAACCTGCCTGCGCCCACCACCACCGCGCCCTTGTCCGGCTTCGGGGTCTGGGCTTTGGGCTTTGGGATTTCCCGCTGCAGCTCTGCGGGCGTGAACTCAACAACATCCCACGGCCGCTTGACGGTCCTCGCCTTCACCTGCTCCTCGGCCAGCGTCGCCCGCAGGCCGGCCGGCGAACCGATATGCTCGGCGCACTCCGCGCACACGCGAAAGCCCACGACCTCGTCCCCGGCCAGGAGCACCGACTCCGGTCCCTGCGGCGACACCGGCTCCTCGAAGATGGCGCGCGCCGACAGGAACAGCCGGCCCCTCTTCACCGGCTTGTTCACGCGGGCGTTCGGGTGCCGCTCGGCCGTCACCTCGGCCAGCTCGGGCCTGACCCACAGGTGCAGCTCCTCTTTCGGGTACAGCCGCTTGACTTTCTCCAGCAGGGTGAACCGGCCGCAGCGCAGGTCAGACACCGGCCGCAGGTCGACGAGCGGCGACAGCCGCTCAAGGCCCTCTTCCTCGTAGACGCAAATCATCCGGTCAGGATATGCCCGCGCCCGGCCGCGTCAAGCGCCGAGCGAAAAGCCGGCAGCGCCAGGCGTCAGGCATCACGCTTCCGGCACCACGGCCCGCACCTTCTCGACTTCGCGTCCCTCGCGCCACAGGTGCGCGCTGCGCTTCTCCCCGAGGTCGTGCGTGCTCATCACGCACGGGTTGCCCGCGCGGTCGATGGCGTGCACCATCACCTGGCCGATGTACCCGCCGCGCAAGTCCCGCAAGTCCCGGATTGCCTCCTGACACGCCTGCCGCACGTCCATCCCGCTCTTGAGATACTGCACGACCGACCGCGCGGTCGCGCAGCGAATCGTCATCTCGCCCGCGTGGGTGCAGCCGCACGCGCCATAGCGCGAGTCGGCATACAGCCCGGCCCCGACAATCGGCGAGTCGCCGAGCCGGCCCGGATAGCGGTAGGCCCACCCCGAAGTGCTTGCCCCGGCCGCGAGGTTGCCCGCTCGGTCCCGGCACAGGAACACGACCGTGCCGCGGTTGGTCACGTACCGCGCCGCGGCCCACACCGCGTCAACGAGCGGCCCGCGCGCAAGGCTCGCGCGCCCTGCCGGGCCGAGCGCCGTGTCGGCCCACTGCCGGTACTCCGCGTGCGCCTTGTCGGTCAAGAGTTCACCGCGCTCGGCCCCGACCTCGGCCGCGAACCGCGCCGCGCCATCGCCGGTGAGCAGCACGTGGGGCAGCCTGCGCATCACCTCGCGCGCCACCGATACCGCGTGCAGAAACCCCTGCAACGCGCCGACCGCCCCGGCCTCAAGCGTCGTGCCGTCCATCAAGGCCGCGTCGCAGGCCATCACGCCGAGCACGTCGGGCGTGCCGCCGCGGCCGACCGAGTCCACCGACTCGTCGGCTTCGACCACGCGGATGCCGGCCTCGGCCGAGTCCAACGCCGAGCCGCCGCTATCGAGCACCGCCCGCGCCGAGTCGACCCCGACCCGGCCCTCGCAATTGGTGAGTATGGTCAACATCGGTTCAGACTAGGCGCTGCCCTGCGCCGGTCAAGCGCCGCCCGGCAGCCATGCCACGGACATCGGCAGCGTTCTGCGGGCCACCGCGCCTGCGGCCGGCCGCCTCGCGCCGCGCGTCATCGCCCGTGTTCGTCCCGCGTTCGCCCAAGGGCTCAACGCGGCACTGACCGACGCCCTGTTCCCAACGGTCGCGGCCCGGCTCGACCGCGACCTTGCGCCCCGCTTCAGACCGCCGCTTGCGTGCCGCCTCAACTGCCTGCCTATCCGGGTCCTCGTCCTGCGATTCACAACGCCAACCAAACGCGCGCCGGCGCGGTCGTTCATCGCCGCGTTCGCCACCGGGTTCGGCATCCGGGTCACTACCCGGGTCACCCCCTCCACAACCTGTGGTATGCCATTCCGCGCCGACCCACTACATGTAGGGGACACCGATACCTGCGCGGCGGGCGTTCGTCTCCTGCCCGCGCCCGGTTGACACCGCTGGCCGCACTAATATGATTGAGTGCCGACGTGGAGACCTTCTCGCTCAAAACCCATCAACGTGAGGAGTTGGTCGATATCACCGGCAGGGTGAACGAGATTGTCGCGCGGCTCGGCATCGCGGAAGGCATCTGCTGGGTGTCGGTGCCGCACACGACCGCAGGCGTGACCGTGAACGAGGGCTATGACCCGGACGTGGCCGCCGACATCACCGCCGCGCTGGGGCGCATCGCGCCGCGGTCGGCCGGTTACGCGCACGCCGAGGGCAATTCGGACGCGCACGTCAAGGCGTCGCTGGTCGGCTCCTGCCAGAGCGTGCCGGTCGAGAACGGCCGCCTGGCCCTCGGGCAATGGCAGGCGGTGTTTTTCTGCGAGTTTGACGGGCCGCGCACGCGCGAGGTGCGGGTCAAGACCATTGCGGGGTAGCGGGCCGGATGCCCGGCCCCGCCGACAGCGAGAGTCAGTTCTGAACCGGGCGCGAGTCGCGCCGCTATTGGAGGATTGATGCATAAGAAGCTCTTCATCCCCGGACCGACCGAGGTCCGCAAGGAGATTCTGGACGCCCAGGCCCAGTGGATGATCGGCCACCGGTCAAAGGACTTCGGCGAGCTGAACAAGCGCTGCGTCGAGAAGACCAAGCAGATTCTCGCCACGAAGAACTACGTGATGTGGTTCACGTCGTCCGGCACCGGCACGATGGAGGGCGCGCTGCGCAATGTCGTGACCGGCAAGATTCTGCACACCGTGAACGGCGCGTTCTCGGACCGCTGGTTCAAGATTTCCAAGGCCTGCGGCAAGGACGCGGTGTCGCTGGCCGTGGAGTGGGGCAAGGCGGTCAAGCCCGAGATGATCGACGCCGAGCTGGCCAAGGGCGGGTACCAGTGCCTGACCATCACCCAGAACGAAACCTCGACCGGCGTGCGCGCGCCGATCGAGGACATCGCCAGAATGATGAAGGCGAAGTACCCGGACGTGCTCATCCTGGTCGACGCGGTGTCCGGCCTGATGGGCGACTGGTTCGACATCGACGCGCTCGGCCTCGATATCGTGGTCGCCTCGTCGCAGAAGGCGGTCGCCTTGCCGCCCGGCCTTGCCGTGGCGATCGTGTCCCAGCGCGCGCTGGACAAGTGCCGCACCGTGGCCGACCGCGGCTACTACTTCGACTACGACGCGATGCTGAAGCGCTACGACAAGGACTTCCAGACCCCGACGACCCCGGCGATTTCGCTCTTCTGGGCCCTGGACAAGGAACTCGACCACATCCTCGCCGAGACGATGCAGGGCCGGTACCAGCGCCACCTCGAGATGGCGAAGTTCACCCGCGAATGGGTGAAGCAGTACTTCGCGCCGTTCGCCGAGCCGGGCTACGAGTCGGTGACGCTGACCACCGCCGCCAACAGCCGCGGCATCAGCGTCAAGGACCTCAACGGCGAGCTGGCCAAGCTCGGGATGCAGATATCGAACGGCTACGGCGACCTGAAGGAGAAGACCTTCCGCATCGCCCATATGGGCGACCTGACGATGGACGATATGAAGGAAGTCACTTCGGCCATCGTCAAGGTCCTCAAGCTCGGATAGTCCGGTTTTGCGCCCGGCGGTCCGGGCGCGGAAAGGAGGCGGGCTGAGCCGGGCGCTGCTGACCGCGCTGCTTGTGGCAGTCGGCAGTCCCGGGCCGGCCCGCCGCTTTGTTCCCGAACCGTACGGCGCGGCCGGGGCGGTCGAGTGCGCCAACGGGCTCCGGATCGATTCGTCGCGCGCATACCGCGCTGACGACCGCATCCCTGCCGGCAGGGTTGTCGTCGCGGCGCTGCGCCGGCCGGTCGATTCGGACGCGCTCGAGGCCCTGCGCCGGGCCGGGCTTGAGCCGCTGGCCGGGGTGTTTCCGCAGTCGGTGGTCTGCCGCGCGGCGCGCGAGCTGGCCGGTCTGGCGCCGCCCTGCGCGCTCTGGCTCGCGCCCCTGCCCCCCGCCGCGAAGCTCGCGCCTGACCTCGCCGCGTCGGGCGCAGTGCAGGCCGTGGCCGCGCTCTGGCCCGGCGGTGACCTGCGAACTGATGACATCGAAGGGCTCGGCGCGCGCCTGACCCGCGTCGGGGCGCGTACGGTCGAGTTCGAATGCCCGGCCGACCGGCTCGCGGCGGTCGCCGCGCTCGACCGCATCGCCTGGATTCAGCCGCGCGCCGCGGCCGCGCCTTTCAACGACAACGTGCAGTGGGTCCTGCAGCGCGGCTGGCTGCCCGAGGCGCCCCCGCCTGAAACAGCGACCCCGGTCTGGAACCGCGGCATCCGGGGCCAGGGCATGGTCATCGGCCTGTTCGATTCCGGTATCCGGACCGAGCACGACATGTTCCGCGACGACCGCGTACCCATCACTCAGCCCGGCATCTACCCGGGGCACCGCAAGGTAGTCGCATACAAGCTCTACCGTAACGCCGCGTTCAGCGACCACAGCGGGTTCAGCTATCACGGCACCGCGGTTGCCGGCTGCCTCGCGGCCAGCGACTCGGCGACCGGCGGCCTGAGCAAGTTCGACGGCTTCGCGCCGGACGCGCGCATCTACTTCGTCGACAACGGCACCGCAATCGGCACCTATGTCTTCGACCCGGACCTGACCGAACTGCTTGACTCGGTGCGCTACAGCCTGGGGATGGACGATCCGGTGAAGCAATCGTCCGGCTCCTTCGGCACGGGTGACGCGCTCGGCTACTACCGGCTCGAGGAGGCTTCGACCGACGCGGTGCTCTGGGCGGACAAGTGGTTCACCCTGGCCTGGGCCGCGGGCAACTTCGGCCGCGGCATCTACAACATCGGCCACCCATCCTGCGCCAAGAACCTGCTCACGGTCGGCGCCTGCGAGAACGGCACCGATGCCAGGCTCGTGGCCAGTTTCACCTCGCGCGGCCCGACCCGTGACCAGCGAGTCAAACCCGAGCTTCTCTCGCCCGGGCGCAACGTCTGGACCGCTTACGGCGACAGCGTTAACAGCTACCGGTCGCGCTCGGGCACGAGTTTCTCGACGCCCGGCGTGTCGGCCGCGCTGGCCCTGATTCGCCAGTACCTGCGCGACGGCTGGCATCCGCTCGGACGGCCCGAGCCGGGCAACGCCTGGCCCCGGGCCAGCTCGGCGCTGCTGCGCGCGCTCGCCGTGGCCGGGGCCGAGCCCGACGTCGGCACGGATTTCGTGCCCAACAAGGATGTCGGCTGGGGCCGGCTCAACCTCGGCCGGCTGCTGCACTTCGAGGGCGACAGCATCGAGCTTGACCTTTTCGAGGACACGGTCGGGATCGCGACCGGCGAGCTGCGCGAGTACGAGTTCGTGCGCGTCGCGCGCCAGCCGCTGCGCGTCGTGCTGTGCTGGACCGATACCGCGGCCGCGCTCTTTCCCGCGGCCGCCCTGGTCAACGACCTAGACCTCGAGCTGGTCAGCCCGGACGGCAACCGCTACCGCGGCAACCAGCTTTATGCCGGGCAGTCCGCGGCCAATCCGCCCCTGTGGGATGAGCGCAACACCATCGAGGTCTGCCTGCTCGACGTCCCGCTTGACGGCCGCTGGACCGTGCGCGTGCTTGCCCGCAACGTCTACACCGAGCGCCAGCCCTACGCGGTCGCGGTACGGACCGGGCCGGTCCCGCAGAGCGGCATCGCTGATGCGCGGCCCGCTCCGCTCCTGCGGCGCTCGGTCATGGGCGCTTCACCCCGCGTCGGGCTGTTGCTCGAGGGGCCGGGCCGGCTGACCGTCTACGCGGCCGACGGCCGAGCGGCAGCGCGCCTGAGCGTGGCGCCCGGACCGAGCCAGTGGCCATGGACCGACGGTGCAGGCCGGCCCCTGCCGGCCGGGGTCTACGCGGTCCGATTTGAACCGCTCGGCCGCCCGGCCGAGTCGTTCCGTTCGGTTGTCGTCAGGTAGCGGTCAGTCCAGCAGCGCGCCGACCCACCTGTTGTGGACGATGACCTCGCGGTTCCACAGCACGCCAGCCACGCGCACGCCCTCGATGCGTTCCAGGGTCGCGGCCGCGTCCATCAGCCTGCCCAGACCCCAGACATCGGCCTCGACCTGAACGCAGCGCTCGCGGAACGGTTTGCCGCCGAACACGAGCCGGAACCCTGCTTCCTCGACGACGCGCCTGAGACCGTCGCCGCGGTGGCCGGTCTCCAGCAGGAAATGGCAGTGGCCGAAGTTGTCGGCCCGGGACCAGTCCAGCTCGGGCTGGACCCGGACGATGCCCGACGGGTTGAACTCGCTCCACAGCAGCCGGTCGAGCTTGGCCGATACCCAGCGCTCGTCGCGTCCGAGCCCGGCGCCGATCGCGGCGCGGTCCGACTCGGGCCGTTCGAACAGGAAGCGCAGCAGCTGCTTCTCTTCGGTTGAAAGCGGCTGGCGCACCGGGAACTCGTAGGTCGCGAGCCGGTGCACCTCGTGGTAGCCGAGACCGGTCGCGCCCGAGATGAAGCGCGACTCGGTGGCGAAGTCGCGCGAGTAGAAGAGCACAGCCAGCCCCGGGCCGGCGCCTTCGGGCAGGCAGTCGTTGAGCACGATCTCGGATACGAACGGCAGTTTCGCGGCCAGGGCGTTGGCCGGGCCCAGGGAACGCGCCGCGCTCGCCAGTACCGCGCCCAGCACCCATTCGCCGCCCAGCAGCGGCGGCACGGCCAGGGTCGTCTTCCAGCCCCGGATCAACCCGGCCGCCTGAAGCCGGGCCAGCCGCTCAAGGAACTCGGCGGGCTTGAGCCCGGCCTGGGTCAGCTCGGCTTCGAGCGCGAATCGGCCCCGCGCCTCGGCCAGGCGCACCGCGGAAACGTCATTGGGTTCGAGTATCATCCTGCGGTCAGTCGCCTTTCGTGATTCGGACCTCGCTTCAGTACGCGCCGCGGCGGGACAGCACCGCGGGAATCGTCTTGAAGATTATCTTGATGTCGTCCCAGAACGTCCACTGCTGCACGTAGTGCGTGTCCAGCTCGACCCGGCTGTCATAGCTCGTTTCGGACCGCCCCGAAACCTGCCACAGACCGGTCGCGCCCGGCGGCACGCGGAACATCAACAGCGAGTAGCCCTTGTAGTATTTCACCTCGCCCTCGACGATCGGCCGCGGTCCGACAAAGCTCATCCCGCCCGAGAGGATGTTGAAGAACTGGGGCAGCTCGTCGATCGAGAACTTGCGCAGCCACCTGCCGATGCGGGTGACGCGCGGGTCGTTCTTGAGCTTGAAGTTCGTCTCGAACTCGCGCTTGAGCGCCGGGTCCGAGTCGAGCAGTGCCGCGAGCCGCTGCTCGGCGTCCTTGTGCATCGTCCGGAACTTGAGCACGAACAGGTCGCGCATGTTGCGCCCGAGCCGGCGATGGCGGAAGAACACCGGGCCCGGGCTGTCGAGCTTGATGATGATGCTGACCGCGATGAGCAGCGGGCCGAGCAGGACGATGGCCAGCGCCGAGAGCACCAGGTCGACAATGCGCTTGAGCCGGCGGTATATGCCGTTGAGCGAATAAGCCGCCACCGGCCGCGGATGCGGGCCGAACAGGTAGCTCGCCATCCGGAACGCCGGGATGCCGACGAAGTCGACGAAGTAGTCCTGGGACAGCCCGGCGACCGCGTACTCGGTGCGCGGGTCGGCCGCGTCGACGAGTATGGTGCCGTACCGGGCGATGCGGCCGTGGTCGTCGGCGTTGCGCTGGAGCCAGTCGGGCAGGTCGCCGAGCGGAATGACCTCGGTGCATTCGAACCCCCACCAGCGCAGCAGCCCGATGCGGTGGGCATTGATGTCGGTGACCAGCAGGGCGGGCTGGCGGGTGATGCGGCGCAGCGCCATCCCGACCAGCGGCGCGGCAAACGACAGCCAGGCCCAGACCGCCAGCCAGAACCGCACGGTCAGGGTCTCGCACCACGGCCAGAGCGCGTGCATCGCGCCGTAGGCGACGTAGGTCATCCCGAACGCCGCCTGGGTGCGCAGGGTCAGGCCGAAGCTGCCCCGTGCCGGCGTCTCGAACTCGCCCACGACATAGGATGCGACAGCCAGTATCGCCCAGGCGACCGCGACGCTGGTCAGCCCGCGTGACTCAGGCACGAGCAGGTTGCGCGCGAGCGTGATGACGAGCAGCAGGAAGAGCAGTTCCATCACCACGAGCCACGCCGTGTTGTTGCGCTGGTTGTCGTTCATCGGCAGTTGCCCTGCCGAGTCTAGCCCGGCGGCCCGGCCAGTCAAGCCGCCCGGCCGGAGCACGGCGGGACCCGCAGGGCGGGCGAGACCGCAAACGGCCGTTGATTACCACCTGCCCGCGGGCTAGACTGTCGGCCCATGCCAGACGATGCGATTCGAATCCGCGGCGCGCGCGAGCACAACCTCAAGAACATCGACCTCGACATCCCGCGCGGCAAGCTTGTCGTGTTCACCGGGCTCTCGGGTTCGGGCAAGTCGTCGCTCGCGTTCGACACCATCTACGCCGAGGGCCAGCGCCGCTACATCGAGTCGCTCTCGGCCTATGCCCGCCAGTTTCTCGGGATGCTGGAGAAGCCGGACTGCGACTCGATAACCGGCCTGTCCCCGGCCATCGCCATCGAGCAGCGCACATCGGCGCGCAACCCGCGCTCGACCGTGGCCACGGTCACCGAGATATACGACTACCTGCGCCTGCTCTTTGCCCGGGTCGGCCGGCCGTTCTGCCCGAAGTGCGACAAGCCCATATCGTCCCAGACGAGCGACGCCATCGTCGACGCCGTGCTCGCCGAGAAGCCGGGCGCGAAGCTCGCCGTGCTCGCCCCGCTGGTGCGCGGGCGCAAGGGCGAGTACCGCGAGCTGTTCGCCCGTTATCGCCGCAGCGGCTACCTGCGGGTCCGGGTCGACGGCGAGCTTTTCGAGATTGACGCGGTCCCGACGCTCGACCGCTACAAGGCCCACAGCATCGAGCTGGTCATTGACCGGCTCGCGGTCAGGCCCGAGGCGCGCAAGCGGCTCGCCGACTCGGTCGAGCTCGCGCTGCGCGAGGGCGGCGGCCGCTGCATCGTGACCGTCGAGGGCCGGCCCGAACGGCTGTTTTCGGCCGCGCTCGCCTGCCCGGACTGCGGTTTCTCGTTCGAGGAGATCACGCCCCGGCTGTTCTCGTTCAACTCGCCCTACGGCGCCTGCCCGGAGTGCCACGGTCTCGGCACCCGGATGGAGGTCGACCCGGACCGGCTCGTCGCCGACCCGGACCGTTCCATCCTCGACGGCGCGCTCGCGCCCTGGGGCGAGGTCAGCGACCGGGGCGAATGGCTGCACTCGCGGCTGCGCGCGCTGGCCAAGACCCACGGGTTCCGGCTCGACACGCCCTGGCGCAGGCTGCCGGTCCGCATCCGCCGCATCGTGCTCAACGGTTCGGAAGAGGAGATGCGCGTCAGGTACGTCGGCAAGGAGCACGAGTGGACCTGGGATGCGAAATGGGAGGGCATCGTGCCCTTTCTCGAGCGCATCCACCGGCAGACCGAATCCGAGCCGCGGCGCGAGTGGGTCGAGCGCTTCATGTCCATACTGCCCTGCCCGGCCTGCCGGGGCATGCGGCTGAAGCCCGAGGCGCTGGCCGTGCGGGTCGACGGCCGCAACATCGGCGAGCTGACCGCGCTGTCGGTCGACCGGGCGGCCGAGCACTTCGGCACCGGACTGAACCTCGAGCCGAAGGAGAGGACGATTGCCCGCGACATACTCAAGGAGCTGGGCCAGCGGCTCGGCTTCCTGCGCTCGGTCGGGCTGGGCTACCTGACGCTCGACCGCGCCGCCGAGACGCTGGGCGGCGGCGAGGCGCAGAGGGTCCGGCTCGCGACCCAGATCGGCTCCGGCCTGGTCGGGGTCTGCTACATCCTTGACGAGCCGTCCATCGGTCTGCACCAGCGCGACAACCGGATGCTGCTGGACACGCTGGTCCGGCTGCGCGACCTGGGCAACACCGTGATAGTGGTCGAGCACGACGAGGACACCATCCGCGCCGCCGACTTCGTGGTCGACCTCGGGCCGGGCGCAGGGGAGCAGGGCGGCCGCATCGTCGCGCAGGGCGCGCCCGACGACATCTGCCGGGCACAGGATTCGCTGACCGGGGCCTACCTCTCGGGCGCGCGCGCGATTGCCGTGCCGCGGGAGCGCCGCCGGCCCGGCGCCGGCCGCATCAAGGTCTTCGGCTGCCGTGAGAACAACCTGAAGAACATCGACATCGAGGTTCCGCTCGGGTTGCTGGTCTGCGTCACCGGCGTGTCCGGGTCCGGCAAGAGCACCTTCCTGTCCGACATTCTCCACCGCGCGCTCGCCCGCCACTTCCACGGCGCGCGCGACAAGCCCGGGGCCCACGACCGCATCACCGGCATCGAGCTCATTGACAAGGTCGTCAACATCGACCAGTCGCCTATCGGCCGCACCCCCCGGTCCAACCCGGCGACCTACACCGATGCCTTCGGCCCGATCCGCGCGCTCTTCGCCCAGTCAAAGGAGGCGCGGGTGCGCGGATTCAAGCCGGGCCGGTTCTCGTTCAACGTGCGCGGCGGCCGGTGCGAGGCCTGCGCCGGCGACGGCATCATCAAGGTCGAGATGCACTTCCTGCCCGATGTCTATGTCACCTGCGATGCCTGCAAGGGCCGGCGCTACAACCGCGAGACGCTGGATGTGAAGTTCAAGGGCAAGGATATCAGCGAGGTGCTGGGGATGAGCGTCGATGAGGCGCTCGGCTTCTTCGCCAACGTGCCGG
>CBFGIY010000036.1:0-23559 GCA_965648935.1 Caldifarciminota bacterium
TGATGGAGAAGGAGATGTCCGAGGCGTCGCATGAGCTCATCGTCTGCACCGACGATGGTTCGAACGGCAACCGCGGCTTCGTGACCGATATGCTGAAGGCGGTGCTCGATCGGGGCGAGAAGGTCGACCGCGTGTTCGCGGTCGGCCCTGTGATAATGATGAAGATGGTTTCGAAGCTGACCGAACCGCACAGCATCCCCACCGTGGTCAGCCTGAATCCAATAATGCTCGACGCGACCGGGATGTGCGGTGTCTGCCGGGTTGACGTGGGCGGTGAAACGAAGTTTGCCTGCGTGGACGGGCCTGAGTTTGACGGTCATAAGGTGGACTTTGACCTGCTGATGGCCCGTCTGCGTGTGTATCTGTCCGAGGAGAAGCAGTCGTTGCAGCTTTTCGAGCAGGGCCAGGGCGGGTGCTGCGGCGCGCACAAGGAGTGCAGGCATGGCTAAGCCATCACCGACGAAAACGCCGATGCGGGAGCAGCTCCCGAACACTCGCGTCCACAACTTCGACGAGGTGCCGTATGGCTACACGCCAGAGGAGGCCGTCGAGGAGGCCAAGCGTTGCCTGCAGTGCAAGAAGCCGGGTTGCGTGCAGGGCTGCCCGGTGAACGTGGACATACCCGGTTTCATCGGCCAGATCGCGCTCGGCAATTTCTGGGAGGCCGTGAAGGTGATGAAGGGCACGAACATGCTGCCCGCCATCTGCGGCCGGGTATGCCCCCAGGAAGAGCAGTGCGAGGGCAAGTGTGTGCTCGCCAAGAAGATGGAGCCGGTCGGGGTGGGAAACCTCGAGCGGTTCATCGCCGACTGGGAGGCTGAGCAGGGCGAATGCTACATGTGCGAGAAGCGGGCCGCGACCGGCAAGAAGGTCGCGGTCGTGGGGGCCGGGCCAGCCGGACTGACCGTCGCGGGCGACCTGCTGCGGGCGGGCCACGAGGTGACCATTTTCGAAGCGCTGCACAAGCCCGGCGGCGTGCTGGTCTACGGCATTCCCGAGTTTCGGTTGCCCAAGTCGATTGTCGAGCGCGAGGTGAAGTTTGTCCAGGATATGGGCGCGAAGCTGGTGACGAGCTACGTCATAGGGAAGACCCGGACGGTTGACGAGCTGCTCGAGGAGTACGATGCCGTGTTCATCGGCACCGGGGCGGGCTTGCCCTGGTTCATGGGGATACCGGGCGAGAATCTCAACGGTATCTACTCGGCCAACGAGTACCTGACCCGGTCGAACCTGATGAAGGCTTACCTTTTCCCGAAGTACGACACGCCGATAGTCCGCGGCAAGCAGGTCGCGGTCATCGGCGGCGGCAACGTGGCGATGGACGCGGCACGGACCGCGCTGCGGCTCGGCGCCGAGCGCTCGATGATAATCTACCGCCGGTCGCGCGAGGAGCTGCCCGCGCGCGAGGCCGAGATCCATCACGCCGAACAGGAAGGGCTGGACTTCCGCTTCCTGCACCTGCCGGTGCGTTACATCGGCGACGAGCAGGGCTGGGTGAAGGAAGTCGAGTGCGTTCGCATGGAGCTGGGCGAGCCGGACGCAAGCGGCCGGCGCCGGCCGGTCAAGGTGGAGGGCAGTGAGTTCCGGATCCCGGTGGATACTGTGGTGGTGGCCATCGGCCAGAGTCCGAATCCTCTTATACCGCAGACCACGCCCGGACTTGAAGTAGCCAAGCACGGCAACATCGTCGCAGACCCGACTACGGGCCGGACATCAAAGAAAGGCGTGTTCGCCGGCGGCGATATCGTCACCGGAGCCGCCACGGTCATTCTGGCAATGGGAGCCGGCCGAATCGCGGCGCGATCGATAGACGAGTATCTTGTGACGGGTCGGTGGTAGCCGAATCTGACCCGCTGATCAGGAGGTGTGAGTGAGCAGAAGCGACATAGTCCGCAGGTTGCGCAAGCGCAAGATCGGCGTCCTGATGGGCGGTTGGTCGAGCGAGCGCGAGATATCGCTGCTTTCCGGGCAACGCGTGCTCAACTCTCTGAAGAACCAGGGTTTTCAGGCGGTCGCCATCGACATCAACCGTAACTTCGTGACCCAGATAAGGGACGCGAAGATCGACCTGGCGTTCATTATCCTCCATGGCCGTCCGGGCGAGGACGGTTCCATTCAGGGATACCTTGACATGCTCGGCGTGCCCTACACCGGTTCGGGCGTGACCGCCTCGGCGGTCTGTATGGACAAGGTGTTCACCAAGGAGCTGTTCCGACGCTGGGATATCCCCACGCCGGACGACGTGGTTATCGGCGCGGATGAGCCGGTGGCGCCGATGCTGGCGCAGGCTGAGAAGCGGTTCGGTTACCCAATGATCGCCAAGCCCCGGGCCGAGGGGTCGTCGGTCGGCATCGAACTGCTCGAGGGGAGACGCGGCGCTGCCGAGCGCTGTGAAAGGGTCCGACGCGGGTTCGGCGACATCCTGCTGGAGCAGTTCATCCCGGGCATGGTCGCGACCGTCGGCATACTTGTCAACGAGGCATTGCCTATCCTGGAGCTGGTGCCCAAGCGCCAGCGGTTCTATGACTACGAGGCGAAGTACACCCGCGGCGAAACCGATTTCATCCTGCCGGCCCGGCTTGACCCGCAGGTTGAGGCCAGCATCAAGGAGCTGGCGCTGCGGGCTTTCCGCCGCGTCGGGTGCAAGGGCTTTGCCCGGCTTGACCTGGTCGTGAAGGGTGGAAAGTTGCCTTACTTCCTTGAAATCAATACGTTACCCGGGCTTACCGACATATCGGATCTGCCGGCCGAGGCCGAGGCAGCGGGAATCTCGTATGACGAGCTCATCTTCCGCATCCTTGCAGACGCACTGGTGTAAGCTGCTGTCTCTGCCTCGCTTGACACTGATGGTTTCTTAAATACGATACTCGGAATGGTAAAAGACAGGCGCCTCAGGCGACACAGGAGTCTGCGCCATCGCATCAGCGGGACCGCGGATCGGCCCCGGCTTTGCGTCCGGCGCAGCAACGTGCATATCTACGCGATGCTCATCGACGATGAGCGCGAGCGCGTGCTCACCGGCGTCGGCTCGAACGCCGGAGAGCTGCGGGGCAAGAAGGTCAAAAGGGTCGACGCCTCGAAGGAAGTCGGCAAGCTCATCGCGTCCAAGGCCAGGGAACTGGGAATATCGAAGGTGGTTTTCGACCGGGCAGGCTATCGTTTCCACGGCCGCATCAAGGCGGTGGCCGAGGGCGCCCGTGAGGGAGGACTGCAGTTTTGAGACAGACCGGTGACCGCATGGGCTCGGGACTGCCCGAGCAGGAATTCATCGAGCACGTCATCAACATCAAGCGCGTGTCGAAGGTGATGAAGGGCGGCAAGCGGATGAAGATCTCGGCGGCGGTCGTCGTCGGCGACGGCAGCGGCCAGGTCGGACTCGGGCACGGCAAGGCATCGGAAGTGGCGGCCGCGGTGCGCAAGGCCACTACCCGGGCGCGCAAGGACATGGTGCGCGTATCGATCAAGGGTCACACGATCCCGCATGAAACCAACGGCAAGTACGCGGCCAGCCGCGTGCTGGTTAAGCCGGCGGCGCCGGGCACCGGGCTGATTGCCTGTCCTCAGGTCCGGGCCGTGCTCCATGCCGCGGGACTCAGCGATGCGCTCTCGAAGTCGCTCGGTTCGCGCAACCCGTACAACACCGCACGCGCGACGATCCGGGCGCTGGCCGCGGTGCGCAGCATCGAGCAGATTGCCTCCGTCCGCAACAAGTCGGTGCGCCACTTCGTGGCGCGGGAACAACATGAAGCAGCT
This sequence comes from Caldifarciminota bacterium, assembly GCA_965648935.1. GTDB lineage: Bacteria > Hydrothermota > Tepidihabitantia > Tepidihabitantales > Tepidihabitantaceae > CBFGJX01. Next base: position 3,754 of record CBFGIY010000036.1, read on the forward strand.
GAAGGTTACACTGGCTAAGAGCCTCATTGACCAGAAGGAGCCGATCAAGCGGACGGTCCGGGCGCTCGGGCTGCGACGGGTCGGCGCCTCGCGGGTCCACGACGCGACCCCGGTCATCAACGGTATGATTTTCAAAGCGAAGCACCTGCTCAAAGTGGAGGAGCTGTGAGGCTCGGCAACCTGCGGCCGGACGAGGGCGCCAAGAAGCGGCGCAAGCGCGTGGGCTGCGGGCCGGGGTCGGGACACGGCAAGACCTCGGGCCGCGGTCACAAGGGCGCGGGCCAGCACTCGGCATCGGAGTTCGACGCGCGCTTCGAGGGCGGCCAGATGCCCTTCTATCGCCGCATCCCCAAGCGCGGTTTTGTCAACCCGACGCGCCGTGAGTACGCTGCCATCAATCTCGATGCGGTCGCCGGTCTGAACCTGGACAGCGTTACCGTGGACGTTCTGCGCGAACGCCGGCTCGTGCCGCGTGACATGCCGGTCAAGATACTGGGCGACGGCGAGCTGTCACGGCCGGTCAGCGTCGCCGCGCACGCGTTCAGCCAGTCGGCCCGGGCCAAGATCGAGCAGGCCGGCGGTAAGGTTGAGGTCGTCAAGTGACGGCCAGCATACCCAATATCTTCAAGATTCCGGACCTGCGCCGGAAGATCCTGTTCACGCTGGCTATGGTCGTGGTGTACCGCCTCGGCGGCCACGTTCCCGTGCCGGGCATCAACGCCCAGGCGTTGGGCTACATCCTCGGTACGATGCGCGGGACCGTCTTCGGCCTGTACGACATCTTTGTCGGCGGCGCGCTGTCGCGCGCCTCGCTTTTCGCCCTGGGCATCATGCCCTACATCTCCGCCTCGATCGTGTTCCAGCTGCTCGGGTCGGTGTTTCCGTATCTTGAGAAACTCCAGCGCGACGAAGAGGGCCGCAAGAAGATCAACCAGTACACCCGGTACGCGACTGTCGCCTTGGCGATCGTCCAGTCGACGACCATCGCGCTCTATCTTGAGAATCAGCCGCCGACGCAGTTCGGCCCGATCATCACCAATCCGGGTCTGTTCTTCCGGCTGCTGACCATCATCACGCTGACTGCGGGTACGATCTTCGCGATGTGGCTGGGCGAGCAGATCACCGACCGGGGCATCGGCAACGGCATATCGTTCCTCATCTTCGTGGGCTGCCTTGATTCGACGCCGTCGGACATCGGCCGTACCATGTCTATGGTGCGCGCCGGCGAGGTTTCGTGGCTTGCGCTGGTGATGATCGCGGTGATCATCTTCGGTGTCTACGCGCTGAACGTGCTGACGACGATGGCAGTGCGTAAGATTCCGGTGCAGTATCCCAAGCGCATCGTCGGCCGCAAGATGTACGGCGGGCAGTCGACTCATATCCCCTTGCGCCTGATAACGGCCGGCGTCATACCGATCATCTTCGCACAGAGCCTGGTCGTGTTCCCGTCGACCATCGCCGCGTTCGTCAAGCTGCCGGCCCTGCAGTCCCTGCAAAACATTCTCAACCCCGGCGGCTGGCTCTACAACCTGCTTTACGCCGGCCTTATAGTTTTCTTCACCTACTTCTACACCTCGATCGTGTTCAACCCGCGCGACCTGGCCGACAACATGCAGCGCTACGGCGGTTTCATTCCCGGCATCCGACCGGGCGAGAAGACCGCCGCATTCATCGATCGCAGCCTGACCCTCCTGACCTTGCCCGGGGCGCTCTTCCTCGTGGTCATGGCACTGATGCCATGGTATATGATGAGCATTTTCCGGGTGCCGTTCTACTTCGGCGGCACGACCCTGATGATCGTCGTCGGCGTCGCGCTGGACACGCTCCAGCAGATCGAGGCGAATCTCGTGATGCGACACTACGAAGGTCTGGTCAAGGGTGGCAAGTTCCAGGGCCGTCGCTTCGGATAATCGCCGGAATAACGCTCCCGGCACAACGGTAAGTTGGATGACAGAGCCCGCGGGGCGTCCTGCCGATTTGGAGCTGATACGGCGGGTGCAGTCAGGCGACCTCGCAGCATTCGACGAGCTGATGCAGCGCTATGCCAGGAGTGTGTACAAGGTGACCTACTCGCTGATGCGTTCCCATGCAGATGCCGATGACGCGGCCCAGGATACCTTCATCCGGGCCTTCCGGTCAATCGGGCGCTACGACCCGACCTGGCGGTTCTACACCTGGCTGCGCCGCATCGCGGTGAACGTCTGCCTCAATGAACTGAAGCGGCGCAAACGGTTCCGGCTCGTGCCGCTGCCCCAGCCGGATGGCGATGCCGAGAGCGCGGACGTGCCCGACCCCAACCCGGCAGAGGTCGACTCGACCCTGCGCCGCGACCTGGATGCGGCGCTGACCAGGCTACCTGATGACCAGCGGGCGGTGTTCGTGCTTCGGGTCAACGAAGAGATGAGCTACAGCGAGATCAGCGAGGTGCTGGCGATACCGGTCGGCACCGTGATGTCCCGGCTGAACCGCGCCCGCGCCCGTCTGCGTGTGCTGATGAAGGAGTACCTGCCCAGGCGATGAAACCATATTGCCGCAAAATTCACGATCTGCTCGGCCAGTATGTTGATGGCGAGCTGAGTCGTGATGAGCTGGTCCGGGTGGAGGCCCACCTTGATCGATGCGCCGATGCCCGCGCCGAGGTCGAGGAGCTGCGCGCCCTGCACGAGCTGGTGCGCAAGGCCGACGTTCCCGAGCCGGCCGAGCACTACTGGGACTGGCAGCGGCTCAGCGTGATGCGCGGCATCAAGTCGGGCCGGCGACGCCGGGCGCTGCCTCAGGCCAGGCCCGGGCTTGCCTGGCTGCGGCTTGCGACTGTGGCGGGCGGCCTTATGGTGGTGCTGATTGTCGTTGTCACAGGCTGGCGGCTCGCGGTTCCTGGCTCTGTCGAGCGACTGCTGGAGGGCCGGCCTTCGCCTGCCGCGCGGTCCGCCGCTCCGACCGAAGCGCAGTCACCGGACCGGGCTGAGGCGATTGAGCCGGAGGCCTTGACCCTGGTCCCGGCGCCCGAGTCAAAAAAGACCGTCGCAGGCGGGACTCCGGGCACGGCGGCAAGCCGCAGCGAGAGCGGTCCGGCGGAGCCGGTGGCCGCCGCGACTGAGGCCTCAGCCCAAAGCGGGCTGGTCGACGTCCTCGTTGATTCAGCCGGGGTGCCGCTGACCGCGCGCATCGCCGGCACGAGCGGCGATGACAGAGTCGACAGCGCTGCGGTCGCGGCCTCGCTCAGGCAGCGGCACCGGCCGCGCGTCGTCGGGGGCCGTCCGCGCGAGGGCTGGGTCGAAGTGCCTTTCGAGATAGCGGCTACCCCGAAGCCTTCGCCTGAGCCTGCGCCGCCCGGTCGCGAGGAGAGGGCAGAGGACTGGTCGGCGCGTCCCGAGCGACCGTCAACCGCCGCCAAGCAGCGCATGGGCGGCGATTCGCCGGCGAGCTTGATTGAGCTGCCCAAGTGTGAGAACCCGCCGACCGACACCGGTACTGCGGTCGTGCGCGTAATGGTCGAGATTGACGGCAAGGCAAGCCAGGTGAAGGTCACGCGGTCCAGCGGCAGCAAGGCCGTCGACGATTTCGCGTTGCGACTTGCCCGGGCCGCGTCGTACCGACCGGCAGAGCGCGGCGGCAGGCCGGTGCGAGCCTGGCTCGAGTACCCGGTCAGCAATCGCCCGGCCCGCGTGCCTCGGTCCGAGCAGGATCAGTAGTCCGCTCTCACCTCAGGACAACCCAGCCGCTCGGAATAGTCCCCGCTTCCGACAGGTAAGTCTGCAAAGGAGGTGGTTATGCACAGAGCATTCACCGATCGCGACCGAGACTGGGCGTATGCGCGTGATATCCGGCTGGCGGGCACCGCGGCACTGGCGCTGTCCATCGCCGCGTTCCTGCTGCTCAAACCTGTTGAGATGAGGCCCCATGCTCGCTCGGTCGCCAAGTGGACCGAACTTGACAGCCGGCAGATAGTGGTCATCGAACCGCCGCAGCCGCCGGACGCTGTCCCGCCCCGGCCGCGCGATTTCGTGGCATCGGACAACGGGGCGGCGACCGATCCGGGGATCGGAATGAGCCACGACGGACTCGACTCGCTGCGCGTGCTGTATCCTCCAGCCGACCGTGTCCCGCCGCTGCCCTACTACAAGGTCGAGAGGAAACCGGTGCTGGTCAACAAGGTGGTTCCTGACTACCCGCGGTTCGCCCGCGATGCGGGGATCGAGGGGCTGGCCGTGGTCTGTGTCGTGGTCGATACCAGCGGTCTGGTCGAGAGCGCCGAGGTGTATGCCTCGTCGGGCAACCGGGCGCTGGATGAGGCAGCGCTCGAAGCGGCAAGGCGCGCGCGGTTCCAGCCCGGTTACCAGCTCGACCGGCCGGTGCGCGTGATGGTCAACCTGCCGTTCAACTTCCGGCTCGAGTAGACAGGAACTGACTGGTCGGAACCGGCAGAATGTGGCGACAGGGGGCTTTCCGCACCCTGTCGCCGGCGAAATGCGCAGGATTCAGTCGAGCCAGTTGACTCCGGTCAGACCGAGGTCTTCGCGCGTGACGTTGCCGATGACGACCAGGCAGTAGTTACCGGGATTCAGCCGGCTGGCCATTGCCCGGCTGATCGCGGTTCGGTCTACGGCACGCACGCGGTCGGGGAAGGTCTCGAGCCAGTCCAACCCGAGACCGTAGAGCTCCTGTGAGGCGACTTCGCGCACCTTACCAGAATTGGAGCTGTAGCCGAGCGGGAAGCTGCCGCTGTAGAAGTTGTGCGCCTTTCTGACCTCGTCGGCAGTGGGGCCGCTGTCGCGCATCCGTTCAATCTCGGCGAACATCAGGCGCAGGGCCTCGGCCGGTTGCGAAGTCTGGACCGTGGCGTAGAACGCGCCGCGCAGGCGCAGGCGGTCGAACCAGCAGCGCACATCGTAGGCCAGGCCGGCTTTCTCGCGTACCGCGATGCCCAGCCGGGACGACAGGGCCGAGCCGCCGAGTATGTAGGCGCCGAGCCGTGTCGCGAGTAGGTCGGGGTCGGACATGCGAATACCGGGGTGACCGAATGCGATGTATGTCTGGTTCATCTCCGGCCGGGTGATGACGCGGCCGGTGATGCCTTGGGGCATCTGCGGCTCAGGTATGACCGGAGAGGGAACCGCGGTTCGCTCCCAGGCGCCGAACCGGCGGCCGATCTCGTCGAGCACGGCTTCACGCCGTACGTCGCCTGCGACCACGACGAAGCAGTTGTTTGGCACATAGTGCCGGCGATGGAACTCCGCGAGGTCGGCGTGGCGGATCGCGGCCAGCGATGCCGTGTCGCCCGAGAGGCTGGTGGAGAACGGGTGGCCCGGGAACAGCAGTCTGTCGAGCTCGTAGGTCACCTGCCACGACGGAAAGTCGAACCGTCGCCGTGCGCCGGCGAGTAGCCCCTGCCGCGCCAGCTCGATCTCGGCTGAGTCGAAGGCTGGATTGAGCACCGCGTCGGCAAGCAGGTCAAGACCGGTCGCGATGTCGCGCGACAGAAACCGGCCCGAAACGCTGCTGTGGTCCTTGGCAGCGTTGCCGGAGACTGTCGCGCCGAGAAACTCAACCGCAGCGGCAAAGGAATCGGCCGGCATCGTCTTTGTTCCTCGTCCGAGCATCTGCGCCGTGAACACGGCAAGGCCGGCGCGGTCAAGCGGGTCGGCATCGTGGCCTGAGCGGCAGACCAGGGCGACATCGACCAGGCCCAGACGGCTGTCCTCGTAGGTAAGCACAACCAGGCCGTTGGCGAGCGAGTCGCGGTACAGCGGCAGCGCGGCCAAGGTGGTCCCCGCGTACAGAACCGCAACAGCGAGTATCAGTCCCAGCCCCGGTCTCATCTCGCCTCCTCGTTGGACAGCAACAGGCCAACCGTTCGTTGCTCCGGTCTGAGATAGCGGCGGCAGAACTCGCGCACCGTTTCGGCATCGACTGCCTCGAACCGGGCCGGGTAGCGGGCCCAGGCGCGCCAGTCGCCCTCGATGATGTGAGACTGGGCCAGCAGGTAGGCGACGTCGCTGATGTCATCCTTGTCGAACATCTGGCTGGCGAGCACGGAGTTGCGCACGCGCTGGAGTTCGCGCTCGCTGGCCAGTTCGTGCTGCATCAGCGCTATCTCCTCGGCAACGGCCGTCTCGATGCGCGGGATCAGGCTTTCAGCCAGCGGCGTCACGCTCACCATCAGCAGGCCGGGATCGCGCTGGACCCCGTTCCACGCCGCGGCCGAGGACGCAAGCTTGTCCCGGACGACCAGCCGCTGGTAGAGCCGTGAGCCGCGGCCTGAGCCGAGGATGCCGGCGGCGACCTCGGCCGCGAAGTAGAGGCTGTCGCGGATGCCGGGTGAGCGATACCCGATGAGCAGGTTTGGCTGGCCCACGCGGCGGCGCACGGTGATGCGGCGCTCGCCGTTCTGTTCGGGCTCGGCGTCGTAGTAGTCGGGCAGGTTCACGGGCGTGCCCTTGATGCGGCCGAAGTACTTCCTCGCCTTGGCGCGGACCTCATCGGGCCGCACATCGCCGGCGACCACCAGCACGGCGTTGGTCGGGTTGTAGTGGCGTCTGTACCAGTCGCGCACTGCCTCAACCGTGAACCGGCGCACGTCGTCCATCCAGCCGATGGTTGGATTGCGCTGCGGATTGGCGAGGAACGCGGTCGCTTCGAACTGCTCCCAGAGCGCCGACGTTGGCCGGTTGTCACCCAGACGCCGTTCTTCGCTGACAACCTGGTGCTCGCTGGCGAACTCGGAGTCGAGGAATACGCACCGGCCCATCCGCGCCGCTTCGAGCCGCATCCCGACCTCCCAGCGGTCGCGGGCCAGGTCTTCGTAGTAGCCGGAGTAGAAGGTTGAGGTGAAGCCGTTGTTGCGGCCCCCGGCCTCGTCGACGATGCGGTCGAAGTCGCCCGGACGGTAGATGTCGGTGCGCTTGAATGTCATATGTTCGAGCATATGCGAAATGCCGGTCAGTCCGGTCGGCTCGTAGTATGAGCCGATGCGGTACCAGGCGTTGACCGACACGACCGGGGCCGAAGAGTCGACGTAAACGAGCACGTCGAGGCCGTTTCTGAGTTTGAACTGGGTGACGCGCGACTCGAGATCGACAGCGCCCGCAGTCAGCAGTAGCAGGGCAGTCACAAACTGCATCATGTGTAACCTTTCTTTCGTGGCAGGTGGATCAAGACCAAAGAGCATAGTAGGTTGGCACGTTTGAGTCAAACGGGCGACCGGCGAGTCGCGCATGCCGGGCCGGGAGCAGGGCCCATATGACAGCTGCTCTGACTGCGGTCGTGTGACGCGGGTTCGGACGGGTGATCCCGGGGCGGATGTCATCTCTGTTCGGTGCCGGGTCGGCTATGCGGCCAGTTCGCGCGGTGCCGGCCGCTCTGTTCGTGCAGATCGAGGCGGGCGAGGCGGCCCGGTCAGTTGCTCGGCAGGATCCGAATCTGGACCGTCTGCTCGGCGCGCGGCGGTGTCGCGGGGCAGACGCTGAGGTCAGACAGGGAGTCACTCCCCTCTTGACTTGGCCGCCGATCGTGCCGGCGGTCCAACCACCCGCGATACTGATGGCCGGGTGCAGGCAACGTGCCGCGCGAGCACCCGCAAGCGGGCGGACTGACATATCGTACGGCTGTTCGGCCGCGGGCATGCCGGGTATCAAGATGGGCTTGCCATCGGCCGGTTTTGGGATATGATGGCACTCCGGTCGGGCGGCGCGAGCCCGTCGGAAAAGGCCTCTCTGCCGCTTGACAAGTGGCGGTGGGGGGCTAAATTAGGTTACTGAGTCCTGTAGCTAACCATCCTAAGGAGGACTGAGTGATACAGGAATTCCAAGCCGGCGGTGGGACCATGTGGTTCCTGCTCGCTTGTGCTGTCCTCGGCATCGCCATGACGCTTGAGCGGATATTCACGCTCTTTGTTCGGCTCAACGTTGATGTGAAGAAGTTCAGCCACCAGGTCATTCAGACCGTGGACAAGCAGGGCGTTGCGGCCGGCCTTGCAGTCTGTGAAAAGAGCAAGAGCCCGGTCGCCCGCGTACTGCGCGCTGCCCTGCTCAAGGCCGATATGGGCAAGACCGCGATGGAGGACGCTATCATCGCGGCCGGTACCTCCGAGCTGGCGTTTCTCGACCGCGGCATGCCGCTTCTGGCCGGGCTGACCACGGTGGCGCCGTTCTTCGGCTTCCTCGGCACGGTGACCGGCATGATCGGCGCGTTCCGGGCTGTCGCCCAGGTGGGCGAGGTCGACCCGACCGTCGTGGCGAGCGGCATCTCCGAGGCGCTCATCACCACGAAGTGGGGCCTGATGATCGCCGCACCTCTCGCGATCGTGGTCATCCTGTTCCAGGGCCGGATCAACGGCTACCTGCGCGACATGGAGACTTCGTCGGCCCAACTGCTGGACGTGGTCATCGCCAAGACGGGCAAGCAGTAGAGGCACAGATGGCTATCGGCCTGAGAAACCGGCGCCGCGATCAGTCACAGCCGGCCATCCCGACGGCCTCGACCGGCGATATCGCCTTTCTGATAATCATCTTTTTCATGGCGACCAGCATATTCTCGCGCGAAAAGGGGTTGAAGATAGTCCTGCCCGAGAAGGGCGAGGCGGTCAAGATCAAGGCCGAGAACGTGCTGGTGGTTGCTGTGAGTCAGTCCGGGCAGACGCTCATCGACAATCAGGTCGTCCAGATTCCCGAGGTGCGCGGTATCATCGAGCAGCGCATCGCCGCCAACAAGGACATCGCCATCGCGCTGCGCGTCAGCCGACGCGCTCCCTATCAGACGATGATACAGGTGTTTGACCAGCTCAAGCTGGCCGACGCAGAGCGCATCAGCCTCGCGCCGGTGATGGAGGAAGAGGGAGGCGGATCGTGAAGCGGATCGCCGAGAAGCGTGCGTCCAACCCTGATCTGCCGACGGCCTCGACAGGCGATATCGCTTTCCTGCTCATCATTTTCTTCATGGTTTCGACGACCTTCCGGCAAGGAGTGGGCATCAACGTGACTCTGCCCAGCGCCGAGAAGACCGAGCGCATTCTGAAACGGCGCAATGTCGAGAATATCTGGATTGACCGTGCCGGCCGGATCAGTATCAGCGACAATCTGGTCACTATTCCCTCTGTGCCCGGTATCATCGGGGAGAAGGTGATCCAGAACCCGGAACTGGTCGTGATGCTGCAGGCGGACAAGGACGTGCCGTACGGCTATGTCACCGACGTCCTTGAGGGACTCAAAGACGCCCGGGCGCTGAAGGTGACTTTCGCGACCGAGTATAAGGTTGGGGGCGGAGGTTCATGATGTTGTCACATGGAATCGAAGCCTTTGCCTGGGAAGACCGTTACTACGCGGTCGCCGTGCGCGTTGGTGCGGTGGCCGCGTTGGTGATATGCCTGGCTGCTTTTCTCCTTCTGCCCAAGGAGTTTGAGGTCAAGCCCTATCAGTTGAGGCGCAGCGTCGAGATGATGATGGAGGCCTTGCCGCCCAATCTCCAGCAGATGGCCGAGGAACCCAAGGTCGAACGGCCGCAGAGCGTACCGGTCGCGGCCGAGAGCGAAGCCGAGGTCGAGGCGGCGACCATCGAAGCGACGACTTTCCAGGAAGTGGTGCGGCGCACGACCGACACCGACATTCCGGTCGTGCCTTTCTGGAAGGTTGAGGTCAAGCCCAAGCCGATCAACATTCCCGTGCCGGCCTACCCCGAGATGGCCCGGACCGCGGGCATAGAGGGTCAGGCCGTGGTCGAGGCGCTGGTTGACGTTGACGGCAAGGTGGCGGACGCGCGAATACTCAAGAGCGCCGGCAATTCGGCGTTGGACCAGGCCGCTATCGAGGCGGCGATGAGGTCGACATTCACCCCTGCGAAACAGCGGGACCAGGCGGTGCGGGTGTGGGTATCCATTCCCTTCCGCTTCACGCTGACGCAGTAGGGAATGAAAGCGGTCAGGCGACCGCGAGAGCAGTGGCCGCGGGCAAGCGGTCACCGGAAGAGAGAAGAGAAGAGGGCAGAGATGCCCAAGAGCAAAAGGAGGAGACCGATGCGTAACCTAGTCTGTCTTGCCCTGCTGGTGCCGGCGGTATTGCTGGCGGCAGGGATCAACCAGCCGGTCACCGCCATCGCGCCCGAGGGCGCCTGGCAGATGACGCCGGCGCCGGCTCGCACCGAGGCATCGCGCCCGGGCGAGCGTGGCACGATCGCGGTCGTGGGCACCGTCGACACAATCGGCGGTACTGTGTACGACTGGGGCTTCAACGGCCCGAGCTACCGGATGCTCGTGACATCGCCGGACTACGGTGTTCACGCTCAGTGGATGTTCTCGAACGACCCGAACAACTACCCCGACCGTAACGAGCGCTACAACTTCTACGACTTCGCGACCCGCGAGTGGAACTGGATTGACCCGGACTATATGGCTTCCGGGATCAGCACTTTCGCGGTCAGGTCGGGTTTCGGCGGTCTGAGTGCCGACCCGGTCACCGGCGTGGCGGTGCTTTCGACGCACGCCGGCGCGATCCGGCCGATCGTGGCGCGCGACGTCGCACCAGGCGCCGGCATCTTCGAGTACTGTGACGGCTCGCCGACGCTGGATGGCTACCTCTGGCCGCCGGTCGATGTGGGCCAGAACCAGACGATCCACCTCGCGCCGGTAGACGATGCGTCGCGCGACGGCCTGTACTACTCGCGCGCGACCACCTGGTGCAACTGGGACAGCCCGATCGGCATACCCGCGCCGCAGCCTGACCCGACGTTCCCGACCCAGAACATCTGCGCGTCCGACGTCAGCGACAAGGTCGTCATCACTTGGGTTTTCTCGGACGAGACCGGCGCGGTTGACCCGGGGTTCTACCGCGAGTCGCAGGACGGCGGCGCGACCTGGGGTCCGCCGACCGAGATTCCGACGCCCAACCCGTTCGGGCCGGACACGACTCCCTCATTCCACATCACCTCGCTGTTCCCGTTCTATGACTCCGAGGACAACCTGCACTTCGCGGCCAACGTGATGCCGGTCGTGCGCGACACCGGCTATATCCTGCCGGCGGTCATCTACCACTGGTCGCAGGCGCTGGGCTGGACCCAGATTCATCGCGCCGATACTGATTCCCTGCTCGCCGCGGTCGGGTACAACGCGATGTTTGCCTGCCGGCCCCAGCTCGCCCAGGTGTACGGCGACGCGCGCAAGCTGCACGTTGTCTGGGAGCAGTTCGACGGCACCAACGTCGAGCCGGTCACCAACCTGCTACGCGCCGACATCTATCACGCGTCGTCGACCGACGGCGGCGCGACCTGGTCGCAGGCGCTGAAGCTCACCGACCGGACCACTGCCAGCCACCGGTTCCCTTCGATTGCCAACCCGGTCGTGGCGGACACGGTGATGGTGCGCTACCTGATGGACCTGCAGGCCGGTTTCGTGATCCAGGGGCAGGGCACCGCGACGAACAACCCGATCGTCGTGCAGAAGGTCTACGCGCCGCTGGGCGGCGTTGCCGAGCGTCCCTCGGTGCCGACCCGCGTCGAGCTGGCCGCTTCGCCCAACCCGGTTCTGAACCGCGCCCGCATCAGCTACGCGTTGCCGCGCGCGGGCCAGGTCAGCCTGCAGGTGTTTGACGCCGCGGGCCGCCCGGTCCAGACTCTCGTAAACAGCCGCGTCGGCGCCGGTCGCCACACCGCGACCTGGGACGCCAGCAGGGTTGCGGGCGGCGTGTACTTCTACACGCTGACCACCGACGAGACTTCGGTAACCAAGAAGCTGATAGTCGCCCGGTAAGCAGTCTCTTGCGGGGCGGGCAGAGATGCCCGCCCCGCTCTTTCAGAGGCAAGCAGAGGAACCGCCGGGTTCGAGGGGTCGCGGGCAGCGCGGCAGACCCCGACGGTTATCGGCAAGGAGGCAACGATGGTAGAGCTAGTGCCTCGTCCTGACGGAACCGCTCACTCCAGGGACAATCGTTCTGCGGTCAGGCCGGTGATTGCGGCCCTGGCGGTGCTGTTGGGTACGGGTCTTTTGCTGCTCGTCGGGTGCGGAACCGAGCCGCCGCCTGACTGGCAATGGTGGACGAGCGAGGATTCGGCCGGGGTACGCGCCGAGCTGGTCCCGTGGGAGGAAGCGCTCGACGCTGGCGCGGCCCTGCGCGACACCTACCGGCTGAATCTTTCGATATCGCTGGCCGGTTCCGACACCCTGTCGACCGACGGGGCGACCGTGTACAAGTTCGGCCGGCTGCTGTCGATATGGCTGGAGAACCCGGTACCCGGCCGGCGCGACGAGTACCGGTTCGGGGTCACCGTCGACACGGTCGCGATGACCGACACGTTCTGCGAAGTCTGGCGCTGGGACAGCCTGGTCGAGGGCCGGGCCCACTTCGTCTACGATAGCCTTTGGGTTGTGACTTTCGCGCCCGACACGCAGCCGGACTCGACCGTGCGCTGGCGCGTCGGATCGATCGAGAAGGCCGGCTTCGCTGAGCCTCAGGATGCGGTCAAGACCTTTTCGTGGCGCACCCGGCGCATCATCTTCCTGCCGAGGCAGAACGCGGCTTACAGCGTTACCAAGTTGAGCGGATTCGCAAGCTTCACGCCGAACGCGCAGGACGCTCCGGGCGTTACCCGGGTCGTGCTGTCGCGGCCGGGCGTCACCGATACCTTCTTCTACACGCCTCGGCCGGATGGCAGAGCCATCTACAATCTCTGGCCGCTGGGCTCGCTGCGGCCGATGCCGCTGGGCGAGGTGATTCGCCTCGACGTAGCGGCGCGCACTCCGTCGGATACGGGCACGGACAAGAACCGGTTCTTCGCGACGGTCGAGGGCCGGCGCAGCGACATCACGCTGAACGCGCTGAACGGGCGGTCTGATTTCAGCTTCCAGCAGCCCGGGTACAGCCACGTCTACGTCGAACTTCTGCCCAATTCTAATATCCTCTATAAGAACAGCCCATGGACCAGTACCATCTGGGCAGTGCCGGTCCGGGTCGAGTCTCAGGAATAGGAGGGCCAAGTGATTGCAGGTTGCAGATTGCAGGGCAGGGGATGGCGGGCCGTCGGCCTGCTGCTGCTGCTCACGGCGGTCGCTCTGGCCAGCCAGACAGGCCGTATCCGCGGCCGGGTGGTTGACGCCCGGACGCGTGAACCGCTGGTCGGGGCGAATGTGGTCATCGAGGGCAGCGACCTCGGCGCCGCGACCGATGCCAAGGGCGAGTACCTCATTGCCAATGTGCCGGTCGGCCGGGTGGCCGTGACCGCCTCCTACATCAGCTACCAGACCGTGCGCAAGACCGACGTGCTGGTGATCGTCGACCAGACCGTAACCGAGGACTTCGCGCTCAGCGCCGAGGCGATCGAGATGGGAGTGGTCGAGGTCAAGAGCACCCCGCCGCCCATCGTCCGCACTGTCGCCGCGACGAGCCAGACAATGGGCAGCGAGGAGATAGCCAAGATGCCTGTTGCGACGCTGGCCGACATTGTCGCTCTGCAGACCGGCGTCGTGGTCAGCGCGACGCAGGGGCAGCACATCCGCGGCGGCAGGCCCGATGAGGTCGCCTACTTCGTGGATGGCGTTGCCACCTCGGACCCGCTCTACGGGTATCAGGCGGCGCGGGTCAACCCGGGCGCGACCGCCGAGGTCGTGGTCATCTCGGGCGGTTTCGACGCCGAGTACGGCGAGGCGATGTCGGGCATCGTTCAGGTCATCACCAAGGAAGGCCGCGACGTTTTTTCTGGACGCCTCGGTTACACGACCGACGAGTTCATGCCCGGTCCGACGAGCTTCGGCGACAACCGGGTCGAGGCTTCGCTGGGCGGTCCTGTGCCGGGTGTCAGCCGGCTGCGCTACTTCGCGGCCGGCGAGCTGTACTTCGCCGAGGACTACCGGCCGCGCCGCTACAAGCTGCCGCACCAGCAGCGCCAGGACTACAAGTTCACCGGCAAGCTGACCCTGGCCCTGCCCGTGGACCAGGGGATGCGGCTTTCGGCCGACGGGTTCATCTCGCGCGAGCAGAACGAGCTGTACCCGTCGGACCGCGAGAGCGAGAATCACCTCGGGTTCAAGTACAACCTCGATCACTACCTGTCTCGGCGCGAACGTGCGCGCAAGGGCAATTTCTCGCTCAACCACATGCTCACCAAGAACACCTTCTACACCGCGCGTGTGAGCTATTTTTACAACCAGCGAGCCCAGGCGGTGCGCGACCTTGAGCGCGAGGCCATGGAACGCAACTGGAAGGTGCGGTTCTGGGAGGACTACATCTTCAAGGCCGAGGATTCGGTTCTGGCCAACGACAGCGTGCTGTTCCGGCCGATGCCGGGTTACGTCCAGCAGAGTCAGGTCAATACCAACAATCCCTGGGGCGTGTACAACCTGTTTTACGGCGAGGGAGACTACCGCTACTTCCTGCTGCACTGGTCCGAGGTGACGACGCTGAAGGGCGACATCACCCACAACATCGGCAAAATACACGAGCTCAAGGGCGGCATCGAGACCCGTCTGCACTCGCTGCACCGGCGCTACAACTCGCTGCCCTGGGATCCCAACCCGTTCGTCGATTCCTATGACGTCAACCCGACGAACGCGGCGCTGTACGCGCAGGACCGGATGGACTTCGAGGACCTCGTCGTGCGCGTCGGGCTGCGGCTTGATTACCTTGACCCGAAGGTGAACAAGCGCGCCAACCCGGAGAACATCGAGGACACATCGACGGTGCCTGCGTCGCTGAAGTACAAGGTTTCGCCGCGGCTCGGCGTGTCGTTTCCCATTACAACGACGACGAAGTTCCGTTTCTCCTACGGCCATTTCTTCCAGACCCCGGCCTACCATTTCCTCTACGACAACATCACGACCGCGGCTTACTCGCGCGGCAACCAGATCATCGGCAATCCCGACCTGCTGGCGCAGCAGACCATCGCCTACGAGCTCGGTCTCGAACAGCAGTTCTCGCCGCAGGTCATCGCCGACCTGACCGCGTACTACAAGGACATATTCGACCTGATGGGCACGCGGTTCCAGCCGGCGGTGCCGACCGGGTTCTACCCGCTGGTGAACGAGGAGTACGGCAGCGTGCGCGGCTTTGAGGTCAGCCTGCGCAAGCTGCTCGAGCGCTACTGGAGCGCGCGCCTGAGCTACGGGCTGTCGCTGGCCCGGGGCACGGCGTCGTCAACCTACGAGTGGTACTACGAGCGCTACCGCTACGGCACCGACCCGGTGACCGGCAACCAGATGGAGCCGCCGCGCCGCGACTACGCGCTGGAGTTCGACCAGACGCACAATGCCCGGCTCAGCCTGAGTGTCGACCTGCCGGGCGATGTCGGGTTCGTCCCGGCGCGCGACTTCTCCGGTTCTCTGCTGTTCAGCGTCGGCTCGGGACTGCCCTACACGCCGCGCCAGGTCGGTGCGCGGGGCCTGAACGCTGGGCGCCAGACCGCAGAGCGCAACTCTGCGCGGATGCCTGCCACCTTCACGACCGACCTGAACGCGGCCAAGCGTTTCCGGATCGGTCCGCTGCGGCTGGGCCTGAACCTGGTCATCACCAACCTGCTGAACAACCAGAACGTCACCTGGGTGTACGGCGCGACCGGGCGGCCCGACGACGACGGCTATGCCGCAACGCTTTCACCACTTGGCTGGTCCGGGGTCTCCGATATCACTATCCTGAACACCAGCCTTTACAATCCGGTGCGCGACCGCAACCACGACGGCTACATCAACGACGAGGAGGAGTACATCGCGTTCAAGATGGCCTGGCTCGACTTCGTCAATAACCCGCAGAACTACGATGCGCCCCGGCAGGTCCGTCTCGGCGTGTCGCTGGAATTCTAGGGAGGCGAGATGAACAGCAGAAACAAGGCCACACTGCTTGCGGCACTACTGCTCGCCGGTCTCGCCGCGACCGCCGTTGCCCGGACCGCGACCAGACCCCACCAGCCGTCGCGCAAGCTGGACATCGTGCCCTACGTCAAGAACCAGTGGCGCATAATGATAAGCAACTACGGCACGTTCGGGTACAGCCCGACCCGCTCGGGCGGCGGCGAATGGCCGGTCGGCTCGGGCGACATGTACCTCTATGGCGCGGGCCTGTGGATCGGCACGGTCAAGCGCGTGCCGGCGCCGGACACGCTGGTCAGCGTTGGCTACAACCCGAACTCGGGCCGGTCGGAGATGACGCCGGGCTGCTATGACAACGCGCCGGGCGGATACGCGGCGCGCGAGTTCGAGCGGGTCTACATATACCCGGAGGACTGGCCGCCGAACCGGGCCGATTTTCCGGCCGACCTGTCGGACTCGGTGCTGACGCCGCTGCGCCTGCCCTCGGGCGACACAATGGTGCCGGGATACTTCTACTACATCCCGCAGGCCGCGGTGTCGTCGGGCGACGCCTGGGCGGTGTTCTGCGACCGTGACCCGGCCCAGCACACCGCGGCGCGCTCGGGCACGCCCCGGCCGATCGGGGTTGAGGTCTATCAGACGACTTACTCGTGGACACTGCCCTGGAACCGCGACATCGTGTTCTTCAAGTTCGACGTCCGCAACCGGACGAGCGACACGATCCGCGACATGTACCTGGGGATGGTCTGCGACGCCGACGTCGGCAACGCGACCGACGACCGCGCGGCGCTGGCGCTCCACAAGTACATTCCGAATGCCAGCCGCACCGACTCGGTGTTCGTCGACAACATGGGCTATGTCTGGAGCGAGGGTATCGTGACCGACCCGAGCGGGTTCGTCGGGTTCGACTTCCTGCAGAGCCCGTACGTCAAGAACCCGGACGGCTCGATCGACGGGTTCGACGGCCTCGACAACAACGGCAACGGCCTGATTGACGAACCGGCCGAGGGCCGCCAGCTCGGGATGAGCTCGTTCAAGATCTTCACGCTCACCGATGCCGACCCGGTCGACGATCACCAGCAGTACCTCGCGATGGCCGGGTACGACTACTGGAACCCGCAATATCCCTACAACCCCTACGACTCGACCGACATCTCGCCTGCAGACAAGCGGTTCCTGCAGTCGACCGGGCCGTTCACGCTCGCGCCCAACGAGATAGCGACGGTCACGATCGGCGCCATCGCGGCGACGCGCGCGCCCGGGGTCGGCGACGAGATGGTCTACAATCTCGCGGTCGCGTCACGCGCCGCCCAGGCCGCCTACGACAACAACTGGATAGCGCCGGAGCCGCCGCCGTCGCCCAACCTGACCGCGCTGCCCGGCGACGGCCGCGTTACGCTGGTCTGGGACGACTTCCCCGAGGATGCCGCGGACCGGTTCTTCCCGCTGGCGCCGTCGCTGGCCAGTCCGTTCTATGTACAGCGCGACTTCCAAGGCTACAAGGTATACCGCAGCCGCACCGGCCAGCCGAACTCCTGGACACTGCTGGCCCAGTACGACAAGGCCGACGGCCTGCTGTTTGAGGACACGACGGTCGTCGAATCGCTGCGCACCCGCGCCCGGGACCGGGGTCTGGCATACGCGTTCATCGATTCGAGCAACCTGCGGCTGGGATTCCCTTACTACTACGCAGTGACCGCGTTCGACCTGAACTACGTCGGCGGCGACTCGTCTCGCGCGCCGGATACGCTCTCGCTGGAATCGGGAATGATGCCGGTGCGGGCCGTGCCGCGCACCCAGGCGGGCAATTACTCGCCGCCCGGTGCCGCCGCGATGAAGGTCGCGGGCCACGACCGTCTGCGAATGTCCGTCGCGCCGCTGCCGCTGGTACCCGAGGCGGTCAAAGACGAGACCTACCGGCTGGAGTTCCTTGAGCCGGCCTATGACCCCGCCGGTCAGCAGCCGATGTACCGCTACTTCGTGCTCGACTCGTCGGGCGACACGGTCGTGCCGGTCGACCGGTTCGCGGTCAACATCACGACCACGACCGACACGGTCTCGGCGGTGCCGACCATCTTCGACTGGGTAGTCACTGACGTGCGCGAGCGGGCCACGCAGCAGGGCGTGGTCATCGACACGACGCGCTCCTGGCTGCCGACCGCCCAGCTCACCGTGAAGCTGAAGATGGACCTCGTACCCAACCAGTTCTTCCAGAACGTCAAAGTCGTCACTGGTTCCTATCCCGAGGCGTCGCTTGCGGTGCCGGACATGGCCTCCAACCGCGGCATCTGGGCCTATCGCGGCTCGGACTATCGCATCGTCTGGCAGAGCCGGGGCAGCGCGCTGACCGCCGAGGTCTGGGACATCCAGAACAAGCGGCCGGTCGAGTTCAAGCCCTATTTCCGCCAGACCAACCCGAGTCCGGACACGGCCAACGGCTGGGCGTTCCGCTCGGCCCGGGCCGCGGTCGACACTTTCGTGGCGGCGTCGGGCCTGGAGAAGACCATCGCGATGGCGATCTGCGGCTCGTACTTCACGTTCTCGACGAGCGTGACCCAGGCGCCGGCGCCGGGCGACACCTGGCTCGTGTACAGCCGGCTGCTCGCGCCGGCGCCGTGCTTCGCGGCGTATGATGTCGAGTTCAAGCCGGCGCGATTCCTGGGCGAGGTCGGCAAGCTCGACGTCAAGGCTGTGCCCAATCCCTACATCGTGCGCAACGAGTGGGAGCGGCACCGCGACTTCCGCAAGCTCAAGTTCATCAACCTGCCCGACCGCTGCACGATCCGCATCTACAACCTCGCGGGCGACCTCATCCGGACCATCGAGCACCAGTCGACCCGGCCCGACATAGGCAGCCTGCCCAATCAGTTCGGCGGCGACGAGGACTGGGATCTGCTGAACTCGAGTCAGCAGAAACCGGCGCCGGGCGTGTACATCTTCCACGTCGACTCGGACGTGGGCAGCCAGGTCGGCAAGTTCATGCTGGTCTACTAGAGGGGGAGAAATGAAACACACACACTTCACCTCGCACGCCGCGGTGGCGCTGGTCCTCTGCGCGGTGCTGGCCGCGCCGGCCTCGGCAGTGTTCACCAAGATCGGCATGGCCGGTATGCCCTTTCTGAAGATCGGCGTCGGCCGGTGCACGGGGATGGGCGAGGCTTTCGTCGCGGTCGCGGACGACGCGACCGCGTCGTACTGGAACCCGGCGGGCGTCGCGCTGCTGCGCAATCGGCAGGCGGTGCTCAACCACATCGACTGGGTCAGCGACGTCAATCACGAGTTCGCATCGGTCGTTGTGCCGACGCGGGCCGGCAACTTCGGCGTCGCGCTCACCGCTCTTATGCTCGGCCGGTTCGAGGAGACGACCATCGAGGAGGAGCAGGGCACGGGCCGCACCTTCACCGGTTCGGACGTGGCGCTGGCCGTGACCTACGGCCGCCTGCTCACCGAGAAGCTCGCCTTCGGCGCGTCGGCCAAGTTCGTCAGCGAGCAGGTCTGGGACGTCGGCGCGCAGGGCGCGGCGTTCGACTTCGGGGTCCACTACAACACCGGCTGGCGCAACCTGCGGATCGGGATGGCGATCGCCAATTTCGGGCCGGACCTGCGCTACACCGGTTCCCAGCTCAACTTCACCCACGACCCGGGCTGGGAATGGCCGTGGACGCGCGAGCCGATTCCCGGCACGTATCTCACCGAAACCTTCCCGCTGCCCATCACGTTCCGCTTCGGCCTCGCCTACGACCTCCTACGGACGGACAACTCCTATCTCACGGCCGCGGCCGACCTCGTCCACTTCAACGACGTCAACGAGAAAGTGAACTTCGGTCTCGAGTACAACTACAACCCGGTCTATGTGCGCGCCGGCTACATCCTCAACACCGACTTCGACTACGCCGAGGCGGTCGGGTTCGCGACCGGCATCTCGGCCGGGGCTGGTTTCCGGGTGAGGCCGACCCCGGGACTGGGGCTGCAGCTGGACTACAACTACCGCAACCTCGCGCGGCTCGGGGCTTCGCACCGGGGCCCCC
>CBFGIY010000037.1:0-22583 GCA_965648935.1 Caldifarciminota bacterium
CGGTGAGCCTGGACTCGGCCGGGACCGACACGGCGGTCTTCCCGAACTGGAACGTCGGGCCGGGCAGCCAGACGTACGAGCTGACGTTCTGGCACACGCTGGCCGGCGACACCAACCGGCGCAACGACACGATAACCAAGTCGACCACGACCCGGGGCCACGACGTCGCGACCGCTTCGATGAACATCGGTCAGCGCGTGCGCGCGCTGCAGGCCTTCACGCCGCGCATCACGCTTGCCAACCCGGGCGACTACACCGAGTCGGGCTTCTCCGTCTATTGTCGCATCGACTCGGCCGGCACCGCCATTTACAGCCGGACCGTCGCGGTGGACAGCGTGCCTGCCGGCGCAAGCCGCAGCTTCGCGTTCCCGGACTGGAACGTCGGGCCGGAGTCGGCGAGCTACACAGTGACGATGTGGCACAACTGCGGGCCGGACCAGAACCGCGCCAACGACACTCTTGTGCGCACGACCTCGGCGACGGCCGGCATCCTGCGCGTTGCGATTGAAATCGCTTCGGGCTCGGCCGGCCGCACTCCGCCCAATGCCTGCTATGCGATTGACTCGCTGTGCGAGGCCGAGGACTGGGAGTCGTCCATAGTCGTCGGCACCGACATCGACACCCCCGAGGAGCTGGCGAACTACGACGTGGTCGTGACCGGCGACGTCGGCTATGCGGACAACGACTTCACGACCTACCAGCGCGCGCTGCTCTCGTGGGTGCGCGATGGCGGCGGGTTTGTCGGGCTGGGATGGGGCGTGTACGGCGTGTATCGCACAGCCGGCGGCAACTCGCCGATGGATTCGGTGATGGCGGTCAAGTGCTCGGGTGACTACAACTTCCTGACTTCGGGAACCGTTACCATCACCGACAGCACGCACCCGATAACCCAGGGCGTCAGGGAGTTCAATGTCTACGGCCACGGCGAGTACGCCATAGCCGGCCTCTGGCCGGGAGCCGTTTCGCTCGGTTCGTACACCGCCGCGCAGGGCAACGCGTCCATCGCGTACAAGTCGCTGGGCGCGGGCCGGTCGGTCTACCTCGGGCCGATTTACTTCGCCCACTTCGGTTCCTACAACAACGAGCCGTACTACGAGGACGCCAACTCGGTGAGGCTGCTCAAGCAGTCCATTGAGTGGGCGGCCTGGGGCTCGAGTTCCGGCATCGAGACGCCGATGACGCCGGCCGTGCCGACCCGGCTCGAGGTCGCGCGGCCCAACCCGGCGCGCGGCACGCCGACCGTCGCTTTCGCGCTTGGCGCGCCGGGCAGGGCGAGACTTGCCGTGTACGACCTCACGGGCCGGCACGTGCGCACCCTGGCCGCGGGCCAGATGCCGGCAGGTCAGCATTCCGCGACCTGGAACCGGCTGGATGACGCGGGCCGGCGCGTGAGCGCGGGCGTCTACGTCGTGCGGCTCGAGACCGGGGCCGAACGGCTGACGACGAAGGTCGTGCTCAGGTAGGCCGTGCTTTGAGCGATGCGGGGCGGCGCAAGCCGCCCCGCGCTCTTGTTCTTGCCTGAGGATGGCGCCGGGCCGGCCAGCGGGCCTTGCAGGGCCGCCCCGGGGGCGGGGGAGTGGGTTTCGGCCACGGCGCACCGGCACGCCGGCAAGTGCTTGATGCCTGGTCTGTTGGGTGCGAAATCCGGGACTCGGCCCGGCCGCAGCGGGCTGTAATGCTGGTTACAGCCGCGCCCTCGTTCTCCAGGCAGAGTGCCATCCGTGTTGACACACAGGCCGGAGGCCTTACGCTTCTTTCAGTGCGACTTCTCAGCATGGGTGTCTGCCTCGCGGCACTTCTCGCCGGCTGCGGCGGATACGATAACGCCGACTACTTCCCGCTGGCCGCGGGCGCCGAACGGACGATGAAGGTGCGGACGCAGGCCGCGGTCGGCGCCGAGACGACCTCAACCGAGGCAGTACGGGTCGAGGAGCGCGTGCGCGGTCTGGAGGAGGTGCCGGGACTGGGCAGGCTGTGGGTCGTCGAGTACGCGCTGGATTCCGGCCCGCCCGCTGTGTCGTTCTTCCGGCGTACCGAGGACGCGGTGACGCAGGTCGTGCCCGGCGATACCGGCGAACCCTCCGAGCTGACACTGCTGTCGCTGCCGCTGACCGTGGGCCTCAAGTGGTTTGACACGGAGCGCCGGGACCTGGTGATGGAGGTCGTGGCGCTGGATACGCTGGTGCTGGGCAACGACACCTTCCCTGATTGCTTCGAAGTGGTCACGCGCGGGCCGGGCAGCGATTCGGCGCGGTTATGGCTGGCGCCGAACATCGGGGCGGTGAAGTGGGAAAGGTATCGTTCTTTCAGAAGGGAGGATGGCCGGCAGGTCGGAATAGTGCAGCGGGCCGAGCTGGTCGAATACAGGCCGGGCCAGGTCGAATGGCCGAGGCAGTAGGATGATGCAGACGGCAGGCCTCGTCCAGGAGTCGTGAGCCGCAAGCCACCGGCCACGGGCCGCCGGCCGCGTCTGGCGGACAGACGGACGCAGTCCCCTGCTCCTCGCCGGTTCAGCCGCGCCTGGCTTGTCGCCGTGCTCGTCGGCGTTGCTGCGGCCGCGCTGTACCTGCCGACGCTCTCGTACCCGCTGGTCTGGGATGACGTCGACCTGGTCCAGCTCAATCGCGACAGGCCGCTGGCCGCGTTCGGCCAGAGCTTCTGGCACGGCGATGCGGCCCGCGCCCTGGGAAGGGACGCCTACTACCGGCCGCTGGTGAACTTCAGCCTGAGAGCGGACCGCGCGGTCGGGGGCGGGGCCGCGTGGTACTATCATCTGGTCAACTGCATATTGCACGGGCTGTGCGCGGCGCTGGCCTGCCAGATTGCCGCCGCGGCCGGCGCGCCCCTGCGCTGGGCCGGGGCAGGCGGACTGCTGTTCGGGCTGCATCCGATGCTCGCCGACAGCGTGGGCTATGTCAGCGGCCGGACCGATGTTCTCTGCGGCATCGGTGTCGGCCTGGCCCTGTTCGGGCTCCTGAAATGGCTTGAGCTTGGCCGGCTGCGCGACGTCGGACTGGTCCTGGCCGGTACCGCACTCAGTCTAGGGGCCAAGGAGACGGCCCTGGTGCTTGTGATTGCCGTGCCGGCTGCTTTGCTCTGGGCGCGGCGCGGACGAATGATGCGTCGGGACTGGCTGGTGGCGGTCGCTGTTGTTCTGCCGGCGGCCGGTTATCTCGCGGCGCGGACAGCGGTGCTGGGTTCGGCGGCCGGGTTCGGACCGGGCGGGAAGGCACTGGCCGCGGCGATGCTCGCGCTGAACAACGCGGGCCGGACCGCGTTGCTCGGGCTGGCGCCGTTTGTGCCGAGGGTCTTCGCGTGGGACGGGGCGGTGCTGGCCGCACCGTCTCTGTGGCTTGTGCCGCTGGCCGCACTGGCCGCGGCCGCCTTCTGGGTGGCGCGGCGACATGCGGCCGGGCCGGGGCGGGTGCTGGCGGTGAACGGGGTCCTGCTGCTGGCCGCCGCTTCCGGCCTTGCGCAGTACGGACCTCTCGGCCGTGCGGTGTACCTGCCCGGGCTGGCCCTGATTCCCTTTGCGGCTGCAGTGGCGGCCCGGCTGACCCTGGGGCGGGCGCGCGCCGGGCGCGCGGCCCTGGGCGTGGCCCTGTTGCTGGCCGCGGCGGCGGTCCCGCTTGCCCTGGGCCGGATGCGGGTCTGGCAGGACGGGTACAAGCTTTTCTCGCGGATGACCGAAGAGGCGCCGGGTTACGCGGCCGGGCACTTCAATCTCGCGTTCGAGCACCGGCGCCGGGGCGAGACCGAAGCGGCGATGGCCGCCTATCGGCGGGTGATAGAGCTTGACTCGACCGCGGGTCTTGCCTGGTCAAACCTCGGCGCGATGCTGCAGGGCGCGGGGCGGCTGGCCGAGGCCGCGAGAATGTACGAGGTAACGGTCCGGCTGCTGCCCGACTACGCGCTGGCGCGCAACAACCTGGGCATCGTGCTGTACCAGCTGGGTGATGCCGATGGCGCGGTGCGCGAGCTGGAACGGGCGGTGGCGCTCAATCCGCGCGATGCCGGCGCGGCATACAATCTCGCGCGGGTTCTGCAGCGCACCGGCCGGCCCGGGGCCGCGCTGGCCTATGCCCGGCGGGCGGCAGAGCTCGAACCGGGCAACCAGTTGTACCGTTCGACCGTCAGAGAGTTGGAGTCCGGCCAGGGCGCCGCGCGTCTGCCTTGACACCGGGCCCGCGCCGAAGTCTAATTATATGCAACGCGTCGAAAGGAGGACCGTCTATGGCTGACGAAGCCAAGAGAACGCCCGCTCCTGAACCGCTAACCCCAGAAGACAACGAGTCGGTGTACCCCGAAGACCTGACGGTCTGTACCCACGAACGGACCCCGGCCCAGCGCGCGAGCCGGGTAGCCCGTCACACAAACACGCGCGAGGACTGGTCCGAGGCGCAACGCGTTATTGAGGAGGAGAAGGCCCGTCGCCGAAACCCGACGACGTAGCCCGTTTGTCGGCTGTCTGGCCCGGGGCGACCTCGCCCCGGGCCGCTCTTTCAGTGTGGCTTGAGGGCGCGGCCGGCGACTGCAAAGCCTGTAACTGCAATGTGTTACATTGAATATACTGAAGTGTTCTGTCTTGCCGGCACCGTGGCGGCACGGGTGGAGGCGTCGGGCCGGTGTCCGACAGCGCGTGTCGGGCTGGTGCGACCGACGCGCGCGCTGGTGCCCGACCGGGTAAGCCTCGATAGCGCTGAACATTGGTCAAATCAGGTGTTGACATCCGGTCGTCCATTAGTATATTGTCCAGCTTTTCGCCAGGACGGCGATCGGGCCGAGCAAGACTAGGCCCCAGAAGACAAAAAGCAAAGGACCGAGAGGCAGCCAGTTTCGTTTTGCTGTTTTGCGTTGAAGAAAGATGAGCTTAATACGTAGCGCCAAGAAGATCCGCATCAAGCTGAAGGCACACGACAACCGTGTGCTCGACCAGTCGGCGCGCGACATAGTCGATGTCGCGAAGCGGACCGGTGCCCAGGTTTCCGGGCCGGTGCCGCTGCCGACCAAGCGGACGCTGTTCACGGTGCTGCGCTCGCCGCACGTGGACAAGCGTTCGCGCGAGCAGTTCGAGTTGCGCGTGCACAAGCGGCTCATCGAGATTTCCAACGCCACGGCCGAGATGGTCGACGCGCTTATGAAGCTGGAAGTGCCGGCCGGCGTCGAAGTGGAGATCAAGTCAGCATGACCGGGCTGATCGGCATCAAGGGCGAGATGTGCCAGGTCTACGACGACCAGGGAGTCGTCTGGTCCTCGACCGTGATTTCGGTCAACGACTGCGTCGTCGTGCGCAGGCGCACCGCCAGGACCGACGGCTACGAGGCGCTGCAGCTGGGCATCGGCAAGCCGACCGCCCGCAAGAGCACCAAGCCGGTCGCGGGTCACTACAAGAAGGCCGGGGTCGACCCCAAGCGCTACCTGCGCGAGGTCCGGGTTGATGCGAGCGACGCACGCAAGGTCGGCGACAAGGTCACCGTGGACATCTTCCAGCCGGGCGACAAGGTCAAGGTCACGGGCACGACCCGCGGCCGCGGCTTCGCGGGCGGCATGCGCCGCTGGGGCTGGCACGGCGGCCCGGAGACGCACGGCTCGATGACCCACCGGCGCATCGGCTCGATCGGCTCGGGCACTTCGCCGGGCCGGGTGCTGCCGGGTCGGACCATGCCGGGGCACTACGGCGTCGAGCGCGTCACCGTGCGCAACCTGAAGGTTGTCCGGGTTGAACCGGAAAAGGGCCTGCTCTACGTGCACGGCGCAGTGCCGGGGCACCGCGGCGGGCTGGTGATTGTCAGGAAGGCCTGATTCTCGTGGAAACTCCAGTCAAGACCGTTACCGGCAGCGTCAAGGGCCAGGCCAGCCTGCCCGATTCGGTGTTCGGAGTCACCGGTTCGGCCGGCGTGCTCTGGGAGTCGGTGCGCTGCTACCTGGCCAACCAGCGCCAGGGCAACAGCAGCACGAAGACCCGCGCCGAGGTTTCCGGCACCGGCAAGAAGCCGTACCGGCAGAAGCACACCGGCCGGGCACGCCACGGTTCGCGGCGCAGCCCGATTCACGTCGGCGGCGGCATCGTGTTCGGGCCGCGGCCGCGCGACTACGGATTCGAGCTGCCGAAGAAGATTCGCCGGCGCGCGCTGTGTCTCGCGCTGAGCGAGCGCCAGGCCGAAGGCGCGGTGACCATTGTCGAGGATTTCGAATTGCCCGCGCCCAAGACCAAGGAGATGGCCAGGGTGCTTGCCGGCCTGGGTGTTGAGAAGTCGGTGCTGCTTCTGGTCGATGAGGTGTCGCCGACGCTCAAGCGCGCCAGCGCCAACATCCCGGGCCTGACCGTGGTCGCAGCCAGCCGGGTCGCGCCCTACTGGGTACTCGGGCACGAGCGGGTCGTCATCACCGAGAAGGGGCTGGCGAGCCTTCTCAAAACCGCGGGGGCGGCGTGAATCTGGAACCAACGCGGGTGATACTGGGCGCGGTCGTGACCGAGAAGTCGGAACGGCTGAAGGTCGACACCAACAGCTACTCGTTCCGGGTCGCGGTGGACGCCAACAAGATTGACGTGCGGCGGGCCGTGGAGCAGTTATTCAAGGTCCACGTCACCGAGGTGCGCGTGATGAACCAGCGGGGCAAGCTCAAGCGGATGGGCCGGTTCGAGGGCAGGCGCCCGAGCTGGAAGAAGGCAATCGTCACGCTGAAGCAGGGCGACAAGATCGAGGCTTTGGAGCGATAGGACGATGCCGATAAAGAACTACCGACCGATAACCCCGGCGCGGCGCTACTACAGCGTCGTCACCCGCGAGGACCTGACGCGGACCGAGCCGCACCGGTCGCTGCTCTCGCCCAAGCGCAAGAACGGCGGCCGCAACAACACCGGCCGTCTGACTGTGAAGTGCCGCGGCGGCGGCGAGCGGCGCCACTACCGGCTGATCGACTTCCGGCGCGACAAGACCGGGATCCCGGGGCGGGTCGTGTCGGTCGAGTATGACCCGAACCGCTCGAGCCGCATCGCCCTGGTCTGTCACGCGGACGGCGAGTACCGCTACATCCTCTGTCCGGCCGGGCTGAAGGTCGGCGACAGCGTGATGGCGGGCCGCAACCTGCCGATTCGCGACGGCAACGCGATGCCGCTGTCCGATATGCCGGCGGGTATCGAGATTCACAACCTGCAACTTCACCCGCAGAGCAATTCGTTCCTCGTTCGCTCGGCCGGGACTGCGGCCCAGTTAATGGCCAAGGAAGAGACGCTCGCCGTGGTCAAACTGCCTTCAGGCGAGCTGCGCAAGTTTCACAAGGACTGCATGGCGACGGTCGGCCGCGTGTCAAACGCCGAGCACAAGGACGTGTCAATTGGCAAGGCCGGCCGGATGCGCCACCGCGGCCGCCGGCCCAGGGTCCGCGCCGTTGCGATGAACCCGATCGACCACCCGATGGGCGGCGGCGAGGGCAAGTCTTCAGGCGGACGGCATCCCTGTTCCGAGCGCGGGATACCGGCCAAGGGCTACCGGACCCGCAACCCGAAGAAGCAGTCCAGCCGGTGGATAGTGCAGAGGAGGAAGCGCTAAGTGGGTCGTTCAATCCGCAAGGGCCCCTACATTGACGAGAAGCTGTTCCGGCGCGTCCGGCAGCTGCTTGATGCCGGCGAGAAGCGGACATTGCGAACCTATGCCCGGCGCAGCGTCATCCCGCCCGAGTTTGTCGGCCAGACGATAGCCGTTCACAACGGCAACCGCTTCCTGCCGGTCTACATTACCGAGCGGATGGTCGGGCACCGGCTGGGCGAGTTCGCCCCGACCCGCACTTTCCGTCAGCACTCGGGCCAGCGCAAGGAAAAGGCTGAGGAGAAGAAGTAGCAGTATGATAGAAGCAACCGCTGTCAGCCGGTTCCAGCGCGGCTCGACGAAGAAGCTGGCGCTGGTCGCTGACCTTATCCGCGGGCGCGATGTCCCGACCGCGCTGCATACCCTGGCGTTCCTCGCCAAACCTTCCAAGGCGCCTGTGCAGAAGACGCTGCGCTCGGCCGTGGCCAACGCCATCGCCAAGGCGGGCAAGGCCAAGCTGAAGGAAGGCGACCTCGTGGTGGCCGAAGCCCGGGTCGAACCGGGACCGATCATGAAGCGCTGGCAGCCCGGACCGCGGGGCAGCGCGACACCGATCCGCAAGCGCATGGTCCACGTGCACGTCCGGGTCGCCACGAAGAAGGGAGCCAAGGTCTAGGCGATGGGTCAGAAGACACACCCGCTGGGTTTTCGGCTGGGCATCAGCAAGGACTGGAAATCGGCCTGGTTCGACAAGAAGAATTACCGGGCCTACCTCCACGAGGACATCAAGATTCGCCGTTACCTCGAGGCCAAGCTGAGCGACGCGATGATCTCCGACATCCAGATCCGGCGAGTCGCGAACCGGACTACCGTGACGATCCACACCGCCCGGCCGGGCATGGTTTTCGGCGCCCGGCGGCAGGCGCTCGATGCGTTGCGCGAGGAGGTCAGGCAGCTCATCGGTCACGACCTGCAGATACACGTCGAGGTCGTGCGCGTGCCCGAGCTGGAGTCGCGACTGGTCGCCCAGAACATCGCCCGCCAGCTCGAACAGCGCGTTGCCCACCG
Source organism: Caldifarciminota bacterium (assembly GCA_965648935.1). Classification (GTDB taxonomy): domain Bacteria; phylum Hydrothermota; class Tepidihabitantia; order Tepidihabitantales; family Tepidihabitantaceae; genus CBFGJX01. Next base: position 8,598 of record CBFGIY010000037.1, read on the forward strand.
CCGCGCGATGAAGCGCGCGGTGACGCAGGTGATGCGGCTGGGCGCGCTGGGGATCAAGGTGATGGTTGCCGGCCGGCTCGGCGGCAATGAAATCGCCCGGAGCGAGTGGTACCGCGAGGGCCGCGTGCCGCTGCAGACGCTCAAGGCCGACATCGACTACTCGGTCGAAACGGCGCGCACCATCGCCGGCACGGTCGGCGTGAAGGTCTGGATCTACAAGGGCGACGTGGCCCAGCCGGCGCGAGGATAACACCATGTTGATGCCGAAGAGAGTAAAGTACCGCAAGGCGATGCGCGGCCGTATGAAGGGCAAGGCAACGCGCGCCAACCGGGTTGATTTCGGCGAGTACGGGCTGATGGCGCTGGAGCCGTGCTGGATAACCGCCCGCCAGATCGAGGCGGCCCGCGTCTGCCTGTCCAAAGCGCTCAAGCGGGCAGGCAAGCTCTGGATCAGGATTTTCCCCGACAAACCGGTGTCGAAGAAGGCCGCCGAGTCGCGCATGGGCAAGGGCAAGGGCACACCCGAGATCTGGGTGAGCGTTGTCAAGCCCGGCACGGTGATGTTCGAGCTGGGCGGAGTTCCGGCCAACGAGGCGGCGGTCGCCCTGCGGCTGGCCGGCAGCAAGATGCCCTGCCGGACGAGGATAGTGGAGCGCGAGGAGATCACCTGTGAAGGTTTCTGATCTGCGCGAGTTGACGCGCGACGAACTCGTCCGCAAGCTCGGCGAGTTGCGCGACGAGATGTTCAAGCTGCGGCTGCGCCAGGCGGGCGAGGAGCTGCCCAACCCGCTTCGGATTCGCTCGATCCGCCGCGATATTGCGCGCTGCCAGACGATACTGGCGCAGGTCGACCGCGCCGCGACACCGAAGACGGAGGCCCGCAATGCGTAAGCCGCGCCGGACAGTGGTGGGCGTGGTGAAGTCGGCCAAGATGCAGAAGACCGTGGTCGTGGCGGTCGACCGGCTGGAGCTGCACCCCAAGTACAAGAAGTACATCCGCAAACGCACCAAGTACTATGCTCACGACGAGCGCGCCGAGTGCCAGGAAGGCGACAAGGTGCTGATTGCCGAGACCCGGCCGCTGTCGGCGCTCAAACGCTGGCGGGTGGTGAAGAAGATATGATCCAGGAGTACAGCCGACTCGTGGTCGCCGACAACTCGGGCGCCCGCGTGGCTATGGTCATCAAGGTCTACGGCGGTTCCAAGCGCCGGTTCGGCTGGCTGGGCGACACCGTGATGGTCGCGGTGAAGGATGCCCTTCCCGCTGGTGCGGTCAAGGAAGGCGACAAGTCGAAGGCCGTGATAGTCCGGACGCGCAAGGAACACCGCCGCAGTGACGGCACCTACGTGCGGTTCGACGACAACGCCTGTGTTCTGATCGACGAGAAGGGCGAGCCCAAGGGCACCCGCGTGTTCGGGCCGGTTGCGCGCGAGCTGCGCGAGCGGCGTTTCACCAAGATCATATCGCTGGCCGCGGAGGTGGTCTAGTGAATCTGCGTAAGGGCGACCTGGTCGAAGTGGTCACCGGCGAAGAACGCGGCCGCCGGGGCAAGGTGCTGCGCGTTGAGGTTGACCGCGGAGGCCGGCGACGCCGCGTCATCGTCGAGGGGCTGAATCTGGCCAAGAAGCACCAGCGTCCGCGCGGCGCGGGCAAGCCCGGCGGCATTGTCGACCTGCCCAACCCGCTCGATATTTCCAATGTCGTGCTGCTGTGCCCGAAATGCGGCAAGAAGGCCAAGGTCCGTCGTGAGGCGCACGAGAGTCGGCGCGTGCGAGTCTGCCGCGAATGTCAGGAGATCATCGACGCATGAGCGAACCGAGGCTCAAGCAGGATTACGACAAGCGCATCACCGGCGCCCTGAAGGCGAGGTTCGGTTACACGAATCTGCATCAGGTGCCGCGGCTGGCCAAGGTGGTCGTGAATGTCACGACCAAGGATGCGGTCGCCGACGCCAAGGTGCTTGACCTGATGGCAGAAGACATAGCGGCCGTCACCGGTCAGCGGCCGGTGCGCACCTATGCCAAGCGGGCCATCTCGGCATTCAAGATTCGCAAGGGCATGCCGCTCGGTCTGAAGGTCACGCTGCGGGGCGGCCGGATGTACGAGTTCGTCGACCGGCTGTTCAACTTCGCCGCGCCGCGGATTCGTGACTTCCAGGGTTTTCCGGCCGATTCTTTCGACGGCCGGGGCGGTTACAGCCTGGGATTGACCGAGCAGGTTGTCTTTCCCGAGCTTGAGATCGCCAAGGTGAAGAAGCTGTTCGGCATGAACATCACATTTCAGACGACGGCACGTCGCGATGACGAGGCCCGGGCGCTGCTCGAGGAGCTCGGGTTGCCGTTTCGGAAAGGCAAGGACTGATGGCACGTCGCTGCTGGATAGTCAAGTCACAGCGTCAGCCGAAGTACGGCGTGCGCAAGCACCGGCGTTGCGAGCGCTGTTTCCGGTCGCGCGCCGTCTACCGCAAGTTCGCGCTGTGCCGGCTGTGCTTCCGTGAGCTGGCCCTGCGCGGTGAGATCCCGGGCGTCCGCAAGGCGACCTGGTAGGAGGCTTTGAGTTTGGACCCGATTGCCGATTTTCTTACCTGCATCAGGAACGGCCTGCGCTGCCGGCGCAAGGACGTCGCGGTTCCGTTCTCGCGGATCAAGTACGAGATTGCCCGGGTTCTGATGGAAGAAGGTTTCGTCAGCAACTTCCAGGTTGACGGCGAGGGCACTGCCAGGCGGATCATCGTCTCGCTGAAGTACGATGAGGACGGGGCATCGGTGATTCGCGGTCTGGAGCGCGTATCGCGCCAGAGCCGGCGCGTGTACGTCGGCACCAATTCCATCCCCAAGGTCATCGGCGGCCTGGGTGTTGCCGTTGTGTCCACTTCGCGGGGCGTACTGACCGACCGCGAAGCCAGGCGCAAGCGCGTCGGCGGCGAAGTGATCTGCAAGGTCTGGTAAACGAAATGGCCAAGAGCTACCGACCGATACCCGTGCCTGCCGGCGTCGATGTCAAGCTACACGACGGCAAGGTCACGGTCAAAGGCAAATTGGGCACGCTGACGGTTCCCCTCCCCGCTGGCGTGGCTGCAAAGGTCGACAAGAGTCAGCTCTCTGTCGAGAGCGGTCCCGAGGTCGACCGCGCTCTGGTCGGAACATCTCGCGCACTGATTCAGAGCGCGATGCGGGGTGTGACTGACGGCTACGAGGTTGTGCTCGAGGTGCGGGGTATGGGCTATCGCGTGCAGAAGACCAAGGACGGCATCCAGGCGAACTGCGGCTTCTCGCACACGGTCGATTTCGTTCCGCCGCCCGGCGTCACCCTGGACGTTGTCCAGGCGCCTAACCCGGATGACGTGAAGGTTCAGATGTTCGTCATCACGGTCAAGGGTTGTGACAGCCAGGCGGTCGGCGAGCTGGCCGCCAAGATCCGCTCCATCCGTCCGCCGGACAACTACCAGGGCAAGGGCGTGCGCTACCGGGGCGAATATGTCCGCAAGAAGGCGGGCAAGCGCGCCGCCGGGGCTCAAGCCTAGTTTGATCGGTCGGGCGGAGACGCCCGGATGCGTCGCACGGTAGAGCCTGGCCCGGCGACCGAGAGATTCAGCAAGGCCCCATCGTCTAGCCTGGCCCAGGACATCTGGTTCTCAGCCAGAAGACTGGGGTTCAAATCCCCATGGGGCTATGAGGCGGCAGTCAAGCCGCCTCTTTCCTTCTGCCGGGTCACTGCCTGCTCAGCGGTCCTCGTCCTCGTAGCCGCCCTCATTTGCTCATGTGATCCGGAAGTCGGGCCCTTCAACCGGCCGCCGACGGTCGTCATCACGGTCGGCCCGGAGGGATCGATCGGCGAGGACAGCGCGTTCTTTGCCTGGTCCGGGCAGGACCGTGACGGGAACCTCGCCGGCTATCTGGTGGGTTTCGACGATTCGGTGCCGGGTGAGTTCATGGGCTCCGCTTCGGTTACCTGGCGTGGTCTGACCTTTGGCCGCCATACCTTCTATGTCCAGGCTGTTGACGACTCCGGCGCGACATCGGCTGTCGCGGCACGTTCGTTCGACTGCCAGTACCGCGGCGGCGTCAGGCCGAGGGGAACGGACAGCACACTGGAGCTGGTCACCTGGAACATCGAGAACTTTCCGAAGGCCGGCAGCATCACACTCGCCGCAGTCCGCACGATAGTGCGCTCATTGAACGTGGACCTCATCGCAGTTCAGGAGATCGCTGACACGATCGCGTTCCGGGCGCTGGTCGCCGGGCTTGACGGGTACAACGGGTTCTACTCGGCTGACGATTACGGCAGTTTCTACCAGAAGACCGGAGTGATGTACCGTGCCGGCGTCATCGACGTGAGCAACGTGCGGCAGCTGTTCTGGCGCAACGATTCGGTGACCCGGCCGCCGTTGAGCATGCAGGTCGTCGCGACGGTCAACGGCAGGCATTTCGATTTCGAATTGATAGTGGTCCACTTGAAGGCGGGTGGGAGCGCTGACGACCACGCACTCAGGCGTGCGACGTGCCGCCTGCTTAAGGACTACATTGACGGCCGGGTGCAGGGCGGCGCCGACCCTGATTTCATCGTTGCCGGTGACTTCAACGACCGGCTCGACGACCCGCCGAGCCAGAACTCGCTGCAGACTTTTCTTGACGACACAGCCGGCTATCGTTTCCTGACGCTGCCGCTTGCCGGCAACAGCCGGCATGCCTCCTACATCGGTGGTTCCCTGATTGACCACGTGCTTGTCACGCGCGATGTGCTCGGTGAGTATGGCGACGGGCGAACCGAAACTTTGCGGCTTGACGACGAGATCACTGAGTATCTCCGCGATGTATCAGACCACAGGCCGGTGATGGCCGTCTTCGCGCTGTCCGCTCTGTCGGGCATGGCCAGGCGCCGAGAGGACGCCGCCGATGCATTGCTCGCAGGCCGTTTGTCAGCCGTGGATGGGGCGAGTGCCGAAGGTGGGAGTCGAACCCACAAGTCCATCGCTGAACGGCGGATTTTGAGTCCGCTGCGTCTGCCAGTTCCGCCACTTCGGCCCGGCGTGCGATTCTAGGAGGACCTGTGCGGGACGTCAAGTGCCAGACCGCATTTGACATCGGCCGCTGCGTGGACTAGCTTCGGGTATGATAAGGTTGACTGTCTCAGCGTTCCTCGCTTTTCTGGTCCTTGGATCGGGCTGCGGCGGTCGCGCCGCGCGTGCCGGCAGGGCAAGCGCCGAAGCCTGGCTGGCATCGACGATTGGCGGCGAGCCGGTCGGCCACTCGGTGTACAGGTACTCCACGCTCGACGACGGCTTCACCTTTGAGAGCTCGACCAGCATGAAGCTGGCGATGGGAGGCACACCACAGCAGGTGCGGTCACGTTCCGAGGTCGTCACCAGCCGCGACCTGACGATGCGGAGTTTCCGCTTCAGCTTCGCAACGTCCGAACGGTCGTTCTCGGTCCGGGGCAATGTCGTCGGCGACAAGCTTACGATTCATGGGCTGGCCGGTCAGCGGCAGGCGCGCGTGATCGAGCTCAAGACGCAGGTCTACCCGATGGCGGCACTCGGTCGTTTCGTCGCCATGCGCGAGCTGTCGCCCGACTCGGTGTACCGTCTGCCGGTCTTCGACGTGACCGTGCTCGACGTGGTCCCGGTCGAGATTCGCTACCTGGGGCGCGAGCCGGTCACGGTCGCCGGCAGGGAATGGGTTGCGCGCAAGGTGCAAATCAAGCTGGCGAAGCTCAGCATCACGACCTGGTATGACGAGGACGGCCTGGCGCTCGTCGAGGAGTCGCCGCCGGGGATGCGTTCCGAGCGAATCGATCCGAAGGCTCTTGTTGAGGGCAGTGGTCCTCAGGGGCGACTCGACATTCTGACGATGTTTCGGGTGCCGGTCGATACGGTTATACCTGAGGGCCGGCCAGTTGAGCGCCTGCGAGTCGAGCTGTCCGGAGTTGACACGACCGATGCGGATTTCGCGTGGGATAACCAGAGCGTGCTGGGCACGGCGCCGCTGGTGGTCGAGGTAACGGTGCCGGCTCTGCCTGAACCGCCGCCTGGAATGCCGGTCGACGGCGAGCCGGAATACCTCAAAGCGACGGTTACCATCCAGTCTGATGCGCCGGAGATACGGGCCAAGGCGCGCGAGGCTGTGGGTGACGCCCGGGATGCGGTCAGCGCGGCGCGCAAGCTGGTTTCCTGGACGTTCACGGTCATCGACAAGGAGGCGACCGCGTCCTATCCAACCGCTCTCGACGTGCTCAAACACCTCAAGGGCGACTGCAATGAGCACTCTGTGCTGCTGGCCGCGCTGGCGCGCGCCTCGGGCATTCCGGCGAAGGTGGCAGTCGGTCTGGTCTACCTCAACGGCGCGTTCTATTATCACGCTTGGAATGAGCTGTACCTGGGGCGCTGGGTGCCGGTTGATGCCACCTTCGGTGAGTTCCCGGCGAGCGCCCTGCGCATCAAGCTCGCCGAGGGTGAGCTCAGCAAGCAGTCCGAGATACTCGGTGTGGTCGGCAGAATCGGCATTAAGGTGCTGAGTTACTCGACCGGGCGCTGAACGGGCCGGAAAGTGATTGCCCCCGGCGGCGCGTATGCCGCCGGGGGCAATGCTCTTGCGGCTACTGCTGCTGAGGCGCCGGCGCGGCCGGTTCCTCCAGGAAAGGTTCGATCGCGAAGTCGGATTCCTTCATCAGGATCTCGATACTGGCCCTGGCGCGCAGATCCGCAATCAGCGACGCGTGCATGTCCTTTTCCTTCTGGCGGCGGAGTTTGTTCTCGATCTTGCCCCGCACTTCCTCGAACGGTCTGGTGCGCGCGGCCTTCTTCTCCTCTGTGAGGACAAACGCGTAGGTAGTATCGTTGAGCTTCGTCACCGGCGAGATTGCCTTCTCGGCCTGGCGGAACGCGATCGCGACCAGAGCGGCGTCGCGCGACTTGTCGTCACGGGAAACCCAGGACCAGTCGCCGCCGGACCAGCGGGTTCCGGCAGTCGAGAAGCGGCGCGCGATGTCGGCGAAGGTTGCCTTCACCGCAGTGTCGTTCTTCGTCACTTTGACCAGCAGCCGGCCGTGCTGGGTCTCGATCGCAACCGGCGGGTCGTCAGTCTCGAGTCCGAAAAGACCTCTGGTCTGCGTCTGGGACAACGCCGCATCGAGCTTGAAGTAGGTTCCGAACCGGGTCGAGTCCGTCGCCTCAGACTCGGGGATGCCCAGGAGCTTGGCGAGCGAGGCCGCGTCAAGTGCCGCCACAGGTTCAGGCCGGTACAGCGCGTCTTCACGGGACACTTCCGGGAACGCGAAGCCGTATGCTGACTCACCCGGGTACGGCCCGAAGGCGGCCGCACGGCGGCTGAGGTCGGCCACAGACCGGCCCGAAACCTGTATCCCTGCCTGCCCAACTCGAGGTGTCCCTCTGATGGCGCAGGCGGCCGTTGCCGAGTCGGCGTTGGCGGCCAGTGCGTCAGCAACAGAACCATAAGCCTCTTCTTCGGTGACCAGGATTGCCCGTCCCTGGATGAGCTGCGGCAGGCGACCGGCGACGGCCCAGCGCCGGAGTTGCTCCGCGCGTGCGCGGGTCGGGGCGACGATCTCGCGGACGTGAACCTGAGCCGGCTCCTTGAATTCGTCGATCGTTGCCCGGTAGTCGGCCATCGCCTCGACCGAATCGACCTGGACCTTCGCCGTAACGGCGTTGTGCAGATAGGCGTCGCGGAGCAGGGCGGCGCGGCGCGCCAGGACGGCATCGACGACCTTGTTGTCGAGCCAGAGCTTCATTCGCTCGGATTCCTTCGCGAGCAGCTTCTCGAGGATGATCTGATCGACTATGCGAAGCCGGCCTTCCGGCGAGTCGAACTGACCGCGGAAGAACGCCGGGATCGCCTCAAGCCGGGCGGCGAGGAGTGCTGCGTCGATGACGAAGCCGTTGACTACTGCCAGGGGGTCGCGCCCTTCCTCGATTGCGGTTGAGTCAAACGTGATTCTCGCCTTCTTCTTCAGCTCGGCGACGGCTTCGTCGTATGCGCTCTGCGTGTTCCGCTGGCGCATGTCGGCGGCGATCTGACCCTTGACTTCGTCGAACTTGCGCACCGACCTGGGCGTCTTCTCGGTCACTCGGATGATGACCCATTCGTCGTCAACAGCGACCGGCTTGCTGATCTCTCCTGCCTTGAGGCGGAACGCGGCGTCCTCGATGGCTTTGGGCTGAACACCCCGCGCGAAGACGCCCATATCGCCGCCCTGCGACTTGTCGGGAGCGAGAGAACTGGCCCGGGCGATGGAGTCCCACAGCTCCGGCGAGCCGGTGATGAGCAGACTGCGCAGCGAGTCGGCCTGGGCACGAGTGGCGACCCTTATCTGATACGCTCGTACCTTCTCGGGCGTCGTGTAGCGGGTCTTGAGATCGCGGTTGTACGCCGCCTTGAGTTCCTTGTCGGTCGGCTGGGCCCGGGAGGTTACGGTCTGCTCGTACCAGATCTGAAACATCGCCCGGTTGCGGGCTTCCTCCAGGTTCGACTTGACTCCGGGGTCGGCGAGCAAGCCGGAGGCGAGCGCGGCCTGGTATACCAGGCGGTTGTCGATCATCGTGTCCAGCAGGTACTGCTTGCTCGCGAATGTCTCGTACTGCGCCGGGCTGCGGCTGATGCGATCGTCGATCTCGATTCGGGTGATGGGAAAGCCATCCACCAGAGCCACACGGTCCTGGTAGTTCTTGCGGAAGCAGCGCTCAATAGCGTCGAGGGCGTCCTCGGCGTACTCGGACTTCTGATGCTGGGTGGCGACTTTCTCGTAATTGCGGGCCGCATCAAGGAAGTTCTCCTGAAGTTCCTGGCTGAGCGCCAGCCGGTAGAGCAATGCGGGCAGCAGGCGGTCCTTGGGAAAGCGAGCTATGAGGCTGGCGTAGACAGACTCGGCGGCGGCATACTCGTGGCGCTTGTCGAGCAGAAAATCACCCCACTCAAGACCTGCCGTGAGCTGGTCGGCCGCTGACCGGGCGCCGGTCCGGAGCCGGGCGAGCATCGCTTCAGCGCCATCGATGTCGCCGGCGACGTAGTACTGGTACAGACTGTCGAGCGATGCCGGGCCTGCGCCCGGCGCGGTCGTCGCAAGTGCGACAACGAGCAGTGCCAGTGCTGTGCTAGGTCTCACTTTGCCTCCTGTTAATCAGCTGGTGGTCACCGGGCCGGCCCGACGGCTTGCCAGGGAAGCGCAGGTTCAGCGCAGCAGTTGCAGCGCAAGCATCATTGCCGTGCCGGACAGCAGCGGAACCACCACGTTGTCATTGACTTCGACCGGTAGCGCCTCGACGACCGAGGCGACAACAGCACCAAGGATACCGATTCCCAGTGGCAGGTCAATACCGGGCAGGGCGTTTGCCGCGAAAGCCACCGCGATGCAGGCAGTGAGTCCGGCGAGCGTTCCTTCGAGTGTCTTGCGGAAGAACCGGATGCGTCCGAAAGTCAGTCCGACTATCGCCGCAGCCGTGTCGCCCAGCACAAGGAACGATACCGCAGCCACGAACACGCCGCGGCCGGTCTGGCTGGAGCCGAATATCAGCATGCAGACAAGTGATGAGAGCATCAGGTAGCTGCCGCCGGTCAATGAAGTGAACTCGCGGCGGCGGAGCAGCGAACCGAAAAGAATGATGAAGATGCTCTTGAGCAGGCTCAGTCGCAGCCGGAGCAGGTCAACGACAAGAAAGGCGACGGTGGCCGCGATCATCAGCGGCAGGGTGATGCTGCGCGGGACAAGGTAGTAGACCGCTGGAATCGCCAGGGCGGCGAGGTGGACTAGCTTGCGACCGACTTCGGGGCCTAGAACTCGACACCCCCGGAGATCTGCTGGGGGCTGCCCAGTTCGCGAGCTCCGGGCGCGAGCCCCGCCGCATAGCCGTAGTCGACATAGAAGCGCTTGATGCGCAATCCGACGCCGAAACTGAGGTTCCCCCGGTGGACGCCGAGGCGGCCATGGAGCAGATTCCGGAAGGCGTACTCGACGCCAAAGTTCGGGACGAGTGCCGGCCCGTCGAGCGCGATTTCGTTCTCGGCGGCGAGGGTCAGCCGGTCGCGGCCGAAACGGAAGGACTTGGCCGCGCCAACGCATGCCTTGGGCAACACCTGTTCGCGCGTTCCGGTGTCCCAGAACAACGGTGAGGTGCTCGCGTTGCGCAGCCGCACTCCGATGTCCAGGTCCGTGGCAGGGCTGATGGTGGCCCCGATGTCCAGGCCCATACCGACGGACGAGCCGACGCCGATGTCCTGGTAGATGACCTTGGCATTGGCTCCGACTGCAAGATACTGGCTGAACGCACGCGCGAAGTTGACGTAGCCGACAAGCTGGTTGGCGCTGACCTCTCTGACAACATAGGGCCGGTTGTCGGGGCCGGGCGGGCGAGTCGAGTCGGGCAGTGCGGTCAGCTTGATACCGGGGATGCCGTTGTGCAGGATCGCGAAGCCGAAGGCCTGGCGGTTCCGGCCGAAGCACAGGCCCAGGTAGTTATGACTAAGCAGTCCGGTGAAGTCCTCGGAGTGAAGGAACGTCGCGGCGGTGCGGCCGCTGCGGACCGTGAGCGACGGGTTGTAGTAGATGGCGCTGGGGTCAAGCGCTGCCGCCACCACTGCGCCGCCCATACCGGTCGAGCGAGCCGAGGTTCCCAGTTCTTCGAAATCGCCGGCAAACGGCGTCGCCAGAGCAATGCCGCAGAGGGCCTGCGCGACGAGCACTGAACCGATCGCTCGAATCAAGCGGTGCATCCTCCGAGGGCGTCGGGGTTTCGTTCCGGCCACATGCCTAATCATATACGACAGCCACTCCTGTTCAACTGCCGGCGACTCTGCGAACCGAGCCGGTCAGTTCCTTCTTCAGTATGTACCGCGGCCGGCTGTAGGTTGGCCGGGCAGTGACCAGCACGCGGTACTCCCCGACCGGCACGAGCCGTCCGTCGTTGTCGCGCCCGTCCCAGACTATGAGGACTTCGCCGGGTCGCTGGTGATGGGGCGGGGCGAGGGAGCGGACGACTCGTCCGGTGCTGTCGGTGACCTCGACCGTGATGTCCGCGAGTTCGGTGACGTAGAGCGCGATGGTCGTTCCCGGCGCTTTCTCGTCGAACTGCGCGGGGTAGAAGCCGACCAGGTAGGCGTCGAGTCCGAGCCAGTAGTACTGGCCGCCGTCGGCTTCGATGATGAACACCTGGCCAAACCGCCGCCAGATGGTGATTCCGCGCGGGGAGAGAAAGCGTCCCTCGCTCGTCCCTTCGCGTCCGTAGGAGACGATGTACTTCAGCGCCGGGTCGAACACGTGCAGCTGTGCGTTGACCTGGTCGGTCACATACACGTTGCCGTGCCGGTCGAACGCGCAGAAGGCGAATCCCGCCTCCAAAAGCCCGATCCGTCGGGAGTCGACCTGTCGCTCCAGGCCGCCGGAGAGCGTGAAGCGGCTGAGGCGGGACCGACCGCGGTCGATGACGACCGCGCCATCATACGAGAAATCGTTGAAGTCGGCCGCCGCGTCGAGCACGGCGATGCCGGTTGGCCGGTCCAGCCCTTCGCGCCACTCGGCGATTCTTCTTCCTTCGTGGTCAAAGACCACGATGCGGTTGCTGTCGGTGTCGGTGACGTATACCCGGCCGCGCGAGTCAAGCGCCACATCGTGCGGATGGGCAAGCGCGGAATCGACCACGCCGACCCAGGTGAGTTCGGTTGCCGCATAGCGCAGCCGGACAAGCCGGTTGTTGTCAGTATCGGCGACATAGACATCGCCCTGCGCGTTGCAGGCTATGCCGTGCGGTCGGCTGAACTCGCCGACGCCCGAGCCGGTCCGGCCGAAGACTTTAGGCTGGATCAGTTTGACGTTGTAGACAACCTGGCCCGTGCCCGAGTTGACGCCGAAGAGCGTGAGGATGTGGTCGTCTCTGCTCGTCCGCGGGTCGTCTTCTTCGACCATCTTCGCGCCGCAGATTGCCTGAGGGTCCGCCAGTTTGAAATCCCGGCCGACGTACATGTTGACGTAGAAGCGGCCGATGCGGTTGAAACCGAGGGTGTGCTCGAAGGGCGGCACCATCAGTGTTGTGGGAGCCTGGGCCAGAATGGCGCTGATGAGCAGTAACTGCACCTGATAGATGCTAGTTGGGCCGGTCAGCGAGTCAAGCCGGCGGCGCGAGTACCGGGACCAGGGCGCCGGCGTCGGGGATGACATATGTGCGCGCGCTCGGGCCGAGAACGCGCAGCGCGTCATCGAACGCCGATTGGACCGATGAAAACGGCGTCATGAAAACGGAGCGAACTACCTCGTCCGGTATGTTCATTACAGTGTACAGCCGGGTTGCCGCCATGATCTGGGCGAGCCGGGCCGACTTGTGCCAGCCGAGCCGGCCGCTGGCCTCGGTGCATTTGAGGACGTCATCTGCGGCGGCGCAGTCCTTGAAGACATCGATGAATCCATCGTTGCCAACACCGTCGCGGCAGGCGGATACGGTTATGTGGACCGAGGGGCTCTTGAGAACCGGCCGCGCGAACTCGACCGCGCGCTGGGCCTGGTAGAAGTTGATGTCGTAGGGCCGGCCGAGCGCGCTGATGACGATGTCGGCGGGTTCCGCAACCGGCACGGCGAAGACCCCATGGGCATCGCGGCAGGCCCGCATGAAGGAGTCGTGCACCGAGCCGTGGCGCACGGAGAGCAGGCGGTGTCCGCGGTCCTGAACGACCTGCACCGAGAAGACCGGGCGGTTCACCATCCGATAGGCCTCAACCATGTCCTCGTGTACCGGGTTGCCTTCGAGGTTGAACGTCCGTGAACCGGGTCGAGTTACCATATTGTGGTTGCGCGCGATGGTGTCGTAGCCGGCGATGCCCGGCAGAAAGCCCTTGCGGCCGCCGGTGTAGCCGGCGAAGTAGTGGGGCTCGATCGAGTTGAGAGTGATTACCTTGTCGGCCCAGAGCAGCTCGCGGTTGAACCATACCGGCGTGCCGAGTCTTGTCTTGCCGGCGAAGTAGAGCCTGGCGTTGTCGCGGCAGTCGTGACAGAGCACCTTTGATCGGTGCCGGGCGTAGAAGTCCGCACCGAAGATGCCGGCGTATTCGGACTCGGTCGGGGGGCGATGAGTGCCTGAGGCGATGAGGTAGCGCACGTCGCGGCCGACGAGCGCGGGGGAGAGCGATTCGATGAGAAGGCTGTTCGGCGTGGGCCGGGTGTAGTCGTTGACGAGCACGAGCACGCGGCGAGCCTCGCCGAGGAACACCGCGCAGTCCAGCGCCATCTGCGCCAGCGCGGCAGCGGTGTCGTGCAGGGGGCAGCAGTCGGCCGGTTCGAGGACACCGATGAGGTTGCGGTCGGGAACTACGAGCCGCTCTTCGCGGTCGCCGTAGCGGAGCTGCAACTGCATCGACTCAGTATATGAAGGCGGCGCAACCGGTCAAGACGGTTGGGCCGGCGATGCCGGATCAGCCGGGCACCTGCCAGACCGAGTCCAGCACGGTCCCGTCGACCCACTTGCAGACCGCCACAACGTTGTCGATGAGGTCCGGTCGCCGCGGCACGCCGCAGATGCGTTCGACCTCGGCCTTGATGTCTTCGATCGGCCGGACCGGCAGCCCCTTGCCCCGGATTGCGGCGAGCAGGTCGGATCGACGCGGGTTGACTGCGATGCCGAGTTCGGTGACGACGACATCGACCAGCTCACCCGGCGCGCAGAGGGTTGTGACGCGGTCGACGATGACCGGCATCCGATCGCGCATCGCCGGCACCGAGAGAATCGTGCAGCGGGCAAACATGCAGTTCTGCCAGCCGCCGATGCCGTGGCGGAGCCGGCCATCGGAATGGGTGATGACATTCGCGTTGAAATCGGTGTCGACCTCGGTCGCGCCCAGTACCGCGACGTCGAGCAGGTTGATGAAGTTGCCCTTGGCGTGGTAGTTGTAGCTGTACAGCGGCGTCGTCGAGATGTGGCCGCGGTTGACTGATATCGAGCGGATAGCGTCGGTGTCAACGGCCTGGCCGTCGATGAGCGCCGGGGTGAG
>CBFGIY010000038.1:0-22014 GCA_965648935.1 Caldifarciminota bacterium
GGGCCGTGCGTACCGCCTCGGCCAGGCTGGGGCCGGCGAGCGGGTTGAGCGAGAGTGCTGCGGCCACGGGCGTCGGGTCGTCCTTGGGCCGGGCGTCGTAGACCCAGCAGTACCGGGCCGGAGTCGAACGCAGGGCGGTGAGCCGGACGCCGTTCATCACGTAGTGGCGGCCGCTGTAGATGTAGCGCAGGGTGCCGATGTTGTCAAAAGGTCGGGCGAAGTCGTTTTGCACCGCCACGACCAGCGCAGGCAGAAAGCTGTCCAGAGTCGCCTCGCGGCGATGCAGGCGCGCATTGAGCTCGCGCAGCGTGATCATAAGCGGCTCGCCCGGCTCGCGCCCGGCGGGCGGTCGGTCCTCGGGCCAGACCAGCGTGCGGTACCCGGGAAACGAGCGGGCCTGAAGCGCGGCGAAGCCCCGCGCCGACTCCAGTTCGCGCAAGAGCGAGTCGGCGTACGCGCCGAGCGGCGGCAATCGGGTGATGCCGTCGTCGGCCAGCCAGGCCGCGCGGTCCGGGAACCGGCTGGCCAGCAGCGGATTCAGGGCGCCGAGGTCGCGCGCGTACACGACCCGCCCCGAGAAGTCGGGCCGATTGAGGGCGAACACGCTGGCAAAGTCCGGCGTGAACACGAGCGCGTTTGAAAGTCCGGCTATGCGCACGCGGTCCGCTACCCGGGCCGTCACGCCGCTGAAGCGAGAGTACTCGCTGACCAGCCGCGGCAACGACGGCACCCAGCCGGCGACGAACGCGAGCGTGATGAGCGCGGCCAAGCCGGCGCGGATGCACGCGGTGCGCGCGCCGGTCGCGCGGCGCAGGGCCGCGACCACGCGCGGCAGGGCCCTGGCCGACAGCAGCAGCAGGGCCGGCACCGCTTCGTAGACGAAGCGCGGGCCGTAGCAGTAGCCGTGGAAGAAGTAGAAGAAATGAATGACGAGCAGGCCGGCCGGAATCGCGAACAGGATCCAGTCCCAGGCCCGGCGCGGGCCGATGACCAGTAGCGAGAGTGGCAGTATGAGGGCCGGGACCGGCCACTCGAACAGGTAGCGGTTGAGCCCGGCAAGGTTGGAGGTGATATGGACCAGGCCCTTGTAGGGCGTGTGGGTGATGCCGAGGGCGGCCGGGCCGAAGACAAACCCGTGGCCCGGGCCGTGCAGCACCGTGTAGCCGAAGCTCAGGGGCGCACCCGTGGTCAGCCAGTTCTGGACCAACAGCAGGAGCCCGAACACTGCGACGACGCCGGTGCCGGTCGCGGCGCGGGCCAACAGGCGCGGCTCCCGGCGCAGGCGCAGAAGCAGCCAGACGGCCGCGGGCAGGGCGATGCCGAGCGCGGTCGCGGGCCGTGTCGCAACGACGATTCCCAGTGACAGGCCGCAGAGCAGGGCGTTGCCGATGCCGCGCCGCCCCAGCCGGCTGAAGAACAGCAGGAACAGCGTGCCCCAGCACATCGCCGTCGTGTGGTTCATGAACGAGCCGCTCATGAACCAGACAAAAGGCGACAGGCAGCAGAGCAGGGCGGCGACGCGCGCGACCCGCTCGGTGTAGACCTCGCGTCCGAGACCGTAGAGCGCCAGCGCCGCGACCGCGGCCTGCAGGGGATTGACCAGCCAGGGCAGGCCGGCGAGCACGCCCAGCGCGAGCATCAGGGGATGGCCGTAAGGGTACTGCGAGTACCAGCGGCCGTCGCTGATGACGTGCTTGAAGTCGAAAAACGACGGCAGGGGGGGCGAATCGACAAACAGCCGGCCGAGCGTGAAGATGCGGGCCTGGAATAGCTGAGCCGCGGCATCGGTCACGTGGGGAATGCCGCCCAACACGAGCAGCGAGACGGCCGACGCGACAGCCAGAGTGAACCCGGCGACGGCCAGCGCGAATGCGCGGGCAGGCAGGCAGAGCAGCCCCTGCCCCAGCCGGGCCAGCGCCGCCCCGGCGCGGCGCAGCAGCGGGAAGCTGCCCCACGCCAGCAGCCCGAACCCGAGCGTTCCGAACACGAGCGTGAGCGACAGCCAGTAGTTGGGCTCGGCGTAGAGCCGCAAGTCCGGGTAGCCCCAGGGCAGCATCGAGTAACCGAGCACGCCGAGCGCGAGCGCCGCTGTCCAGCGCCGGCGCGCGAACAAGGCCCGGAGCGCCTGCCGCGCTGCCGGCGCAAGCAGGATGAGCGCGGCGAAGAATCCCACAAGCAGCAGCACCAACAGAATGTAGGGAAAAGTGAGACGAGCCGAACCCAGCCATTCCGGCAGTTTCAGTATGACCGTGCCGCGTTCGTACCCGACCGTGCTCAGGCGGCCCCGCTGCAGCCGCATCGCCGCGTAGAGCGCGAGGAAGACCAGGCCGAGCAGTGCCGAGCCGATGCGCAGCAGCGCCGCGCCCGGACGCGTGCCTTGTTGCCGGCGTTTCCTACGCATCGCCTTTCAGGGCAAGGTGCGCGATGAGCCAGGGGTACGAACCGGTCACGAGCAGCCGGCTGGCAAACGGCGCGAGCAGGCGCCAGAGGGACCGTCTGTTCCAGCGCTGGACGTGCTCGGGGTGATGGCCGAGCCGGCGCACGTACTTCAGCCGGGCAAGGTTGGTCAGCGACCACCACGGTTCGTTGGGCACTGAGATGATGAGGTCGCGCCGCGCCACGCGGCAGAGCTCGGCCAGGGCGCGCTCGGGCTCGGCCAAGTGCTCAAGCACTTCGAGGCAGAGCACGAGGTCGAAGCGCGCATCGCCGTAGGGCAGGCGGTAGATGTCCTCGACCGTGAAGCGAAATGCCGGAAAGCGGCGGCTGATGAACGCGACGCAGTCAGGGTTGTTGTCGAACCCGGTGACGTCGGCGGGCAGGATACTGGCCAGACGCGCGATAGTCTCGCCCTCGCCGCAACCGGCGTCGAGCACGCTCCGGGGAGCGAGCGGTTCGACAAGCGCGGCGAGCCGGGAAAAGAACCGGGCATAGAGCATCTGCGCCAGCGGGTTGCGCGTCGAGTACTTCTCGCAATTGGAGGTCCGGATGCCCGGCAGGTCTTCAGGCACCGGGTTTGCCGTCCTCGATGATGGAGTAGCCGGCGCCGCGGCGTCCGGCCGCGACCATCTCGCCGACCAAGCCGGTGGCGATGAGCTGCAGCCCGACGAGGATGAGCATCACCCCGACTATCAGCGCGGCGAGATGTTCGCTGAACCGCGAGCCGCCGAGCTTGCGCACGAGCACGTAGGCCTCGAGCCCGACACCGGCCAGCAGCGGCACCAGCCCGAGCGTGCCGAAGAAGTGCAGCGGCTTGCGGGCGTAGCGGGTGATGAAACCGACCGCGACCAGGTCGAGCAGACCGGTCCAGAACCGGGTCACGCCGTACTTGGAGTGGCCGAACCGGCGGCGGCGGTGGGCGACCGGCCGCTCGGTCACGCGGAACCCGGCGAAGTGGGCCAGCTCGGGGATGAAACGGTAATTGTCGCCGCGCAGTTCGAGCGCGGCCGCGACCGCGCGGCGCATCGCGCGGAAGCCGGAGTTGGAGTCGTGCAGGCGCAGGCCGAAGACCAGCCGCTTGACAAAGTTGAACACGCGCGAGGGCAGGGTCTTGGCCGGTTCGTTCTCGAGCCGGTGCTGTTTCCAGCCGACCGCGAGGTCAAAGCCCTCGTCCAGCGCGGCGAGCAGGTTGGGTATCTCGGCCGGGTCGTCCTGCAGGTCCGAATCGAGCGTGAGCACGACCTCGCCCGAGGCCGCGGCGAAGCCGGCCGAGTAGGCGGCCGACTTGCCGTAGTTGGCGCGGAAACGGATGAGCCGGGCGCGCGGGTCGGACCGGACGACTGCGGCCAGGCGTTCCGGGGTGGCGTCGGTCGAGCCGTCATCGACATAGATAACCTCGAAGTCGCCGCCCAGCCGCTCCATCACCGCCGCCAGCTCGCGGTGCAGCTCGGCAACCGAGTCCTGCTCGTCGCGGGCCGGTATGACGACGCTGTAGCGCATGCCGGGTGCAGTCTAGATGCTGTGCCGGCCGGTGTCAATCGGCCGTGCGGCGGTACACATCGAACCGGCCGACGCGCACTTCGGGCTCGTAGTGCGCGGCGACATAGTCGCGCAGCGCGGGGAAGTCCATCAGCGTTTCGAAGGAGTCCTTGTCGTGGCCAGTGACCCAGGGCGTGGCGTCGTCGTGTTCGACGACGAAGACGTCGGCGGGCCGGGCAACGAACTGGGCCACGAGCTCGTCGCGGAACCGGCCGGTCTGCCAGTTGACAATCAGCGGGAAGGTGTAGATGAACCGCGTCACGGCCGGCCGCCGGGCGAGGAAGTAGACCATCGGCTCATAGCCCCAGATGAAAACGGTCGTGCCCGGGTCGGTGGCCGCGCGCAGCCAGTCGGCCAGGGCGAGATTCGCGCGCAGCGAGAAATCGCGGCCCGAGTCGTGGCGCGGACTGCGCCAGTACTCCTCGAGCGCGGCGCGGGACCCGGCCGCCCGGACAAGGTCGCGCGCGCGCGCCGGCCAGCGGCTCACCAGCGCGGCCGCGGCCAGCCCGGCACAGAGCACTGCCGCACGGGCCCACCCGGGCGCGCGCAGCCGGTCAAGCAGCGCCGCAAGCGCGAAAGCCGCGAGCGCGGATGCGACCGGCAGCAGCGGCAGGTAGTGGTAGACGAAGAACTTGCCCTGAGCATAGGTCGAGACAAAGGCCGTGACGAGCCAGGCCGCGAGCAGAAGCAGCGCGGTGCGGCGGGCGCGGTCCGCGAGCAGGCCGACAACGAGGCCGGCGAGCCCGAGCGCGAGCGCGATGCCGGTCACGACAAGCGACGGCGTGCGCAGCAGCATCCGCACAAACATCGCCAGCGGCCCGGCCGCGCCCTCGGTGCGGACAAGCTTCGTGTAGGACGGCATCAGGCCGAACTGGCTCTCGATGAACGCGGGCAGAGCGCCGGCGAGAGCGAGCAGTGCGACGCAGGCGGCGATGACCGCGGCGAACCCTGCCCCGGCGAGGAGGGTCGCGCGCAGCAGCCGCCGCGGCTCGCGCCGGAACTCGACCAGCGCGACGAGGAACACCAGCGGCGCGAGCAGGGCCACGGTGTATTTCAGCAGGGCCGCGACGCCGACGAGAGCGCCGAATCCGAGCCAGGCCACGGCGCGCTTGCCTTTGAGCCCGGCCCAGGCGAGAACCAGGGCGAGCGCGAGCGGCAGGTTGAGCCAGCCGTCGGTCTGGGCCGTGTGCCAGTAGCCGAGCACGGCGTAGGCGACCGAGAGAAAGAGCCCGGCCCCGGCCGCGGGCCAGTCGCGCCCGAGCAGTCGCCGCAGCAGGAAGAACAGGGCCAGCGCCGTGGCCGCGAGCCACAGGAGGTCGAGGATGCGAATGGCGCTCATTGTCCGGCCGAACAGGACAAGCGCCAGCCCGTGGACCGCGGTCGTCAGCGGCGGCTTGACGTTGAACACGTCGCGGTAAAGTGTGCGCCCGGAGAGCACGGCGTCGGCGATGTGGGCGTGGATGCCCTGGTCCCGGCCGAACGGGTAGACCAGCGTCACCGACCCGGCCAGCAGGCTGCCGGCGAGCACCGCCGCGACCGCAAGGGCCGGGAACCGCCGGGGCGCGGTCACTCTCTCTCTCCGATAAGGTCGTCGCGCACGAACACGTCAACCGCTTCCGAGCCCCACAGCGGCGCGGGCAGCGCGAACCGGCGCACCAGTGAGTAGTTCGCTTCGAACCACGGGTCGCGGTAGATACTGAGGCGCGCGAAGGTCGCCATCGACACGACGATGGGCGGCGCGAGCGAGCGCACCAGCCCGGTCGGGATCACGCCGTCGCGGGGGCTGGCGCGCTCGGATGCGGGCGCGGGCAGCCAGGCCAGGGCTTCGGGGCTGACCAGGCCGCACGCGTCGATGACCGGGCCCTTGTAGTAGTAGCCGAGCGAGCCGACTTCGGGCGCGGCGATGGCCTGGCCGTCGGGCACGACCTCGTTCAGCCACTCGGCCGCGGCGCGGTAGGCACCGATGCGCAGCCGCACCGGGTCGCGCGCCACGCCGACATCAAGCAATTGCCGGCGCTCTGCCGCGCGCGCGACCGGCCCGCGCAGGCCCCACAGTGCGCCGAGCAGCAACACCGCGGTGAGCGCGACCGCTTTCAGGCGCGGCACCAGCTCGCCCGACCGCGCGATGCCGAGCCAGACCGCGGCCGAGAACAGCGCGAACAGCGGCGGGTAGTACCACGGGAACATCAGCGGGTTGGTCGCGAGGTAGAAAAGCAGTGTCAGCGCCAGCGCCGCGAGCGCGAGTGTCGTGCCTGCGGGCCGGCCGCGGCCGGACCGGGCGCGGGCCAGGCTGCCCCACGCGGCCAGACCGAACAAGGCGAGCGCGAAGACGGTCAGCAGGGTGAAAGGCAGGCGGGACGGCGCGCCGCCGACCGCGGGATTGCCCAGCGCGCGGAACTCCAGTTCGCGCAGCGCCCGGAAGAAGCCGTAGCCGAAAGGCAGCGGGTAGAGCGGCCGCGCCTTGGCGATGAGCGAGTGATAAACCGGGGTGCCGTAGTAAGCGAACCCGAACACGACCCAGGCCAGCCCGGGCAGAATCAGCCCGGCGAGGAATGCCGCCGCCCGGCGCCGCCCGGTCAGAAGCCACACCCCGGCGGCCAGCGCGATAGCGACCGCGCCTTCGGGCCGGGCGAGTATCGACAGCCCGGCGAGCAGGCCGGCCAGCGCGATGCGTCCTCTGGCGAGCGCCCACAGGCACCACAACAGCAGCGCCGCGAACAGAAACGACTCCATCCCGCCGGTTGAAGCGCGCAGCATATCGTCGCGCAGCAGGAACAGCCCGGCGAGCGCGGCCGCGGGCGCGGTCCGCGACCCCAGAGTGCGGCGCAGGAACGCAAACAGGCCCAGACCGGCCGCGATGTAGAACAGGGCGTTCAGCCGTACCGCGAGGTCGGGCGTCGGCACGGCGCGAACGACCGCCCTGGCCGCGATGAGCGCCGCGAGGTACAGCGGAGTTGACACGCCGAACACGCGCTGGCCCGCGTTGTAGACGAGACCCTTGCCCGCGAGAAAATTGTCGACATAGCGGTAGATGATGAACGCGTCGTCCTCCGGGACGACCGGCGCGGCGAGATGCACCGCGGCCGAGTAGACCGCGCACAGCGCGAAGAAGACGAGCGCGGCGCGCTCGGTCCACGCCGCAGACGCCGCTCTCTCAGCGCGCATCATCGAGCGGCACGTGCGCGATCGTCCAGACCGCGGCGAAGCGCACGGTGACCTGCCGGCCGCAAGGCGCGAGCAGCCGGCGCAGGGCGGCCGGGGTGTAGTGCTGGACGTGCTCGGACGGGTCGTAGCTCCCCGGCGCGATGATGTTGCCGGCGCGATTGACCGTCTCGAACCACGGCTCGTGCGGCACCGACACGACGAGGTCGCGCCGGGCCACGCGCACCAGTTCGGCGAGCGCGCGGTCAGGCTCGGCGAGGTGTTCGAGGACCTCGGTGCAGAGCACGAGATCGAAGCTTGAGTCGGCCCACGGCAGCCGGTAGATGTCCTGCACCGATATGTCCAGCCCGGGCAGGCGGCGCCGGGCGCACTCGACCGCGGCCGGGTTGCGGTCGAACCCGGTGACCGACCGGGGCAGGATCGAGCGCAGCCGCACGATGGTCTCGCCCTCGCCGCACCCGGCGTCAAGCACGCTTGCGGGCGACAGCGGCGCGATGGCGTCGCCCAGCCGCCTGAAGAAACGGGCAATCGCCCACCGCACTATCGGGTTGGTGTTCTGGTACTTGCGGGAGTTCGCGGTCGGCGGCATCGGGCCGCAGTCGGCACTCATCGGCGGGATTAGACTGCCGCAACCGCGCGCGATGTCAAGCTGTCCTGCGGCTTGACCGCACGCGGCCGGCCGATAAGATGCTGTGCAACGTGGAAGGCACTGCCGATTTCTCTGCGCGCACGCTCGACGCCGGTTTCGAGGCGGTCGACCGGCTTGAGGTCGAGCGCCTGCGCCGCATCATCGCGGCCAAGGAGCCGGGCTCGGCCCTGCTCGGGCTGACCGACGAGGACCTGCTCGTGCGGCTGGGCGGGCTCGCGGGCGAAGGCGAGCGCCGTCTCACCGTGGCCGGGCTGCTGGTCGCGGGCCGCGAGGAAGCGCTGCGCCGGTTTGTCCCCGGTCACGAAGCGGTGTACCTGCGGATGCAGTCCGACACCGCCTACGACAAGCGGGTCGACTCGTCGCGGCCCCTGCTCGCGGTGCTCGAGCAGTTCACCCAGGCGGTCGAGCCGCACAACCGCATCGTCACGCTCAAGTTCGGCCTGTTTCACTTCGAGATACCCGACTTTCCCGAGGAAGTGTACCGCGAGGCGCTCCTGAACGCGTTCACCCACCGCGACTACGAGCGCACCGCGCCGGTGTACCTGCGCCACTACAACGACCGACTTGAGATATCCTCGCCCGGCGGGTTCTCGGGCGACGTGCATCCGGGCAACATTCTCGGCCACGAGCCGGTCAGCCGCAACCGGCTGCTCGCCGAGATGCTGCAGAAAGTGCGCCTCGTCGAGCGCGCCGGGATGGGTGTCAAGCGGATGTACCACATCCTGCTCTCCTACGGCAAGGAGCCGCCGTCCTACGAATCGGGCTCGGACTTTGTGCGCGTCACCCTGCGCTCGGGCCGCACGGTCGGGGCCAACGGCCAGGAAACCCCGGCGATAGACGAGACCTTTGCCCGGTTCGTGGTCGATCGCCAGCAGGAAGGCCGCGAGCTGACCCTCGCCGACCTGCTCATCCTCACCTGGCTCAAACGCAACCGCGAAATCGACCTCGGCGAGACCGAGCGGCTGCTCCAGCGCAGCGAAAACGAGGCGCGCGAGGCGCTCAACTCGATGATGACCCGCGAACTGCTCGAGCCTTTCGGCGAGAAGAAGGGCCGGGTCTACCGGCTGTCCAAGAGCGCGTACCAGAAACTGCGCAAGACCGTGACCTACTCGATCTTCCGGCGCGCCGAGGCGGCCTTTGCCGAGAGCGCGATAATGGCCTACCTTGAAGAACTACCCGGCCCGGAAGACAAGCGGTTCGTAACCAACGAGATTGTCCGCACGCTGCTGCGCGTCAGCCCGTCCCAGTCCGGGTACCTGCTCGCGAGCCTCGTGAAGAAAGGCAAGCTCGTCCTGCGCGGCCACGGCCGGGCCGCCCGGTATTACATCGCCCGCCAGCTTTCGGTTTTCTAGCTGGCCTCCTGCTCCCCGCGGTCCTTCCCTTCTCTGTCGCGTTCTGTCCCCACTTATGCCCGGACGGACCGACGGGGGAACGGCTCACCCAGTCAGACGCCAGCACGTTTTCCATAGAAAACAGGGCCACAACGCCACTTTGTCCCATACCCTCAGTTTGAGCGGCATTATCTGAGCTGATTGACCGCCCAAAACCAGCGCCAGCGACCGTGTGGGCCATCCTGATGCTGTACGGAACAAGAATCGGGCCGGAGTGGCAACCAGCACCGCTAGCAACAGGGCTATTGGTGCTGCGGTGGGTCTATCAGTCGCCGGTTGGGCTCTAGGGCCCCTTTATCTCCAGCGACCCGAACACGACCGATGCCTCGATGTCAAGGAAGGGTGTCGAGTCGTTCAGACTGTCAGAATGCCACTTGTAGTCGCCGAAGCTGAGCGTGTTGCCGTCGGGCATCCGCGCGCCGGCAAAGGCGGCCGAGGCGCGCAGGCGTACCGGGGTCGCGGGGTCGACCTTGAGCACGGCCGCGCCGAACACGGTGTTGACCTCGACTTTGTTGCGGCCGGGTTTGAGTTCGAGCCGGGTCAGGTCGATGACGCTGCGGCTGAAGATGACGTTGTACTCCCCGGCCTTGGTGACCTCCATCGTACTCTCGTCGAAGACCGTGGTGTTGTGGGTGCGCACGCGGACGCGCGTGCCGATGAGCATCGAGACGCCGATGTAGATAAGCACCAGCCCGAACAGGATGCGGAAGAACGGTATCTTCAGCCCGAAAGCGACATTGAGGATGATGGACAGCCCGGCCAGCACAATGACCAGACCCCAGAACAGACCCGAGAAAACAAAGCCCATCTTCACAACCTCCTCCTTATAGTGTCAGCGGAATTCGCGGCCGTCATCGTGCCACTATAGCACCTTCTTCCCCAGCGCGCAAGCCCACGCGGGGTTGACCGGCGCATCGCGCGGCTGACAATCGGGTCGAATACGTCATAAGGAGGCCCTTTGCGAACATTCGCCCTTGCCCTGATCGCCCTGTCCATCGCGCTTGCCGGTTGCGGCGGCGACAACAAGCCCGCTCCCAAGGCCGAGGCCGACACGACCGCGCTGGCCACGCCGGCCGACACGACCGCAGACACTACTGCGGCCGCGCCTGCCCCGGCCGAAGCGCCGAGCGGGAATCCGGTCGAAACCAAACCGGCCGCGGCAAAGACCGTCGCCCCGGCTAAGCTGCCGATGCTGTGGGATTTCAGCGCGGAGTGGTGCCCGCCGTGCAAGCAGCTCAAGCCGATCATCGCCGAGCTGGAAAAAGAATACGACGGCCGCGTGCTGATCCGCACGATCGACACCGACGTCGAGAAGGAACTCGCCCGGGAGTACGGCATTCAGGCCATCCCAACGCTGGTGTATCTCGACGCCTCGGGCAAGGAGCTGGACCGGTCGGTCGGGCTGGTCGAGAAGTCGGCGATTGTCGAGAAGTTCAAGACTCTGAAGTTCATCCAGTAGAGCATCTCGAGAGATAGCACCGGCGGCGCTTAGGCGCCGCCGGTTTCTCTTGACAGGCATCCATCGGCCCGCCGGCGGGTTGACAAGGCAAGGGCGTGTCCTACGATGAACGTATGACACGGCAACTGATGATTGTCGGCGGGATGCTGCTGCTTGGGGCGGCGGCGGAGGCGAGGCCGATGGACGTGTTCGACAACGCGGCAGTGATGGAGAGCCAACCGGGGGTATCGGCGTGAGACTGCGGTATCGAAGGTCGGAGCTTCAGGGAGGCAACTTGACGGGTGGGCGGTCGGGCCTGGGATGACGGCATGAACAGGCGGACCCCGGCTGTCTTCTGCCTCCTGCTGGCGCTCTCGGCGCTGGCTGCGGCCGCTACAGCGGCAGAGCCCGACTGGTACTTCCAGCACCCCGACGCCTTTCCCCGTCTGCCGACCAACAAGCTGTTCTATCTTGAGCAGAAGCACGGGCTCTGCCCGAGCCAGCGGCAGCGAGACCTGCCCGAGTCGCTCAACGTACGCATGGTGGGCAAGTGGGGCGGCGGTCCAAGCTGGGCGGTCACGGGCAAGGACACGCTGGTCTACCTTTCCCGCGGCAGCGAGGTCGTAGTCCTCAGCTTCGCCGACACCGCCAACCCGAGGATACTCAACTACATCCAGGCCAAGCGGCTGGCCGGCCGGCCGGTGCTCTCCGGCAACCTGCTCTACCTCGTCACCTCGGGCTACATCGAGGTCTTCAACGTCGCTGACCCCACAAACGTGCCGCGGGTCGGCAGGCTCTCTGTCCCGGTAGCCGACATCGATGTGCAGGACTCGCTAGTCTACATCATCGGGGCTGACTCCTTCATGGTCTACAACTTCGCCGACCCCGCCAACCCGGTCCGGCTCGGGGTCTGTCGTGACAGCGGCTATGCCTTGGACGTTGACCGGGGCTATGCCTACCTGCGTGACCGGTGGGGGATGTACATCCTCGACGCGAGAAACCCGGCCAGCCCGCGCCGGGTAGCCTCCTGGGGCACCGACATCGCCGGCGTGAAGGTGAGAGGCAACCACTGCTACGTGGCGCAGGGCCAGATGGGCTCGGGCAGCCTGCACGTGCTCAACGTGGCCAACCCGGCAGCTCCGTGGCAGGAGGGCCGGCTTTCGGGCCTGACCGGCGAGGACATCTACCTTGTCGACACGCTGCTGTTCACCTGCGAGTTCGACATCGTCAGCGTTGCGGATTCCAGCCGACCGCGCCTCATCGGTCACCTGGCGATGCCGCAGGACCGTCACGGAGTCTGGGCCGAAGAACGCCTGCGCCGGGCCTACGTGGCGGCCAACTACGCCGGACTGCAGGTTGTTGACCTGCGCTCACTGTCTCAGCCGGTGATGGACACCTGGCTGTTGCCGATGAGCGAGGCCTATGATGTTTCTGCAGGCATCGCCACAGCCTGCGTTGCGGCACCGTCAACTGGTTTGACAGTGCTGGACATCAGCGACCCAACGTCCGTCAGAGAGTTGGCGAACTTGGATACTGCAGGCGTGGGCCCGGTCAGCGAGGGGGTTGTGAACGCAGAATCTCTGGCATACATCGGCTGGTGGACCTATCCTGGGGACTGCTTCCGCGTGGTTGACATAAGTGACCCTTCGCGCCCCGCCGCCGTGACTATCGTCAGTGGCTTCCGCACGCCAAGCGCGATGGTCCTGCGCGACAGCTTCCTGTACTGCGCCGAGGACTACAAGTTCGAGGTCTTCAGCGTCGCCGACCCGCGCCAGCCGGTGTGGAGAGGGAGCTGTGACGCATACTCATCTGCATTGGGCATAGACGTGCGGGACTCGCTGGCGTTTGTTGCACCACACCTGCAGATTTTCAACGTCGCTGACCCGGCGAATCCGGTGAGAATCTACGAGACAACAGGCAACCGGGTCAACGGTCGGGGAATCGCCGCGCGCGACACGTTTGTGTACTTCCTGTCCAACTACGACACTCTCTGGGTATATGGCATTGCCGACCCCACGTCGCCCCACGTCGTCGGCGCGACCCCATCCGGCAGCCACCGCGGATTCGACCTCGTGCTGCGCGACTCGTACGCCTACGCCGGTTGCCAGGACTTCCGGCTGTTTGATGTAACCTCTCCTGCCGCACCGGTTCCGGCTGCGTACTACGCGACGCCCTACTACTCGATGGACATAGACCTGAGCGGCAGGTACATCTTCATCGCCAGCTACTTGGCTGGCGTCACTGTGCTTGAACTCCTACCGGTCGGTCTGGCCGAACCTCGTGGACAGCCGGTCTTGAACGAGACAGACGGTCTGCGTGTGGCACCCAACCCGGTGCGAGGGCGGGCGCTCGTCGAGTGGGGTCGGCGGTATGGACTTGCCTCACTGACGCTGAGAGACGTGACCGGCCGGGAGATCGACCGCTGGGCAGCAGACTCAAGAGGTTCGACAAACAGCGTGAAGGTCGACCTCTCTCGACTCAGGGCAGGCGTTTACTTCGTTTCGGTCAACGTACAGGGCAGGTCGGTGAGTTCAAAGCTCGTGAAACAGTAGGAGGGTTGCATGCGAGGGCAGCACTGGTCGATGGTAGCACTGATAGCAGCCTGTGTCCTGACGGCTTCCGCCGTCGCCGCGACACGCGCGTACTTCGTGGAACCGAAGACCGCGGCGAGCGGCTGGACGCCCGAAGACGAGTACGTCGGACAGACGTTTGCGGCCAACGTCGACAGCATCAGGTATATCGAGTGGTTTGTGGGGGAGCGAAACGCATCAGGGAAGTACGAGTTCGCAATCTTTGAAGATGGCACACCATTGTGCGAGGGAGAGGCAGACGTTCCTTCGCGCGGCTGGCAGTGGGTCAGGTGCAGCACTTTCACCGGTGGGCTCAGACTGACGAAGGGCTGTAGCTACTTGCTGAAAGTGAACCACGACGGCGGTGACTCGGTGAGCTACGTCTATCGAACCGACAACCCCTACGCTTAGGGCTCGATGGAAGTCAGCGGCGGGCCGGCAGTGCGCCAACCTGGCTGACTGCCGGCAGAAGGCGGGCTGGTATCACCTGACCTGGGACGGCACAGGCAACGGCCGCGCGCTCCCGGCCGGGGTGTACTTCATCCAACTGACTACCGACAGCGGCAGAGTGCAGAAGAAACTGGTCAGGACGGAGTAGTAGGGAGAGTCTCAGGTTCTGCCCGGCCCCGGTTTGACATCGCTAAAGCCGGCTGACTATAATCGTTGTCGGTCCGGCGTTCTGCAAGACGAAAGGAGCAAAGATGTTTTCACGCCTGCTGTTGCCTCTGTTGTGCCTGTGCGCGGTGCTGGCCGCCCAGCCGAAGGAAATCCCGGTGATGCCCTACGACTCGCTGATGAGCGACCGGGTATCGGTCGACGGGATGATAGAGGAGGTCGAAGAAGGCGAGGCGCCCGAGTACCCGGCGACGTTCACCGACAAGCGCACCGGGCTGAAGGTGCACTGGGGTTTCGACGACGAATTCATCTATGTCGCGCTGGAGACCCGGAGCAAGGGCTGGGTTGCCATCGGGTTCGGGTCGCCGGTGATGGACGGTTCGAATATGATAATGGGCTACTACACCGACGATTCGGCCGAGGTGTTCAACGAGGTCGGCCGCAACTACACCCACGCCCCGGCCCCGGGCTCAGACACCCTGTTCGACGAGTGGGACATCGACCGCGATGACGAGACCGGCGTGACCGTGATGGAGTTTGTCTACCCGCTGCAGTTCCCCAAGCTTTCCGGCCTTGCCATTCCCGGCCTCGTTCCCGGCGACATCTATGACCTGATACTGGCTGTCAACACACGATCCTCGAACCGCGACGCCGGCCACAGCCAGCGTACCGCGATGAAGTTCCGGATGGCCGAAGTGCCGCCCAAACCGCAGCCGCCGCCCGAGGAGAAGAAAGGCGAAGGCAAGTAGGCAGGAACCGGGCAGGTTCCGGCCCGCAACTTGACAGCGGCGGTCGCGGAATTGACTCTGCGGCCGCCGCCGGGTATTGTCTGCCGATGAGATTACTGATTGTGATGGCGGCGGCGCTCGCCGTCCTGGGCGGCTGTGCGGCCCGGCCGGGCAGCCGGGCCGTGGCGATTGTAAACGGCCGCCCGATAACCGTCGAGGACCTGTCCCGCGCCCTGCCCTTTTCCACCGACACGACCGCGGCCGGCGACTCGGTGCGCCGCGCCGTGCTCGACGCTCTGGTGCTGAAAGAGCTGTTTGTCCAGGAGGCGGAACGGGCCGGCCTGGAGCGCGACATCGAATACCAGTACGAACTGGAGAAGAAGGGCATCGTCACGCAGGAGCTCTACAACAGCATCGTCGCGCCGGGCAACCGGCTGGGCGAGGCCGAGCTGCAGAACGCCTACCGGATGCTCCAGACCGAGCTCCACCTGCAGGTCATCGCGGTGAAGTCGGATAGCCTGCTGCGGGTGGTCCAGGCCGAGCTGGCCCACGGCGCGCCGTTTGAAAGCGTCGCGGCGCGCCGCTCGACCCACGTCAGCGCCCGCGCCGGCGGCGACCTCGGGTTCATCCCGCTGCTGGCGGTCGAGGAGCCGTTGCGCAGCCGGGTCATCCCGCTCGAGCCGGGGCAGATGACCGAGCCGACCTGGTTCGACAACGCGTGGCAGATTGTCCGGCTGCTCGAACGCCGGCCGGCCGACCCGCCGCCCCCGCCGCTGGGCGAGCTGCGCCAGGAGCTGGAGATGCGGCTGAAGCAGATGCGCCGGCGCGAGCTGGCCAACAAGTTCCTCGCCGACCTGCGCGCGCGGCTGGAGTTCAACCCGGCCGGGCTGGACATCATGTGCAAGCCGCTCGACTCGATAACCGAGGCCGACAAGGAAGTCTGGGTCGCCATCAAGGACAAACAGAAATACGTCAAGGTCGGCCGGCTGCTGCACATCGCCGCGCGCTTCACGCCGGCGCTGGACACCGCGATGAAGAAGTATACGGTGCGGCGCGAGGTCGAGGAGGACCTGCTCTACGAGGAGGCGCTGGACAAGGGCCTCGCCGAAACGCCCGAGGTGAAAGAGAAGCTCGCGCGCAAGCGGGCCGACCTGCTGTACCAGGCGCTGTACAAGCGCGCGGTCACCGACGCGGTGAGCGTGACCGACGAGGCAGTCGCGGCATACTACGAGCAGAACCGCGGCAACTTCGTCGACGCCGACCCGGCCGCGGTCAGCGGGATGATCCGCTACCGACTGCAGGCCGAGATGCGCGATTCGCTCTTCTCGGCGCTCAAGGACCGGCTGCGCGCGGCTGCGAATGTGAAGATTGACGACCGGCTGATCCGGCAGGCCAGGCCGGCCGGCAGGTAGGATGAAGGCCGGATGCTCGATTCGGAGTGCGGAGTGCGGAATTCAGACCGAGAGGAGCGGAAGATGAGATTTGCCAGCCTGGGCATCGCGCTCGCGCTGCTGCTTGCGGGATGCCCGAACAACGCCGGCCCGGCAGCGGGCAAGAGCGCGGGCACGGTCATCGTGTCGGTGAATGCCGACCGGATGACCAAAGAGGAACTGGACAGCCTGACCCCGGACGGGTTCAAAGTGACGCGCGAGAACCTGCCGATGGTGCTGGACAAGTGGGTGTCGAACACGCTGCTGTACCAGGAGGCGGTGCGCCGTGGAATGGACAAGGAGCCCGAGATGCGGTCCCGGCTGGAGCGGCTGCGTCGCGACTACCTCGTCAACCAGCTCCTCGACCGGCTGACCGACTCGGTCAAGCCGACCCAGGAGGAGGCGTTTAATTACTACCTCCAGCACAAGGACGAGTTCAGCTATGAGGTCAAGATCTCAAGCATCGTCCTGCCCGACAGCGGCATGGCCGCGCTGACCCTGGCCGAGCTGAACTCCGGCGCCGATTTCACCCGGCTCGCCAAGGAACGCTCGGCCGACGGTACGGGCGGCCAGGAGTCGCGCTACCTGTCGCGCGACTTCGGCGACCCGCGCATCGGCGGCGACCCGGACCTGGCCGAGGCGATCTTCGCGCTCGCGCCGGGCCAGCACTCGGGCGTGGTCCGGACCAACGGCGTCTTCGCGATCGTCAAGCTGCTCGACCGCAAGAAGGTCAAGTCCGACGTCACATTCGCCGAGGTCGCGGAGCAGGTCAACGCCATCGTCGCCTACCGCAAGACCCAGGCCGCGGTCGACAGCCTGCTGGCCGAACTGCGCGCCCAGGCGAAGGTCGAGATCAAGCCCGACGCCTACTTCGGGGCGAAGTAGCCTGATATGACTCGCCGCGCCGGCATCGGTTCACGCAGGGCCGGGCTCGGCGTCATCTGCGCTCTTGCGCTGGCGCCGCTGGCGGCCGCGCTCGGCGGCACGGCCGATTCCATCGTCGCGGTGGTCGGCGACCGGGTCATCCTTGCCAGCCAGCTGGACCAGACCGTGGTGTTCTGGCGCCTGGCCACCGGTGACACGACAACACCCGATTCCGCAGTCCAGCGTGAGGCGCTGGACCGGCTGATTGACGACGAGGTGCTGCAGCAGCAGGCGGTGGTCGAATCGGTCGAGGTCGGCGACGCCGAGGCGCTGGCCGAGGCCGAAGCCAGCATCGCCGCGCTTGTCGAGCGGCTCGGCGGGCAGGAAGCTTTCGCCGAGGCGCTGGCCGACGAGGGCCTGACCGAGAAGGCGCTGCGCGCGCGCTACGCGGCCGAGTCCCGGCGCAAGCTCGTCGCGCGCCGGCTTCTGGACAAGGCCGGGCTGACCCAGATATACATCTCGCCGGCCGAGGCCGAGCGCTTCTACAACGCCCACCGCGACTCGATCGCGCGGGTGCCGGGCCGGGCCCGTCTGGCCCACATTCTCATCGCTCCGACCCCGAGCCCGGCCGCCGAGTCGGCCGGCCAGCGGCGGATGCTGGAGGTGCTCGACGTGCTCGAGCGCGGCGGCGACTTCGCGACCGTTGCCGGTTCTTTCTCCGACGACCGGCGCACCGCGGCGCGCGGCGGCGACTGGGGCCGGGTGCGCGGCGAAAGCCTGCCCATGGACATCGGGATGGTGCTGGCTCAGCTCAAACCCGGCCAGATTTCGCCGCCCTTCCGCACGCGCGAGGGCTATCTCACGGTCAAGCTCGAGAGCTACGGCCAGGGCACGGTGCGCTTCCGTTCCATACTGATCCGCGTGCCGATAACCCGCGCCGACACGGCCCGGGCGCGCGACCTTGCCGCGTCGGTGTACCGCAAGGCCGCGGCCGGGGCGGCGTTCGACTCGCTGGCACGCGTCTTCTCCAGCGACCCGATGACCGCGGACTCGGGCGGGCTCCTGGGCGACTTTCCGCTCGAGGCGCTCACCCCGCCGTTCGACACGGTCGTGGCCGGCCTGGCCGAAGGCGAGGTCAGCCGGCCGGTCCTGTCCGAACACGGCTTCCACATCATCAAGGTCCTCGAAAAGGAGGAAGCGCGGGTGATGAGTTACCTCGAGATGCAGGACGAAATCCGCAACTACCTTTACCAGCAGCGCTTCGCCGAGCGGGTCGGCGAGTACGTCGCGCGCGTGCGAAAGAACATCTTCATCAAACGCTACCGGCAGGGATAGCGCGGGCGAAGGCAGGTTGCGAAACGGTGAGTGCAGAAGAAACAGGCAGCAAGTGCGATGCTGATCACACTGGGAGGTGTACAGTGAAGACGACAGCACTGGTCCTTGTCCTGTTGTCCGCGGCCTGGGGACTGGACCATACCTTCACCGGACCGGACACGGTCCGCGACGCCGGCGTGCCGATCGACGTCGGCTACTACGGCGCGCCGGTGATGTTTGACTGGAACAGCGACGGCAGAAAGGACCTCGTCCTCGGCCAGTTCAGTTACGGCTACATCCGGTTCTACCCGAATATCGGGCCCGACACCGCGCCCGTATTCAACGGCTTTGAATACCTGCAGGCGAGCGGGTCGCTGATAACGCTGCCCTACGGCTGATGCGTCGGTTCGAGTCCACAGGTGGTGGACTGGAACTCCGACGGGCTCGCCGATATCGTCTCCGGCGACCGCAACGGCTACTTCAACGTCTTCACCCGCAACCCCGATCTGACGCTCACCGCGCACTATCAGTACCGGCTGGCCGACTCGACCGTGCTCAACGTCGGCAACAACTCGCAGCCGGCCGTGGTTGACTGGAACGGCGACGGCAGGAAGGACCTCATCCTCGGCACCGAGGCCGGCCTCATCCGCTTCTACCCCAACATCGGCACCGACACCGCTCCGGCCTTCCAGAACTACGAACACATCCAGGCGGCCGGCGCCGACATCAACCTCTACCGTGTCAACCCGTATGTCTTTGACCTCGACCGCGACGGCGTCAATGACCTCATCTGCGGCGCCAACGACGGCTACGTCCGGTTCTACCGCAACACGGGCACCAATGCCCGGCCCGTACTGGCCGCGCCCGAGAGCCTGAGAACGAGCACCGGTGCCTTCATCCAGCCGCTCGCGCCCTACCCCTACGGCTCGCGCCTCGGCCTCGGCTACTGGAACTCCGACAGCCTGCCCGACATTCTTCTCAGCGGGTACGACGGTATGGTGCTCTTGTTCCGCGGCACGCCGTTCACCGGCGCGGCCGAGCCGGCCGCGCCCGCGGTCCGGCATCCGGTGCCCAACCCGTCGGTCATCCGGGGAGTGCTGACGTTGCCGGCTCCGGGCGCGACGCGCGACGCCTCCGGCGTCCTGCTCGACGCCGCGGGCCGCTGCGTTCTCGCGCTCAGGCCCGGCGCGAATGACCTGTCGATGCTCGCCCCGGGCGCCTACTTCGTCCGCAGCGACGGGACTCTGACCCGGGTTCTCGTCTGCCGCTAGTCCCTGCTTGCAGCCGCCGGCTTGACTTCGCCCGGCAGGGCCGCATAATCGCCAGCACAAACGCGCCCGCAGGAGTGAAGATGATTATCAGGACTGCATCAATACTGCTCGTCTTGCTGGCCGGGCTGGCCGCGGCCGCGCCGCCTGACTTGACCGGCGACAATGTCTGGGACGAGAAGGACGCCTTCATCGCATCGACCCAGGCGCTGGAAAACACCAGCCGCACGCTCAACCGCTGGGCCCTGATCACCGCCGGGCTCATCGTCGCGGTCGCGGTCGTCGCCGTCTGGCGCGTGTTCGCCTACAGCCGGCGACTGGCCGAGCTCGACCTGCTGCGCGAGCGCACCGAGAAGCGGTTCAGCGAGTACAGCGACGAGCTGCTGCGCGTCAAGCGCAAGCTGACCGAAGCCGAGCAGAATGTCGCCCGGATGGAAGCCGAGGTCGCGCAGGTGCGCGGGCTGGTCGGGGACCATCGGCCGGCTGACCTTGCCGGCATCCAGCGCCAGCTTCTCGAACTGCGCGCCGAGATTGCGCGCACCGCCGAGCAGGCCGCTGCCCTGCCCGCCGAGCTGGCGCGAGTCGAGGCGAGCGCGGCCGCCGGCGCACGGGCGGCCGACGAGGCCGCGGCCGCGGTTGCCGGAGTGAACGAGATGCTCGACGGGTTCGGCGAACGGCTCGCCGCGCTCGAAACCCGGCCCGCCCCGGCCGAACCCGCGCCGCCCCTGCCCGAGCCCGAACCCGAGCCGGTCAGCCCGGCCCCGGAATCGCCCGACGCCGGTAGCGCGGCCCCGGCGATGCGGCTCGAGCCCGACTTCGCCAGCCTGCACGAGTCGGCCCGCGCCCTGCTCGCGGCCGGCGACTTTGACGCGGCCCTGGCCGAGGCCGGCCGGCTGCGCGACATCGCCGGCGGCGATGCGCGGCTCATCGCGGCGGCCGAGATGGTTGCCGGCGCGGCCCACATCAATCTCGGGGACCTCGACCGCGCCGTGATGGCGCTCGAGCGTGCGGCCGAGCTGGACCGCGACAGCCGCCAGGCAATCGCCCGCGACGATGCGATCGGCCGCTGGCTCGCTTCAGGAAGCAAGCAGGCGGCGAAGTTCTGTCGCGAGGTCAACAAGTTCATCGCCCCGATACGGCTGAAGCCGCCCGCGGGCCGCGGCCCGGCTCCGGCCGCGCCGAAGAAGACAGCCGCGAAGCGCAGCCGGCGCTAGCGGCCGACGAGAACCGAATCGAAGGAGGCTGAATTGAGCCGATTCAATATTGCAGTTGCGGCACTGGCCGTAGTGCTGGTTGCGGGCTGCGATCTCTTCAAGCCCGACAACTACTACCCGCTCGGCGCGGGCAGCGTCTGGTCGTACGAGACCTGTGCGACTTTTCTGACCCCGGGCGACGGGCTGGACACCACGATGACCGGGACAGTCGAGGTCCGGGTCACCGGCACGAGGCAACTCGCCTCGGGGAACGCGGCCGCCGAGTTTGTCGCGACGACCACCACCTACATGCGGCTACCTTTCCCCGACACGATCGTGACCGTCGACACGCAGTACGTCCGCGATGCCGGCGACTGGATCCTGGGCTATGATGCGCTGGACGACGCCGAGCCGGACACCGTGCTTGCCCTGCCCCTGGCTGCGGGCAAGTCGTGGCACGCCAACGACTCGACCGCGCTCTTGGTCGAGGCGCAGGAGGACCTGACCGTGCCGGCCGGCACTTACCGGAAGACCTGGCGCGTCGCGGCGGACCGCGGCGGCGCGGCTGGTCTTGCAATCAAGCAATGGTACGCCAACGGCATCGGACTGGCGAAGATACTGCTGCGCGGCGAGCCGCAGCCCGGCTATGTCATCGAGTCGCATACCAGTCTTGTCTCAGCCGAGGTGAAGGACTAGTCGGGCCATCCTGCCTTGACCGGCCCGGCTGCGCTGAATAGAATCTTAGAGTAATGTCTTTTCTCGTGCTCGCCTGCATCCTGACGGCCGGCCCGGCCGCTGTCGAGAGCCTGCCGGCGCCGGTGCTGCACGAGCACTCCTTTGAACTGCTGACCAACAGCCGCTACCCGGTCCATTCCGGGTTCACCGACTCGCTGCCGGTGCAGGTGCTGGCCAACGTGCTCTGGGCAATGGCCCGGGCGCCGCGCATCGCCGACCGCGAGCTCTATGTCGCGCGGCGCGACGGCGTCTGGCGCTATGACCCGGCCGGCCACGTGCTGCGCCTGCACAATGCGGGCGACCTGCGCTACAATTCCGGTTCGGCATTCGAGGTCGGCGTCGCGGGCAGGCGCCACGAGGACGCGGGCATCGCGGTGCGCGCCGGGCTGCTCGCCGGTACCGCGTTCCGCACCGCTGCCGGCGGTGAGGTTGTCTCACGCGCGCTGACGTGGGCGGCCGACCCCGCCAACGCCAGTTGGAAGACAGCCACGCCCGTACTGATGGTCACGGTGTTCGGCAGGGCCCAGGCGCGGCCGCTCGACCCGACTCGCGCGGCCCGTTCGTCCGACACCAGCCTGCTGCCGCCCCAGACCGACGGCCGCCTCGGTTTCGAACGGCTGCTCGCCGAACCGGATGACGACACTCTCTTCGGTCCAGGCGCGCTCTCGGAGAAGGCGCTTGC
>CBFGIY010000039.1:0-21159 GCA_965648935.1 Caldifarciminota bacterium
AGTTACCCTGAAGTAACCCTTCTTTGGGCAGTCTAGCAGGCCGGCCTTGGATAAGTACGTGCGAGCCCAACGGACTCGGTTGTCGAATTTCCTTTGAACTCCACTCGGGAGCATCTCCGCTCGCTCCTCAGGAGTGAGGCGGAACTGCTCAGCGAGCAGCTCTATCGCCTCACGAATCGGGAACTCGGGCCGTTGTGCGGCGAGTTGAAGCAGGGGAAGAAAGACCGACTGGAAGTCTGGCATCGCCACTCGTGCGCCTCCTCTGTTCCGACTTGGGCATCAACCATCAGGCGTGTAGGCCGCATCGTCCTCGACGAAGCAACCACCAATTCAGCTAGGCAGTATAGGACGACACTCACCGACTGTCAATACCGCATAGCCTCACGGGATAGAGTTTCTTCTACGGTCGACCTGGCTCGGGTGGGTGGTAGGTGATGTCAATCTCTTGGACCGAGCCGGATTTGGACACCTTCAACAACAGCGACTGGTAGGGCGGGAAGACTAGGTCGAGGTCGACCTCTCGTCCCTGCCAGTTGAGCGTGGCGCGGGAGCCGTAGGTATCTTCCATCTTGCTTGCGCCAAAGGCCAGCGGGTAGGTGAGGCCGCGGGAGCGGGGATGGCCGAAGAAAAGGACGAGTTCGCCGTCGTCGGTAACCCGGGCCCAATGGTCGGGCAGGTCGTCGCCCACGAGCAGGGGCGGGTGCGGATGAGCCGCGAGGAGGTCGGTGTCGACGTTGGGCAGGGCCGCGAGCGCATCGAGCGCGTTCTCGAAGCCGTGTTTCTTGCCGCGGCCGGGCCGGTCGGGCCGGCGCAGGAGACAGACCGGCAGGCCGTCGCGGGCGAGCTGGAGTATCGAGCCGAGCGCATCTTCATCAAGCCAGTCGGAGTCGAGCACCAGAGCGCGAAAGACAGCTTGGCCGCAGCGGCAGAGCCCGTCCTCGAACCGAGCGTCGCGCAGGAAGTAGTCGGTCACCCACAGCGGATGGTAGCCGTGCAGGGCCGCGGGGAACCGCTGGTGGTGCATTTCCCAGTGGTAGCGCGCGCTGGGCTTACGCAGTTCCTCGGGCAGTTCGCCCTGCATCCAGGCGTCTTCCAGCGGCAGGTAGGCCGCGACGTCGGAGTATGTGCGGCCCGCTTTGAGCGCGGCGCTGACTTTGCCGAGGTAGGCGTTGAACTCGCCGAAGTGCGGGGCAAGTGAACCGGTCGGGCCGACGTGGACCGAAGCGTAGAAGCGGTTGTCCTTGCCGGGCGGGGAGTAGGGCATGCCGTGCCAGAAGATGTGGTTGGCCCCGTTGGCGAAGAGCGCGTCGGCCAGCAGTTTCAGGTCGGCGACCTGTTCCTCGGCCTGGTGCTGGCCCGGGCCGGGCCACGGAATCCAGCCGTACAGGCAGGTGAACGCCTCGGCGGACACGACCGGCGCGCCGCGCAGGGCCGCGGCCGAGGCCGGGATTGTCGCGAACTCGGGGTCGAAGAGAATCGATTCGGTCTCGGGCACGTCGGCCGAGGCGTAGGCGGCGATGAGGTCGACCGGCGCGCCGTGGCACTGGACCCGGGTGAACGAGCCTGCCTTGCGGCTGAACTCGGTGAAGGGCTGGTAGAAGTTGTCGAGGATGAACTCGGCGCGGAGCTTGCGGTAGTCGTAGCGGGCGTCGGGGTGGCTGTCGAGCGCGGCCATCAGGGGTAGGAGCTCGTAACCGTACACGTCCTCGAAGGCCGACTCGAAGCCGTCGGTCCACAGCCCTTTGGTTTCGACTTCCCACGAGTCGCAGAACAGGCCGGAACGCGCGCCCTTGAGCGCCTCGGCGAGGGCCGCGCCCATCGTTTCCGCGTAGCGCTCGAACGCGGCCGCGTCAAGATGATTGAGGATGCGGCCCTCGCGCGGCAGTTCCCAGGACCGGCCGAGGCGCTGGTGTGACGGGCCTTCCCAGGTGCGCGCGGAGTCGGACTCGGGCACGAAGGTGCCGCCGAAGGGCCAGAGCGTGCCGAAGGTGAAATCGCAGCCGAGGCCGCGCTCGTCGCAGAGCTTCTTGGCAAGCGCGACCGCGGCTGACCACTCGGGCGAGAGCCAGTCCGGGCCGCGCGGCTGGTTGGGCAGGGGATAGACGAACGCGAGCTCGACCCCGCCGAAGCCGTTTGCGCGCAGCCAGTCGAGTTGGGCGCGGATGTCCTCTTCCCGCAGTTCGACGTTGAACCACCACCAGCGGGTCCAGGGCCGGGAATCGCCGAGGTAGGGCGCGTCCATCTCAGGCGCGGCGCGAGAGCACGCCCAGTTCGTAGCGCCGGACTTCTTCGAGCCAGTCGAGCCCGGCCGGCTTGCCGGACCGCAGGCAATGGTAGTCCCAGACCGCGCCCAGCGGCAGGGTCTTGAGCTCGTCGAGCAGGGCGAGGCGTTCGATGCGGTCGCAGGCGCGCAGGCGCGCGGTCGGCAGTAGCAGGGCCGCGAGCAGGCAGCGCAGTGTCGCGCGCGCGCCGGTGACCCACGCGCCGATGCGATTGGCCCCGGGGTCGAAGTAGTCCAGCGCGAGCCGGACCCGGTCGAGCGCGTCGGCCCAGACCAGTTCCTCGAACAGCTCGCGCAGGTCGTCGGTGATGGTGACGATGTGGTCGGAGTCCCAGCGCACCGGGCGGCTGACGTGGAGCAGCAGCTCGGGCGCGAACTGGAGCAGGGCCGAAACCTTGTCGGCGACCGACTCGGTCGGGTGGAAGTGGCCGAGGTCGAGGCAGAGAGTCTTTGAGCGCGAGAGCGCGTAGCCGAGGTAGAAGTCGTAAGACCCGACCGTGAAGGTTTCGGCGCCGACGCCCCAGAGCTTGCCTTCGAGCGAGTCGCGCAGTTCGGTGTCGGGGTAGTTGCGCTTGTAGATCTCGTCGAGCGAGTCGCGCAGGAGCGTCCGGC
This sequence comes from Caldifarciminota bacterium, assembly GCA_965648935.1. Classification (GTDB taxonomy): domain Bacteria; phylum Hydrothermota; class Tepidihabitantia; order Tepidihabitantales; family Tepidihabitantaceae; genus CBFGJX01. The sequence goes on from CBFGIY010000039.1 coordinate 2,894, forward strand.
GCTCGAACCGGTCGACCGTCACGTCGCGCGCGCCGTCGGGAATCCAGATGTTGCAGACGCTGGGGCTGCCCAACTCGCGGCCGAGCAGGGCGGTGACCTTGCGGCTGCGCTTGACGTGTTCGATCCAGAAGCGGCGGACCTGCGGGTCGGCGTGACTGAGCGTGTAGCCGGACTCGGCCAGCGGGTGGGCGAAGAGCGTCGGGTTGAAGTCGAGGCCGGTGACGCGGCCGCGCGCCCAGTCGAGCCAGCCGGCGAAGTGCTCGGGACCGATGCGGTCGCGGTCGAGCCCGCGCGGGAACTCGCCATACATTGCGTGGAGGTTGAGCCGGTGACGACCCGGGATGAGCGCGAAGGCGGCGGCGAGGTCGCTTCTGAGTTCCTCGGGGTTGCGGGCCCGGCCGGGGGTACCTGAGCCGACCCACAGGCCGGACCCGGCGAGCGAGGCCGGGCGCGGCTCGAACCCGCGCACGTCGTCGCCCTGCCAGCAGTGCAGGGAGAGCGCGACCGGGGCGAGCTTCTCCAGGGCGGCGTCCGTGTCGACGCCCAGCGCGGCGTAGGCGGCGCGCGCCGCGTGGTAGTTCTGTTCGACGGCGAGTTCGCGTGTCACAGACTTGTTTCACTCTGCCTGAGGCGGCGGGCGCGGTCAACTGCGGCGACAGGGGGCGGCGGGCCGGGCCGGAACTCGCGCGCCGGAGAGGAGCGGCGGACAACGGCGCGGACAGATTCGAGCGAGTCGACCGCGCCGAGGGCCATTGCCTGCACGAGAGTGTTCCCGATGGCCGTGGCCTCGGCCGGGCCGGCGAGCACGCTCAGGCCGCAACAGTCGGCCGTGAGCCGGCAAAGCAGAGCGTTGCGCGCGCCGCCGCCGATGAGGTGGATACGATAGATGGGCCGGCCGGCGAGCGCGGCGAGTTCGGCGATTGTCGCGGCGTGGCGCAGGGCCAGGCTCTCGATGATGCAGCGGGCGAGTTGACCAAGGCCGCGGGGCACGGGCTGGCCGGTGCGGCGGCAGAAGGACCGGATGGCGGCGCGCATGTCGTGGGGATTGGCGAAGCCGGTCCAGTCCGGGTTGATGAGCGAGCGCCACGGCGGCGCGGACCGGGCCGCGCTGACCGCGTCGGCCGCGCTCGCGCCGGGATAGAGCCGAAGCAGTCGCTGGAGCAGCCAGAGCCCGGTGACGTTCTTCAGCACGCGGAAAGTGCTGCCGACCCCGGCCTCGTTGGTGAGGTTGGCGCGCAGCGCCGCGGCCGAGGTGCAGGACTTGTCGGACTCGACCCCTATCAGCGACCAGGTGCCGCAACTGATGAAGGCCCAGTCCTTGCCCTCGGCCGGGACCGCGGCGACCGCGGCCGCGGTGTCGTGGCCGGCAGTCGCAATGACCGGCACAGGCCCGAGGCCGGCGCTTCTCCGGATAGAGGGCAGGAGCGGGGCAAGAACCGAGCCGGTCGGGACGAGCGACGGCATCAGGGAGCGTGGGACGCCGGCAAGCGCGAGCATCGGGCTGGACCAGCGGCCCTGAAGGTCGAGCAGTTGCGAGGTAGAGGCAATCGTGCGCTCGGTCGCGGAGATGCCGCAGAGTCGGTAGTTGAACCAGTCGGGGATGAAAAGCAGGCGGCGCGCGCGGCCGAGTTCGGCGCTCCCGCGCAGTGCGCGGAGCTGGCAGAGCGTGTTTATGGGCAGGAACTGGATGCCGGTGCGGCGGTAGATGGCAGCGCAATCGGCCCGGCGCAGCAGCGCGCGGAAGGCCGGGCCGGTGTGCGGGTCGCGGTAGGAGAAGGGCAGGCCGACGGGCTGGCCTTCAGCGTCGAGCAGGCAGAAGTCCACGCCCCACGCGTCAAAGCCGATGCTGTCAAGCCTGATACCGCGGCCGGCGCAGAGCCGGAGAGCGTGCAGTATCTCGCGCCAGAGCCGGTCGGTGTCCCAGTGCCAGTGGCCGCCGCGCCGGACCGGAGCGTTGGCGAACCGGTGCAGTTCGGCCAAGCGCAGGCAGCCGCGCTCGAGCGTTCCGAGCACTGCCCGGCCGCCCGACGCGCCGAGGTCGAACGCGAGCAGGCGCAGGGGACGGCTGGACATCGCGGACACTTTCGGCGCGGCGGGCGCAGGTGTCAAGCCGGGCCGGCTTGACACGGGCGGACGGTCAGCAATAGGATTGGCCGATGAGACAGCGCGTGACCGTGAGGCGGGCGCGGACCGCGGACCTGTCGTACGTGCATCGCGACCCGGCGATAGCGGCAGAGGTGATGCGGCGAATGATCCGCGAGGGCGATATGTTCGTGGCGTCCGTCGGGAGGCAGCGGGCCGGGTTTGCCCGGGTCGAGTTCCTTTGGGGCAAGACGCCGTTGCTGACCTCGCTGTGGGTGGAGCCGGAGTTCCGGCGGCGCGGGGTCGCTTCAGCCCTGTTCGGGGCGGTCGGGCAGGAACTCGGGCGGCGCGGCTACCGCGAGTTGTTCAGTTCGACGATGCCGGACAACCCGGAGGGCAAGGCGTGGCACCGCGCGCTCGGGTTCGAGCGCTGCGGCTTCATTGCCCGTATCAACCCGGGCGGGGTTGGTGAAATCTTCTACAAGCGCCGGTTGCGCGTCACTTCACGTTCAATAGCGGCGTCAGCTTCTGGTCGAAGGGCAGGATGACGAAGGTGTTGTTCTGCGAGTTGGCGACGTTGCGCAGCATCTCGACGTAGTACCAGGTCAGGTAGCTGTTGGTGAGCGAGCCGGCGATGGTCCGGTTGGCCGTGGCGATGCCCTGCGCCTCGACGGCCTTGCGCTCGGCTTCCTTGCGCTCCTTTTCCAGCGTGAACTGCATCTTCTGGGCGTTCTGCTCTTCGGCGAGCTTCTGCTCGATGGCGGTCATCACGATGTCGGGCAGCTTGACCCGGCGCAGGAGCACGCGCTCGCGGATGACGCCTTTGCCCGAGAAGGCCTCGTCGAGCAGGGAGTCGACCGCGGCGGTGTAGACCGTGCGGCCGCCGGCCGAGTAGAGCTCGGTTGCGGTGAAGCGCGACGCGGCGTCGCGCAGGGCAGTGCGGATTGAGGGTCGGACAATCTTTGCGGTGTAGTCGGGCCCGATGTTCTGGTAGACCCAGCTCGCCTGTTTCTCGTCGAGGCGGTACCAGACCGTGACATCGAGTTCGACAGTGAGGCCGTCGGCGGCGAGCGCCTCGATGGCGTCGTCGCCCTTGTACTGGCCTTCCTCTTTGATGCTGGACATTGTGTAGGCGTTGGTGCGGACGTCCATCAGCACGACGTTGACGATCGGGATGACGACGCTGAGGCCGCTGGTGAGCTGGCGCTGGACCCGGCCGAGCAGCACGGGCACACCGGCGTGGCCGGGCGGCACGATGCGGAAGAACGACAGCGCGACAAGCAGGATGACGACCAGAAGCGCCAAGGTGCGGGCGCGGCGCAGGACCGCGCGGGCGGCCGGGTTCTGGCGGGCGGCGATGAACAGCGCAAGGACGATGGCGGCGGCGATGATTATGGCTGCAAACACGAGACCTCCTCTCATTCAGTTTGTTCGGTGCGGGCAGTCAGGGCGAGTCTAGCGCGGGCCGGGCAGGCTGTAAACCCGGCGCTTCCTTGACTTGGGGAGTCACCGGGCTATGATAGCCCCGCAATGAGCAAGAAATACAGCGTTCTTGAGACTTGGATTGTCAACGAGGCCAAGCCGGTCGAGTCGAACTCGGCCGAGCAGACTTACGAGCGCATGGAGCGGCAGGGCGGCGGCAGGCTGCCGGTCATCGACGTGCCGATCGACTTCCGGACCGAAGAACATTTCGTCGACGAGGCGCGGGTGCGTGATTTCCTCGTTCACTTGGGCAACGCCCAGGAGGTGCTCGACATCGGTCCGGGCGACGGCTGGCCGATGCTTCGGCTGGCGCCGTTCGTGCGTTCGATCACCGGCATCGACCCGTCGGCGCGGCGCGTCGAGCGCATCACCGAGAATGCGGCCCGGCTCGGGCTGGCCAACGTCACGGTGAAGCAGATGAGCGCGACCGAGCTCGATTTCCGGGCGGGCACGTTTGACGCGGTTGTCGCCGCGACCTCGATCGAACAGGCGCCCGATCCGTTCAAGGCCCTGCGCGAGGTGTTCCGCGTGCTCAAGGCGGGCGGCAAGCTGCGTGTCGCCTACGAGGGCGTCGATTCGCAGGAGAAGGGCTACACCGAGCGGATGTTCACGACCGCGACCGCCGACTCCTTCGGCTACCATTACGTGCTGAAGCACTCGCGCCCGGCCTGGGAGCGCAACTACCTCGTGAAGTTCGCCGCGACGCCGGAGATGGCCGAGGAGTTCCGCAAGCTCGAGGATCTGGTCGGCCGGCTCGGGCCGAACCCGACCCAGAACGGCGAGGTCGGGCTGCAGTTCCTGCAGCGCAACCAGGCCGCGATGACCGGGGCGTCGTGGTACGAGCTGGAGCATTTCACCGCCCAGTCGATGAAGGACACGCTCGAGGAGGTCGGCTTCGTCAGCGTAAAGTCGACCTACTCGGCCGGCACCCTGGCCCGCTGGTTCTGGCCGCGCATCGCCGACCACCAGCTCACCGACCAGCAGGCGCAGGACATCTGCCAGGGCCTGGCCGACATCGCCGCGAAGCTGGAAGCGCCGGACCATCTCGGCGAGCCGGTTACCGCGACCAAACCCCGCTGACCCGCCCGCGACGCCGGGCCAATTTTTCGCTTGCATTGGCCCCGGTTCGGCCGCATAATGCGCTCACGGGCATCACAAGCGTGAGAGTATGTCAGGCGAGGTCCGACGCCGATGCCGCCCGCGGCGGCCAGCGGCGAGCGCCTCGCCGGTGAAGGAGTTGGCGATGCGCAAAGCAGTATTCGGTCTGGCCGTTCTGCTGTTCGTGCTGGGATGCGTGCCGGCCGAGCCCGGGCAGCCGCAGGGCGCCGTGTACCGGCGCGCGGCGCGGCCCGCGGTGTGGCGCGTCCTGCCGCGCACCCAGGCGGAGTCGCTCGGCATCCAGCCGGGCGACGTGTTCGTATCCTACAACAACCGGGTAGTCGAGACGAACGACGAGCTCGCGCGCGCGATCGCCGAGGCCGCCGAGTCGCCGGGCCGTGTGGGCGTCATCCTTCTGCGCGGCGACGAGGAGGTTTCTCTGGAGGCCTGGCCCGGGCCGCTGGGCGTCGTGCCCGATGCCGGGCGCTACACCGCGAGCCTGGCGCTGGCCGTGGAGGACATCCTCGCTTACTTCGGCGTGGACGCCGACTACGACTGGCTGGGCGCGGTTACCGCCGAGAACTTCGCCTTCACCGCCAACCGCGAGGAGTGCCCGGCCTGGTGGCCGAATGCGCTGGCCGGCGAGTACCTTGACGGGCTGGAGGACCTCTACGGCCTGCAGTTCCGCACGCTCTATGCCTACGGCTACGGCGACTCGGCCGTGGTCGCGGACTCAAGCCAGACAGAGCTGGTGCGGCTCATCCGCCGGGAACTGGGGCGTGACCGCGTTGTGCTCATTCGCGGCGGATGGCCCGATGAGGTTGACGGCTTCTGGGGCGTGGTCACGCGCTACGAGGACGATGACTCGCTGCTCTACGGCTTCACGCTCGGGCTGGCTGACGAACAGCCGGTGCCCGGCGAGATTCTCGAGGCGTACGAGGTCAGGCTGGCATCGCGGACCGAGCCCGACCCCGAGGAGCTGCTCAGGACCGTGCTGGTGCAGGCGCTGGAGATGGGCCAGGCCTACTCGGACAGCGGCTGGCAGTCGGGCCTGGTCGCCTACGACGTCTGGATCGGCGCGCTCGACTCGGTGCCGTTCTGCCCCGAGTGCGGCGAGGCGAGCCAGGACTGTTTTGACCGGCTGGCGATGTCGCTGCTTTCGGCCAAGGAGAGCGCGAACCGCTTTCTCGCCGATATGAGCGACGCGCTGCCCGACGAGTCCGATATCATCGCCGAGGCGATGACCGCGAACGCGGCCATCATCAGCAAGCTCAACGGCATCGGCCTGAGCGGCGTGCGAGTCGGAACGCGCGAGAGCCAGCAGAAGCTCGCCCGGGTCGTTGCCGATATCCAGCTTCTCGAAAGCCAGCTGCTGATGATTTACGAGGAACTGCTGGGCGAGCTCTAGCGCCCGCCCTCGTAGATATCGTCGAACTCCGGCGCCCAGTCGTGGAGCCAGTTCCACGCGCGCAGGGAGTCGGGGTCGAGCTCCGAATCCAGCAGCCAGATGCAGTAATCGCTTGACCAGCCAATCTCACAGGAGCGGACGCGCGGCTCGCAGCCGCTGATGAGCAGGTTGCCGCGGCCCGCGCCGCCGGCGTAGAGGATGCGGCAGCGCTCGAGCCGGGCGGTGTTGAGGCAACTCGGGTGCAGTTCGATGCCGCGCCAGGCCCCGGGTTCGGCGGCCGCGCCGGTGAAGACTATCGAGTCGGGGTCGCCGACCGCGACAATCTCGCCCGGTCCGCCGAAACCGACCCGGATGCCGGCGCCGCGCTCGAACTGCATCGCGACGCCCTGTTCTATCTGCCAGGTCGGCGGGTCGGCAGCGCCGACCTCGATGATTCCACTGACATAGTAGGGCACGCCCGGGTTGCGCCACTGGGTCAGGCGCGTGATGGCGCCGCCGGTGACCGCGACCGCGTCGCGGGCGTTGCCTGAAAGGACGTTGCCGGGACCGAGCCGGCCGACATAGCCGGCGTCGATGTGCAGCGGGAAGCCGCCGCAGGCCGTGATCGTGTTGCGCTCGAACCGGGCCGGGCCGGTGCCGAAGCAGTGGACGCCGCTGGCGGCGTTGTCGCGTATGACGCAGCCGACCAGGGCGACCGGCGCGGAGAGCAGGCTGACCGCGGCGCCGCCGCCTGCCCCGGCGCGCTCGACCGTGCAGAAGCGCAGCCCGGTGCGCAGCGAGTCGGTCGCCTCCCAGAACTCGATGCCGCCCCACCCTCCCGGCCCGGGGTCGGTCCGCAGCGCGGAGAAGGTGATGCGGCCGTAGTCGCCCTCGGCGCGCAGGCCGCCGGGCCGGCCCAGCCCGACGCGCAGCCGGCAGGTGTCGGCAAAGAGCAGGGTGCAGCCGGGCGCGACCATGACCAGCGGGTTGGCCGCGCCGGCGATGGTGACCGTGCCGGTGAAGCAGAGCGGCAGGCCGGGCGCGGGCCAGGTGTCGGATGCGGTTACCGTGCCGCCGCCGACCTCGATGCCGTCGCGGGCATTGCCCGTCGCGCTGTTGCCCGTGCCGAACGAGCGGATACCGCCGATGCCGAGGCGTACGGGCAGGCCGGCGCAGGCAGCGATGCGGTTGCGCCGGAACGAGCCGAACCCGCCATCGGCCCAAGCCCCGCGCGAGCGGCTGGAATGGAGCGCGCAGTCATTCACCGTGATTCCGTCAACCCGACAGACGACCATCGCCGGCAGGCCGGCGCCGGCGTGGCTGACCGTGCAGTATTCGAGCCGGCAGGCAGCGCTGTCGAGCGGGGCGCGAAACTCGATGCCGCGCCAGGGGCCGCCAACCGTGTCGAGCGCGGTGAAGACGATGCCCGAGTCGGGCGTGCCGACCGCGACGAGCGCGGCGCCGGAGCGCGCGCCGACCGTGACCCCTGCCCCGGACGCGACATAGACGCGGACACCGGGCCGCACCGTGACCCGCGCCTGGACCGTGAGGTCGGCGTCGATGAAGTGCGGGTTGCCCTCGGCGGTCCAGGTCTCGGGCGCGGCGATTATGCCGGAGTGGCGGGTGCCGCCGCCGGCGCCGATAGCGACGCCGACCGTGTCGGACAGACCCCGATTGCCGACCGCGTCGTAGGCAGCGCAGCGCAGGATATGGCGCGAGCCGGGCGCGAGGGTCCGGGCATCCCAGACCCAGGTGAAGATGTCGCCCGATGAGGCCGTGACCCGGGCGCGCAACGTGTCGTTGACGTAGAACTCGACCGAGCGCACGGCCCGGTTGTCGGTCGCGCGGCAGTCGATGGCGACCAGGCCCGAGACAGTGTCGCCCGACGCGGGCCGGATGATTGCCGCATCAGGCGGCTCGGTGTCGCCCGGGCAGGCCGCAAGCAGGAGCAGCGACGCGGCCAGAGCGGCGCGCAGTATTCCTACCATATCCGGCCCCGCGCCGCGAACTGCCACTTGCCCCGGTTCTTTGTCAGAAACACCTCGACCGAGCGGTGGCGTTCGAGCCGGCCCGGCGCCGCCGGGTCGACCGGGTCGAGGTCGACCGTGACCTGCGCGACCGAGCCCATCAGCCGGACCAGCGCGAGCGAATAGAAGTGCGAAACCGGCGGCAGGTCGCGCCGGGCGCGAATTTGGGCCGGCGTCACCCAGACGACCTCGGTGCCGGGCACGCGGATTTCGCCCTCACCGGGCCGGCCCTGGCGCACGAGCACGAGCTTGTCGGGCTTGAGCAGGCGGCGGCGGAATACGCCAAGCCCGTCGTCGCTCAGCATCCAGCGCAACGCGACTTCGGCCGCGGCGCGCAGCTCGGCGGTGTCGGACTGGCCGTACTGGAATGTCTGGTTGAGTATCCGGCTCACCCAGGCGAGCTGCCATTCGCGGCCGCTGTAGACCCAGCTCTGGTAGAGATAACCGTAGTCGCGGTCTCCGGTGAAGACATAGTACACCGACACCGCGGCCGAGGGCGGGCGGATATCGACGACCTTGCGGCTGCAGCGGGCGATGCGGCGTCCGGCCTGCCAGGCGACGAAGGCCGAGTCGAACCGCGCGAAGCTGTTCTCGGCCCGAAACGACTCGTTGAACATCCGGTACATCGCGCGGGTGTTGCCGCTGACCATCGCCTGGTTGAATTCGTGGGTGCGCCGGCCGATCTCGTAGTGGTCGCGGAATCCGGGCTGCCCAGAACCGATGGCCGCTGCCAGCGCCAGTGCGACCAGCGCAGGGCAGCGGCCATTCGGCAAGGACAAGCGGGCTCGACCGGATTTGAACCGGCGGTCTTCGCCGTGACAGGGCGACGTGTTAAACCAAGCTACACTACGAGCCCTCGCGGACAGAGGATAGCCGAAGGCCGATTGTTGTCAAATGACGCCAGCCGGCGGCCGTTGACGCGCCGGGCCGGGCGGCTAGGATAAGGCGTGGTTGTGCAGTTGCGGCGGCGCGCGCTGCCCGGACAGGGAGCGCGGTGAGCGACAGGCGGTCGCTACTGGGCCGGCTCTTCGGGTCGGGGCCGGACCGCGCCCTGTGGCAGCCGATCGCCTTCGGGCCGAAGTTCGACTGGCTCGACGCCACACACCTGCGCCTGGCCGTCGGGCCGCTGGCCGGCGAGACATTCGAACTCACAACGGAAGTGAAGCCCGCGACCGCGCACAGCACCCTCTACCATTACGGCTCGGTTGTCGGCGAGTGCCACATCGAGCGCACGCCGCCGGGCAGGGGCGTGGTGCTCTGGGATGTGGGCGTGCGCGAGGCGTACCGGCGCCGGGGCCTTGCCTCGCTGATGACGCTGGTCGCGTTCCGCCGGCTGCTTGAAATCCAGCGCAGCGCGACATTCCGCATCAGGATGGTGCGGCTGGTCAAACCGTCCGACCGGGACATCGAGTTCCAGAATGTCGGGATGGGCGTCATCGCCTACCGGCTCGGGTTCGAGTCGGAGCTCGATATCACGCGCCTGCTGCATCCGGACAATTTGGTCAGCGCCGACATCCTGCCGGCCAAGGGCGACTTCCCGCCCGGGCTGAAGATGGTGATTCGCACCGACCCGCTGGTGCTGGTCGGGTTCGTGCTGGACAGCGACACCAAGAAGCCGGTTTCCGACCTCGGCACCTATGTCCGGCTGATGCGGCGCGAGGCCGACCTGCAGGACTGGCTGGCCAAGGGCCTGGTCGTCATCTGCAACGGCGACTTCCGGCTGCCCGAGGCCGGGATCGACCGGTTCCTCGGGTGCATCGCGCGCAGCCAGGCCGAGGCGCGCGACTTCAGGGCGAAGGTCAAGGGGCTGTGAAGGGCGCGGCGGGCGGTATGCCGCCAGCCTTGACAGATGCCAGATTAGTGGCTATTCTCACGCATCAGCCCCGGTAACGGGGCCGGCACCGACAGGACAGCTTACCCGCAGGAGACAACAATGGCACGCCAGTTCCCTTTGGACCGGGTCCGCAACATCGGCATCATGGCCCACATCGATGCCGGCAAGACAACGGTTTCGGAGCGCATTCTGTACTACACCGGCCGCACCCACAAGCTGGGCGAGGTGCACGACGGGGCGGCGGTGATGGACTGGATGCCGCAGGAGCAGGAGCGCGGCATCACAATCACCGCGGCGGCCACGACCACGGTCTGGCGCGACCACATCATCAACCTCATCGATACGCCCGGCCACGTCGACTTCACGGTCGAGGTCGAGCGCAGCCTGCGCGTGCTGGACGGGGTGGTCGGGCTGTTCTGCGCGGTGGGCGGGGTCGAGCCGCAGTCGGAGACGGTCTGGCGGCAGGCCGAGAAGTACTCGGTGCCGCGCATCGCGTTCGTCAACAAGATGGACCGGGCCGGGTCCGACTTCTACTCGGTCGTCGAGCAGATAACCGAGGAGCTGGGGGCCAACGCGGTGCCGGTGACCATCCCGATCGGGCAGGAGGAGAACTTCGCCGGCGTGGTCGACCTGGTCGACGACGTGGCCGTGTACTACGACGACACCGACCAGGGAATGACCTGGCGCGAGGAAGCGATTCCGGCCGAACTGGCCGAGACCGCGCACCGCTGGAAGCAGAACCTGCTGGAGAAGATCGCCGAAATCGACGAGGGCCTGCTCGACAAGTTCCTGAGTGACGAGAAGATCGAGAATCGCGAGCTGTCGCGGGCCATCCGCGCAGCGACCATCGCGCAGAAGGTCTGCCCGGTCATCTGCGGCTCGGCCTTCAAGAACAAGGGCATCCAACGGCTGCTCGACGCGGTCGTTTCGTACCTGCCCAGCCCGCTGGACCTGCTGCCGACGGTCGGGGTCCATCCCGGCGGCGAGGAGGTCATCAGGATACCCTGGGACGAGGGCCGGCTGGCCGCGCTCGCTTTCAAGGTCGTGACCGACAAGCACGTGGGCAAGCTGGTCTATGTCCGGGTGTACTCGGGCACGCTCCAGGCCGGCACCTATGTCTACAACTCGCGGCAGGACAAGGACCAGCGGGTCGGGCGGCTGATGCGGATGCACGCCAACCGGCAGGAGATGGTGGACGCGCTGTACTCGGGCGAGATCGGGGCGGTGGTCGGGCTGTCCGACACCGTGACCGGCGACACGCTCTGCATCCGCGAAGCGCCGATAGTGCTCGAGGCGATCGAGTTCCCCGCGCCGGTGCTGTCGGTGGCGGTGAAAGTCAAGGACCGCGCCGACCGCGACAAGCTCGGCGCGGCGCTGGTGCGGCTGGCCGAGGAGGACCCGACCTTTGTCGTGCGCACCGATGCCGAGACCGAGGAGACCGTGGTCGCGGGAATGGGCGAGCTGCACCTTGACATCATCATCGACCGGCTGCGGCGCGAGTTCGGGGTCGAGGTGAACACGGGCGCGCCCCAGGTCGCCTACCGCGAGACGATGACCGCCGCGGCCGAGGTCAACGAGCGTTACGTCAAGCAGACCGGGGGCCGGGGTCAGTACGCCCACGTGGTGATGGCGGTCGAACCGCTGCCGCCCGGCGCCGGCTTCGAGTTCGTCAACAAGATAACCTCGGGCCGCATTCCCAAGGAGTACATCCCGCCGATCGAGCGGGGAGTGGTCGATGCGATGCAGAAGGGGCCATTCGCCGGTTTCCCGGTCGTCGACGTGCGCGTCACCCTGCTCGACGGGTCGTATCACGAGGTCGACTCTTCGGACATCGCGTTCCGCACCTGCGGGGCGCGGGCGTTCCGCCGGGCGTTCCTCTCGGGCAGCCCGCAATTGCTCGAGCCGATGATGAGCGTCAACGTGGTCACGCCCGAGGAGTCGGCCGGCGCTGTGATGGGTTCGCTGTGCAACCGGCGCGGGCTGATTCACGGGATGGACGACCAGGGCAACGCCAAGGTCATCAAAGCGCTGGTGCCGCTGTCGATGATGTTCGGCTATGCGACCGACGTGCGCAACATGAGCCAGGGCAAGGCAAGCTTCACGATGCACTTCGAGCACTACGAGGCGGTGCCGTTCGCCATCGCCGAGGAAATCGTGGCCGCGCGCACGGCCCCGGGCGCGCGCGCCGAGGGCGAGGCCGTGGGCCCCGCCCGCCCCCGCGACGATGGCTAGGCCGTGCGCCCGGCCGGCCGCGTCGAGGTTACGGTCAACGGGCCGTACATCGTCTCGGGCGGGGTGCCGCTGCAGGTGATGCGGATTCTGCTCGACGAGCGCGAGCAGTCGGTCGGCTGGCGCACGGTCGGCCGCATCCCGGTCAAGGGGAGCTACGCGCTGTGCCGGTGCGGCCGCACCCGCACGCCGCCGTTCTGCGACGGCAGCCACGGACGGCACGATTTCGACGGGACCGAGACGGCAGCGCGCGAGCCGTATGAGAAGCAGGCCCGCGTCCTGCACGGCGCCGGGGTCTGGCTGGCTGACGCGCCGGCGCTGTGCGCCTCGGCCCGGTTCTGCCTCGCTGCAAGCGGCACGTGGTTTCTCACCAGAAGGTCGCGCCGGCCCGAGGCGCGGCGGCTGGCGATACGACAGGCGGCCAACTGCCCGGCCGGCCGGCTGGTCGCTCGACATCCCGGCGGCGCGGACTTGGAGCCGAAGCTGGCGCGGTCCATCGCGCTGGTCGAAGACCCGCTGGTCGGGATGAGCGGGCCGCTCTGGCTGCGCGGCGGCATACCGGTCGTCGCCGCGGACGGGTTCCGCTACGAGGTCCGCAACCGCGTCACGCTCTGCCGCTGCGGTCGGTCCCGCAACAAGCCGTTCTGCGACGGCAGCCACGTGCAGGGCTAGGCGCCCGGCAGCGGTCTATTCTACCGGGCAATCACCAGTCTGTGCGGGCAAGCATTGGTCGCGTCGTCCCGGCGCAAGAAGTACACGCCGGGCGGCAGGCGACCGAGGTCGTTGTCGCCCGGGACCAGGACCTGTACCCTGCGGCCGAGCGCATCGTGCAGGGCTCGCGGCCCGTCGTCGGGCAGGAGGAGTCGGGTGCCGACCAGCGTTGGCAGCGCACGCGCCCGGCCCGGTGTCGGGCCCGGTTCAGCCAGCGCGGTCGGCACTACCGCAAACGGCGCGTCGGACCGGTCGTACTGCCAGCCAGGGCCATAGGCCATCGCGACAATCCACGCCGCGGTCAGCGTCGTGTCCGGCACGACCCAGTCGTAGCCGGTGTCTGCCGGGGCCAGGCCGGTGACGATGGTGTCGGTGCGCCAGAACCACTCGCCCGGCCGCACGACGGTGTCGGTCAGCAGGAACAGCGAAACCGAGTCGCAACGCGGCGGGGTGAAAGTGCGCCAACTAATCCGGCAGGTGTCGCCGACCACCAGGCTGTTGCCGCCGTTGGGGCTGAGCAGGCGCACCGCCTCAACCTCGTAGCAGCGAATCTGGCGAGTCTCGGGCCGGGTGAGCAGGACCTCACCGTAGCCGTTGCGGTTGGCGTCGGCGACGCGGGCGCGCAGGGCGTAATTGGGGGACAAGCCGGCGGACCAGACCCATTCAAACCCGCCGGGCCGGGCCTGGTACACCCGCGCCTCGCCTGGCGTTACCCAGACGATTTCGTCCTTGCCGTCACCGTCGAGGTCGCCGCAGTCGCTGTGGCACGATTGGTCCTCGCCGTAGTAGAACCGAGTGTCCACGGTGCGGCGCTCATAGCGGTTGTTGCCGACCGCATCCCAGCCGAGCAGCCGGTAGTAGCCGTAGGGGTAGTTGTAGTAGTTGGCGAACACCTCGGGCGTGCCGTCGCCGTCAATGTCACCGGCGAATGTCGAGTTGCTGTTCGTCTCGTCGACCGAGTCGACATAGACCAGCGCATAGCTGTCCTGCCCGACCGCGGTGTTCTCAAGGAAGTGCATGAACGAGAAGCCGGTGGCATACTCCATCAGGCCGTCGCCGTCGAAGTCGCCGAATGCGACCGTGAACGGCCAGCGCACCTGGGGCACGGATATCGACACAAACGAGTCGTCGCCGCGCGACTCCCACAGACGCATCGCGCCGTTGACCACTCCAAACACCTCGTTGTTGCCGTCTTGGTCAAGGTCGGTGATGGCCGCAAAGTCGAGCGGGTAGTAGCGCCAGGTGTCCGGCGAAAGCCAGGCCATGCGGGACGGGTGCGAGTCCGGGCCCGGGCTCTCTACAAGGGCCGCTTGAAGAATGGTACGGACAGAGTCGCGGAAGTGCCCCATCGTGCCGACAATGTCGGGCCGGCCGTCGCGGTCCGCGTCGCCGATGGCCCACGGCGTGAGGTTGCCGGTTACCGGGTACGGCGGGTATGGATAGCCGCCCGTGTCGGCATACACCAGTTCCCAGCGGTTGACCGCTCGGTACTCGCAGAGCTCCCAGCGCAGCGGGTCGGTGCGCGAGTAGGTTACACCGGTACGGTAACAGACCTCAAGTAGGCTGTCGCGGTCGGTGTCGCCCGTGGGCACGCCGCAGAAATGGGCGGAGCTGAGGTTTGGGCCCGAGGGCAGGATTGAAACGAGCTTGAGGCTTAGTGCCGCAGTCGGCAGGGGTGCTGCCGCCAGCAGGGCCGGCAGCAGCACCCATTCTGCCTTCTTCATCTGTATCAGTGCACCAGCACGAGCCGGGCGGTCACGACTTCACCCGCCGCCGTGGCGCGGCAGTAGTACACTCCGGCGGGCAGACGTCTGCCATCGAAGCCCGTGCCATCCCAGGTCCAGGCCTGCCGGCCGGCCGCGAGCAGACCGTCGCTGAGCCGGGCCACCTCACGCCCGGCCATGTCGTGAACGCTCAGCCTGACCGGGGCCGGAGCAGCCAGCACCAGGGACAGACTGAACCGCCCGCTCGCGATGCCGGGCCTTGCTTCCAGTTGCAGGCCGTTCTCCGCGGCTATCGGCTCGACCGACTGGATGCCGCCGCCTGCGGGCCGGCGCGCGGTCTCGCTCACGGTCAGTTCGGCCAGCGCCACGCCCGAGTTAGCCGAGCGCAGGTTCAACACGACCATGCCGTCATCGCGGTACAGCCGGGCAGGCAGGTCAAACCAGCCGGATGCGGCCGAGTCTGCCGGCAGGCGGACCGCGAACAGCCGCGACCCGTCAACCGATACCGTGCAGACCACGGTTGCGCGGGTCGGGTTCAGCAGGCGTATCTTCGCCGAGTAACTTTGCGCAGGTGCCAGCCAGGGCAGGCGGTAGCGCAACCCGCTGCGGCCGAAGTCGGCCCTTGCGTCCCGCCAGGCGAAGGCTGAATCCCGGTTCAGGCAGTAGGATGAAGGTTCGTCCTCACCGGTGGCGACGGAGTATAGCGCTGGGTCAATCGAGCTCGGCGCGTACCGCTTGCGCAGAAAGCGCACTTCGTGAACACCATCGGCGAGTTGCTCTGTCCAGATGGTGTTGTAGTGCGCAGACTCCTCGAGGAAGTCGAGCGCGCAGTGCGGGAAGGCGGACTGCGATGGAGACTGGAACAGCGGTCTCGGCGGGTCTTCGCCGTGGCGCATCCAGATGTCCCATTCGCCACTCACCGTCTGCTCCTGCCAGACCGTGCCGAGGCCTAAGGTCGTCTGCACCGGATACTCGGACGCGAGGTTGGCGCTGACGCTGCGATTGCGCCGGCCCCACACATGCAGGGGTTCCGGGATCTTGTGGTCACCGAGCCACGCGTCTCCCGGTTCGCCGCCTAGGTTGCTGGGCCCGCGCCAGACGCAGTACACCTTGTCGCCGTAGGTTTCCAGCGCCGGGCTCCAGGCCGGCTCTGACAGCGTGTCCGAGGCCCGAACCGGTTCGGTCCAGACCCCGTCGATGCGTTCGCTGTACAGCACTCCACCCTCAGCTTCCCACGCAAGGTGCAGGCGGTCACTGGGAAACTCGGGTGTGTATCCGACGGTCGGGGTCAGGCACAGGTCGGGCGTGGAGGAGTAGATAACCTCGGGAGGCAGAACCTGTCCGCTGAATAGCTCGCTCAAGTAGATGTAGTTCTCGGTCGGTGGACCCTCGCCGCCCGGGCGCACGTGCACGGAGTAGGCAACGCGTACGGTCGTCCCGCCCGGGAACGCCGCATAGCAGGGTGCCGGTGCTCCTGCCCAGACGTACGGCGGACTGGCCTCAAACAACTGGTAGTGCTGCCACTCCGGCCAGACCTGCCGAACCGCGACCATCACGTTGCCGTTCTTCAGGTAGGCCACCTTGGGCCAACTACCCTCATCCGTCACCAGGGCCGGGTACTCGCCAAAGTCGACGGTCTCGGGCAGGCTCCATGCCCTGCGCGTGTTGCCGGACCGCAGGTAGTAAACCACGCCGTTGTCTTCGTAGACAATCCCCAGCGTCCGGTCAAGCGGAGATGTGACGGTAGTGCTGACGTGACGCTGCTGGTTGAAAGCGGTGGCTCCCTCGCGGTCCGAGAGCAACTGCGGACCCCAGTGCGAGTACAGCGTAGTCACTTCGTTCTCATCACCGAGAGTGACCAGGTGCAGTGTGCTGCGCGCATCGACGGCCAGCCTGGGTTTGTAGCTGTTGCCGGTGCCGAGCGCCAGGGTCTCCGGCGGCAACCAGCCGGCGCTCAGGCTGGGAGAACGACGGCACACGACGCGCTCGCGGCCGTTGATGGACTGCTGCCAGAAGACGTAGGACAGCCCGCGTGCGTCGGTTTCGACTGTCGGCTCGCAGAGGCTGGCCGCGGGCGCCAGGCAGACAGCTTCTTCTTGGGGCGGCCACGTTGCGCCGCCGTCCGATGATGTGATGGCGTACAGCGAGAAGGCGTCGGTCATCTCAAAATACACCCAGGCGACGTCGACTCTTCCGTTTGGCCCCGCCGCGACAACCGGACCGCGCCGGCCGGTGTCGTCCGATTCGAGCGCACTCGCGGCCCACAGCTTGTGACGAGGCAGCTAGGTTGCGCCGTGGTCTGTGGACCGCCGGTGCCAGAAGTATATGTTGCCGTCAAAGTAGTGACTCCACGTGGCATGCAGAGTGCCGTCGGGGCCGAACTCGATCGACGGGAACGACATCAACGGCACAATCGTCTCCTGCCAGAGCACGCACTCATCCTCCCATGACACCCCGCCGTCTATCGACCGTCGGTAGCGCAGACTCTGGTCCTGCACGTCCCGGTTGTACCAGCAGACCACGACCACCGTTCCGGTCTGGTCGACGGCGACTGCCGGGCGCGTCGCGGTCACGACGCCAGGCGCCGTGAGCACCTTGGTAGTCCCTGACGGGTGTCGGTACACCACGGCGCCGCGCTCATCGTCTGCGAGCGCTATCCAGACGATGTGTGGTTCGTCGCTCCCGTCGCGCGGGACATCAAGCGCCGCGTACATGGCGTCCTCGGATGCATAGGACACGGTCTGTGACAGCCAACTCGTGCCTTGGTTGGCTGACCGTGCGTATCGCACGACCCGTGCTGACGCTTCCTGGACGCAATAGACTGTATGGGTTAAGTACGGCGTCGGCGCACACAGCGCCCGTGCCGCGGATGATGACAGGTATGCCTCCGTGTTCGGCTCCACTGCGATGCGGCTGTCACGCCACAACTGCGCAATCGCGGTGGCCTGCAGGCATACCGTCAGCAGGACGGTTACTGCGGGGAGCCCCCCCCCCCGCGCCAATGGGCCTCGCTCTCATGCTGCCCTCCTTGCGTGGGTGCGTGCACTTTCGAGCCAGCGGATGCACCCTTGTTCTCGCTGGCACGGCGGACTCAAATCCGACAGAGCTTGAGTCCAGCCGGACTGAGTCTCAAGCGAATGACATATAGCACTCAGGTTGGTTCTTGTCAAGCTGTCAATGCCGCCGTTCCGTGGTCCCGCGGGGGTACGCGAATCGTGGCCGCAGACGGGTTTCGCTACGAAGTCCGCAACCGGGTCACGCTCTGCCGGTGCGGCCGGTCGGCCAACAAGCCGCTCTGCGACGGCAACCACGCGCAGGGCTGACGGGACGGGCGCAACCTTGACACGGCTCGGCAATCGAGGATAATCATTCGTCCTTTCGACAGGCAGACGCGGGCCGGCCCCCGTGCCGGCAGACAAATCATAAGGAGAGTGTAATGGCAGACGAAGTGAAAGCCGCCCCGACCGAAGAGAAGTCAGACAAGACCAAGCTTGTCGCCCTGCTTCTGTGCATTTTCCTCGGCGGACTGGGCGTGCACCGGTTCTATGTCGGCAAGATCGGGACCGGCATCGTGTGGTTGCTGACTGCCGGGGTGTTCGGCATCGGATGGATAGTTGACATCATCATGATTGCGACCGGCTCGTTCAAGGACAAGCAGGGCCGGAAGCTGTCCGACTAAGAGCACAAGACTC
>CBFGIY010000040.1:0-159 GCA_965648935.1 Caldifarciminota bacterium
TCGACTTCGCTCGGAATGACTGAGCGGCTCTGGCTCTCTCGGAGAGGGCGGTTCTCCGCCGCCCATCCGTCACTTCCACCGCAGCCGTCCTCGGCCGCAGCCTCTCCGTCATTTCGACGGAGGCCGTCCTCGGCCGCAGCCTCTCCGTCATTTCGACGG
>CBFGIY010000040.1:168-20894 GCA_965648935.1 Caldifarciminota bacterium
GTTCTCGGCCGATTGGAGAAATCCCTCTCCCGGCCCGGCCCGAAGATACGGCAAGGGATTCCTCCACTCCGCTTCGCTCCGGTCGGAATGACGAAGAGGGTCATTTCGACGGAGGCCGTTCTCGGGCGATTGGAGAAATCCCTTTCCCTCCGGCGCCCGGCTTTGACTTGAGCGCGCATGTCGGCTAACATCGCCCGGTATGCACTACGGCCGGGTCTGGGCCGAGATAGACCTCGACGCGCTCGCCGCCAACCTCGCGGCGGTGCGCGCCGCGGTCGGCGGCCGGCGGATACTGCTCGCCATCAAGGCCGACGCCTATGGCCACGGCCTGCGCGATGTCGGCGCGGCCGCGTCCGCGCTTGTCGACTGGTTCGGCGTGGCCTCGGTCGAAGAAGGCGCGGCCCTGCGCCTCGCCGGGGTGAAGACGCCGGTACTCGTGCTCTCGCCCATCCCCTATGGCGAGATACCCGGCCTCTTCGAACACGACCTCACCCCTTCGGTGACCGAGCCGGAGTTTGCCCGCCTGCTCTCGGCCGAGGCGGCCCGCCGCGCGCGGACAATCGGTTTCCACGTCGAGGTCGACACCGGCATGGGCCGCACCGGCGTGGACTGCGCCCGCGCTTTCGGCTTCATCACCGGCACCGCCCACCTGCCCGGCCTGCGGCTTTTGGGCATCTTCACCCACTTCCCGGCCGCAGACTCCGATCTTCAATTCTCCCTGCGCCAGCTTGATGACTACCGCGCCCTGCTCGAACGACTGCGCACCGCCGGCCTCACCCAATTTCTAGCCCACACGGCCAACTCACCGGGGATATTGAATATAGCCGACTCAGTCTTCGATATGGTGCGCCCCGGCCTGCTTGCATACGGTATCCTGCCTGACTCTTACGCGGCAGGCCGGCCTTCGCCTGTCGCGGTCAGGCCGGTGATGCGCCTGCGCTCGCGCATCGTCAACCTGCGCGAGATTCCTTCGGGCCGGTCGGTTTCCTACGAACGCGCGTGGTTCACCCGGCGCGACTCGCGCATCGCGGTCATCACCGCCGGGTACGGCGACGGCTTTCCGTGGTCGATGCGCGGCGGCGGATTCGCGCTCCTGCACGGCCGCCGCGCCCCGATTGCCGGCAACGTCTGCATGGACCTGACGATGCTCGACGTTACCGACATCCCCGAGGCGGCGATTGACGACCGTGTCACCCTGCTCGGGAAGGACGGCGACGAGACCATCACGGCCAACGAGCTGGCGGCCCGCGCCGGCACCATCCCCTACGAAGTCATCTGCCGCGTGTCCCCGCGCGTGCCGCGGGTCTATCTGCGCGGCGGCAAAGTTGTCAAGGTCCGCAACCTCCTGAACACGGAATGACGGATACACAGAACGCTCAATTGCCCGAGCCCGGACTGCCCTCACTGCTCCTCAGCCTCGCATCGGCCGCGCTCGCCTACCTCGGCCACGAGGTCATACCCGGCGGCCAGAAGCCAGAGGTCAGTTTGCCTGCGGCAAAGCACGTCATCGACACCATCGCGATGCTGGAGCGCAAAACCGAGGGCAACCGCACCGAGGACGAAACCCGGCTGTTTGAAGAAGTGCTCTACGAACTGCGCCTGCAGTATGTGAAAGCCGGGGGCGGCCAGGCCGAAACGCCGAAGTCGCGGCTCATCATCGACCCGTCCAACCCGGACCGCTAGGCGGCTCTCCGGTCCGGGCAGACGGCAAGGGATTCCTCCACTCCGCTTCGCTCCGGTCGGAATGACGAAGAGGGTCAGTTCGACCAGGGCGACGCCCGGCCGCGCCTGCCCACCGTCATTTCGCCGGAGGCCGTCCTCGGCCGCTCCCCTCTGTCATTTCGACCAAGGCGGTTCTCCGCCGCGTGGAGAAACCCCTCTCCGCCCCGCCCCAGAACCGCCCCGAGTCCATCGAAATTGCCGATGCCCCAATTCCCGCTTGACAGCAAACGCAGAAAGTCTACCATTTTAGCCAGGTCGGCAGGTTACATCCCGAACCGCAAATAAGGAAGAGAGGTGTTGCGACGCGCCCTGCGCCGCAGGGCAGTCCACAACACGCGAGACTGCTGAAACCTGCCGCCTGAGTAAGGCCGGAAACCTGGGCCCAGAGAGCCTGTGACGGCTCAAATGCAAGGAGGCTGCCTGATGAAGTGGCTGTTATCAGTCACCGCATTGCTGGTACTCGCGGGCGGCGCGCTCGGCGCCCCGCTCGTCGACCCGCAGTTGCAGTCGATTCTCGCCGCCGAGGACGACGACGCATACATTCCCGTTACCATCGTACTGAACAACCAGTTCGACAATCAACTGCTCACCTCGATGGTCGAGGGCCTGCCCAAGCCGGCGCGCCGGGCGCGCGTCGCGCGCATACTCGACGACTTCGCGCAGGCCGAGCAGCGCGAACTGCTTGGCTGGCTTGCCGACCGCAAGGCCGCGGGCGATGTGAACGGCTACCTGTCGCTCTGGATAATCAACGCGGTTGCCTGCGGCGCCAAGCGCTCGGCCATCCGCGAGCTTGCCGAGCGCGACGACATCGGCATCCTCGCCTATGCCAAGGTCGCGGCCGAGGTTCCGGCGATAAACGTCGGCGACATTGTCCAGCCTGACGTCACCGCCTCGGTCCAGCCCAACATCGCGCTCATCAACGCGCGCGGCGCCTGGGCTCAGGGCTACACCGGTCAGGGCGTGGTCATCGGCGTGGTGGACACCGGCGTCCGCTACACCCATATGGACCTGCGCGACCACCTCTGGCAGGCGATTGACACCACCCGCGAATACGGGTTCCCCAACTGCGGCTTCAACTTCGCCAACCGCGACTCCAACTGGTTCGGCCACGCCGGCCCGTCAAGCTACGACATCTGGACCCCGCTCGACTTCTACGGCCACGGCACCCATTGTGCCGGTCTGGCCACGGCTGACGGCGCCTATGGCAACGGCACGCGCGACACGATGGGCGTTGCCCCGAGCGCGAAGATAATGTCCCTGCCGGTGGACGTCTATCTGCACTCGCCCTATCCCGACACCGTGCTGGACAACTCGATGTGGGCCGGGATGCAGTTCTGCGTCCGGCCGTTCCGGCCAAGCAGGCCTCTTGGCCCGGATACGCTCAACGGCGCCGACCTCATCACGATGTCGCTCGGCCTCATCACGAGCTGGCTGCCGCGCTACGCGATGCACCGCGTGGTCGAGGAGAACATCCTTGCCGCCGGCATCGTGCATATGGTCGCGGCCGGCAACGAAGCCACCGCGGGCATCCGCACCCCGGGCAACTGCCCGCCGCCCTGGCCCAACCCGGTCAACGGCACGCCCCATCCCACCCGTGGCCGCACTGCGGTCATCACGGTCGGCGCGACCGACAACTCCGACAACATCGCCAGCTTCTCTTCGCGCGGCCCGTCGAAAATCTGGGATACCGTACCGGGGTACATGGACTTCCCTCCACCCACTTATCTGATGGACCCGGACATCTGCGCCCCGGGCTACAACGTCTTGTCGACCTACTACTCCCACGACCAGTCCTACACCACCATGTCCGGCACCTCGATGGCAACGCCGACCGCGGCCGGCGCGGTCGCGCTGATGCTGTCCAAGAACCCGATGCTCACCCCGCGGATGATCGACTCGATTCTCGAGCTGCACTCGGTGGTTGACCTCGGCACGCCCGGCAAGGACAACACCTTCGGCGCGGGCCGCATCAACTGCTCGCTGGCCGTGGCCCGCACCCCGACCCCGCACGACGTCGGCGTCATCCGCATCAACGCGCCGCTGGCGGGCAACTACGACTCGCTTGCGACCGCCAGTCCTTCGGCGTGGGTGAAGAACTTCCACACCGACCCGTCGCCGCCGTTCAAGGTGCGCTTCCGCATCGGCACCTGGTACGAGGACTCGGCCTCGGTCGGTTCGCTCGGTGTCGGCGAGTCCGCCTATGTCAGCTTCGGCCAGTGGACCGCGCTCGAACGCGGCGTGCTCGCCGTGAAGTGCTCGACCGAACTGCCCTTTGACGGCGCGCCCTGGAACGACAAGGTCCAGCACAACCTGACCGTAATCGTCCACGATGCCGGCGCCGGCACGATAACGATGCCATCGGGCACGGTTGACTCGGCCTCGACCATCACCCCGAGAGTCATCATTCACAACTACGGCACCGCGACCGAGAACATCACCGCCCGTCTGCGCATCGGCACCTACAACCAGACCGCGACCGCGACCGGCGTGGCCGGCGGCGACTCGGTGGAACTGGCCTTCCCGCAGTGGCAGGTCAACCTGCGCGGCAACCAGACCCCGGTCTGCTCGACCGAGCTGGCGACCGATGTCTATCCGGGCAACAACCGCAACGAGGGCGCGTTCTTCGGCCGGGTCCACGACGCGGCCGCGGCCGCGGTCCTCGCGCCGCGCGGCCGGGTGAATCCCAACGCCGTCATCAACCCGCAGGTGCGCGTGCGCAACGTCGGCACCGACATCATCGGGGTCTGCGATGTCCGCTTCGAGATCGCGACCGGCTACGCTTTCACGGTAACGGTGTACGACCTCGCGGCCGAGACCGACACGGTTGTCGAGTTCGCGCCGTGGGTCGCCGGCCCGTCCGGCACTTGGCAGACCACTGCCCGCGTGACCACAGCCGGCGATATGAACCCGAACAACAACGTCCGCCTCGACTCGGTCACGGTCGGCGACCCGGTGCCGCCGGGCTGGAGCGAGGTGCCGGCGCCCGTGCCGCTCACCCCTTCGGGCAAGGCGCTGAAGGACGGCGCGTGGCTGACCTTCGACCCGATGACCTCGACCTTCTTCGCGGCCAAGGGCAACAAGACCGGCGACTTCTACCAGTACGACCCCGCCGCCTTCGCGTGGGCGTCGAAGCCGGCCATCCCCAGCGGCACCGAGGCCAAGCCGCCCCACAAGGGCTCGGTCGGCATCGCCGACGGTCAGGGCTTCATCTACGCGGTGAAGGGCAACAACACGACCGGCTTCTGGAAGTACAGCATCGCCGACAGCGCCTGGACCCAGCTTGCCGACATCCCGCTCGGGCTCTCGAACAAGCGGGTCAAGGCCGGCTCCGACCTCGCCTACGTTGACGACGGCGAGAGCACCTGGGTCTACCTGCTCAAGGGCGGCAAGACCGAGTTCTACCGCTACAATACCGCATCGGGCGCGTGGTACGCGCTGGCCGACGCGCCGGCCGGGGCCAGGCCGAAATGGGACAAGGGCTCCTGGCTCGTCTACAACTCGGCCGAGCGCAGGCTCTATGCCCACAAGGGCAAGTACCACGAGCTCTACGCGTTCTCAATCGACTCGCTCGCCTGGGGCCCGCAGATGACCGGGATGCCCGTGGCCAACCAGCAGACCGGCAAGAACAAGAAGGCCAAGGACGGCTCGGACGGCGTGCTCTTCGGCGCCGCGATATACGCGCTGAAGGGCGGCAACACCGCCGAGTTCTACTCCTGGGACATCGCGGCCCAGACCTGGACCGAGCAGGCACTGATGCCCGAAATCGGTTCCACCGGCAAGAAGAAGCGGGTCAAGGCCGGCGGCAGCCTCGCGACCGACGGCGAGGCCATCTACGCTTTCAAGGGAAACAAGATAAACGAGTTCTGGGTCTACACGATGGGCGGCATCGCCGCCGCCCCGGCCCCGCGGCGCGACGGCGTCCAGCTCTCGCCCGCGACGCCGGCCGCGCACGGCTTCGCGATAAGGCCCAACCCGCTGCAGGGCGGACGCGCCACGGTCAGCTACTCGCTGCCCGCGGCCGGCCCGCTCATTGTCCGCGTGTACGACGCCACCGGCCGCGAGCTGGTGAGCAGTCAGAAGATAGCCGGACGCACCGGCGCGGTCAGCCTCGACCTGCGCCGGCTCGCCGCCGGCATTTACCTCGTGCGGCTCGAGGCCGCCGGGTTCAGCTCCACAAGCAAGCTCGTCGTCGAGCGCTAAACCAAAGGAGAGAGGCAGAGAAATGAGGCAAACAGCAACGCTGTTAGTCCTGCTGATGCTGGCCGGCATCGCCGCCGCCCAGCCGATGAGCGGGACCTACACGGTCAAGCCGGACGGCTCCGGCAACTTCCTGACCGTGATGGCCGCGGGCGACGCGGTCCGCACGCGCGGCGTCGTCGGCCCGGTCATCATCGACATCTACTCGGGAATCTACCAGCAGACGTCCTACGTCAACCTGAGCACGGTTCCCGGGGCGGACTCGGTGCCCATCACGTTCCGCGCCGCCACCGGCCAGGACGTGACCATCCAGTCCACTTCTTACGCCTTCTACGGCTACAACACGAACAACATCCGCATCGAGGGCCTGCGCCTGGTCACCAACAGCTACGGCATCTACATGAGCGGCTGTGACTACTGGCAGGTCGTGCGCAACGTCATCCGCTCGAGCAGCTACCCCATCTACTTCACCTACATCAGCGGCACGCCCAACAACACCTGCGACTACAACCTGTTTGAGCGCAACGACATCCGCACCACGACCTCCTACGCCGTCTTCTTCAGCGGCACCACCACCGCGCTGCACAACAACAACCGCTTCATCAACAACCTCATCTACGGCTGGACCTCCTACGGCATCTACGCCTACTACAACTCCAACACCGCCTGGTATTACAACACCGTGCTCGGCTCCGGCACCTACGCATACTACGCCTACTACGCGACCGGCGACACCTTCGTCAACAACATCTTCTCCGCGTTCTACCCGATGTACCGCACGACCGGGTCGAGCAACTACCCGGCCGCGTCCAACTACAACTGCTGGTTCCCGCACAGCGGTTCCACGACGCCATTCTACAACCCGACCTACGGCTGGCAGACCCTTGCCCAGTGGCAGACCAACTCCGGCGGGCTGGACATGAACTCCTTCACGACCAACCCGCAGACCGGCGGCGTGAACAACCCGCGCCTGCGGACCGGTTCGCCCTGCATCGACGCGGGCACGCCCATCTCGGGCATCACGCTTGACGTCGACGGCGACACCCGGCCGACCGGCTCAGGCGTGGACATCGGCGCGGACGAGTACACCTCGGTCGGCGCGGCGATGAGCGGCACCTACTACATCAAGCGCGGCACCTACTCGGCCGACACCTTCCCGAGCTTCGAGATCGCCAACGGCCAGCTCGCACTACGCGGCCAGTCTGGCAACGTCACCTTCGAGGTCTTCGCCGGCACCTACAACGAGCAGGTCTGGATCGAGACCCCGACCCAGGCTCCCTACTCGCTGACCTACCGCGCCCGTCAGGTCGGCGGCGTGAAGGACGACGTCATCGTCAGCCCCGGCTCTCAATACGGCTTCTACAACAATGGCGTCCGGCGCGTTTCCATCCGCGACTTCACCATCACCGGCTTCACTTCCTACGGCATCTACGTCAACAACAACGCCTCGGTCAGCCCCTGGCGCACCACCGACACGATGACCATCGCCGGCAACACCATCTCCGGCCCGAACGGCATCTACATGTGGATCGCCAACGCGAACTCCCCCGGCCCGAGCGACGACTCCATCTACAACAACATCATCAACGCCACCTCCTCCTACGGCATCTACATCTACGGCTCGTCGTCGTTCTACACCAACCGCTTCGCCATCTTCAACAACATCATCTCCGGGTTCACCTCCTACGGCATGTACCTCAACTACATGCGCGGCGCGAAGGTCTACTTCAACACAATCGTCAACTTCAACACCTCGGCCTCCTACGGCATCTACGTGGCCAACAGCCAGTTCGGCAACGGCGGCGACTCTCTGCAAATCAAGGGCAACGTCCTGCTCAACAACTACACCTCGACCGGCGCCTACGCGATGTACTTCTCCGGCGGCACCATACGGCCCGAGGCGGTCAGCAACAACTGCCTCTGGGTGCCCAACAACTCGTCCGGATTCGTCGGATACAGCGGGTCGCACGGCGGCGCGCTGACCTGGACCGCCTGGCAGACTGCCGGCTTCGATGTCGGCGGCCTCAACTCCAACCCGCAGGTCGGCGGCCCGTTGAACCCGCGTCTGAAGACCGGTTCGCCCTGCATCAACGCCGGCCCTGCCGGGCTCGGCATCGCCTTTGACGTCGACGGCGACGCCCGGCCCACCGGCCCCGCCACCGACATCGGCGCTGACGAGTACACCTCGGTCGGCGCGCCGATGAGCGGCGTCTACACCATCAAGCAGGCCGGCGGCGGCGACTTCCGGTCGTTCCCCGAAGCATTCGGCGCGGTTCAGCTTCGCGGCTTCGGCGGCAACGTCCAGTTCGACGTCTACGACGGCACCTACACCGGCATCCCCGGCTCTTCGGCCGCCTTCAACTTCGAAGGCATCGGCAACGGGCCCTACTGGCTGACGGTGCGCGGCTATCCGGGCCAGACCGTGAACCTGCCCGGCACCGGCTACTCCTACGGCATCCGGCTCTACAACAGCAAGCGCATCAGGCTTGAGAACCTGCGCATCTACGGCGCGAGCTCCTACGGCATCTACGCCACCTCGGCCTCGAGCGCCACAAACACGACCGACACCTGCGTCGTGCGCGGCAACGTCATCACCGCCCCGTACCCGATCTACTGGTACTACGGCAAGGATGACTCCATCATCGGCAACACGCTCAACGCCTCCTCCTCCTACGGCCTCTTCGTCTACGGCACCTCCGCGCCTTACGGCCTGCGCAACGTAATCGCCAACAACATGATCTCGGGCTGGACGAGCTACGGCATCTACCTCTACTACCAGGACTATGCCGAGCTCTACAACAACACAGTCTCCAGCGCGAGCTCATCCAACTACACGGTCTACGGCCAGTACGTCACCAACCTGAAGATGAAGAACAACATCTTCTGGAACCGTACCGGCAGCTACGCGGTTGCGTTCTGGAACTCCTCATTCGCCGGCCTCGGCGCGTCGGACTACAACGACCTGTTCGCGGCCTCGATGGTCGGCGTCTGGAACGGCATGGGCCTCGCGGACCTTGCCTCGTGGCGGTCTTCGACCCTCCAGGACTCCAACAGCATCTCGGCCAACCCGCAGCTCGTCTCGGGAACCGACCTCCACCTGACCAGCACTTCACCCTGCAAGGATGTCGGCACGGTCGTGCCCGGGTTCGCCTATGACATCGACGGCGATCTCCGGCCCATCGGCTCGGCCGCCGACATCGGCGCGGACGAGTTCTTCGTCGACCTCGGCGTCACCGCCATCCTCGCTCCTGCGGGCGGCGTCCCGGTCAACGCGCCCATCACCCCGCAGGTCGTGCTCCGGCACTTCGGCGGGCCGGCCGGGTCCAACTGGGTGAAGATGGTCATCACGCGCGGCGGCACGCCGGTCTACACCGACTCGGTCCTGCGCGCGACCATCCCCGGCGACTCGGTTGTCGTCAGCCTGCCGGTCTGGACTCCGACCGTGACTGGTTCGAACTACGCCGTGATGGCCTGGCACAAGCAGATGCCCGACGCCGTGCCTGGCAACGACTCCCTCGGCCAGACCTTCGGAGTCGGCAATGTCGACGTCGGCATCACCGCCCTGCTCGCCCCGACCACCTCGGTGCCGCAGGGTTCGCCGCTGGCGCCGTCGCTCACCGTGCGCAACTACGGCGACTTCCCGGCGAGCTTCGACGTCCGCTTCCGCATCGACGACGGCACGTTTGACAACGACGAGGCGAGCCCGACCCGCAAGGGCTTCAGCGCGCTCGTCTTCGACGTCACCCGCACCGTTACCGGCCTCGCGGTTGACGCCGAGACCACCTTCACCTTCGACACGACCTGGCTCGCCGAGCCGAATGCGGCGTACACCGGCGTCGCGAAGGTGACCCAGACCTACGACACCGACCCGTCCAACGACAGCATAGTCCGGGCCTTCAATGTCAACCGGATGGACGTCGGCGTGGCAGAGATCACCGCCCCGCTCGGCTCGTTCCCGCGCGGCGGTGCCCAGTACCCGGGCGTGAAGGTGATGAACTACGGGCAGGCGCAGGCCGTCTGCGGCGTCCGCTTCATCATCCGCGACCCGTCGAGCAACGTCGTGTACGACGAGACCCAGGGCGGCATCACGGTTGCCCAGGGCGACTCGGCGATGTTCAACCTGACCGCGGCGTGGTACCCGGCGACCGCCGGCGCCCACACGCTCCAGGCCTCGACAGTGATGGACTGGGACTACGACCTGACCAACGACACCGCGTTCGGCGCCTGCACCGTGCTCGACAGCGGCGCGGTCCCGACCGCGTGGGAGCCGAAGGCCTCGATGCCCATCACACCGAGCGGCAAGATGCAGAAGGACGGCTCCTGGCTGGTCTACAACCAGAGCACCGAGCTGATCTACGCCGCCAAGGGCAACAAGACCGGCGACTTCTACTCCTACGACCCGAACGCCGACGCCTGGGCCGAGCTCACCTCCTGGCCGCTTGGCGTCGAGAACAAGGGCCCGTCCAAGGGCTCCATCGCCTGCACCGACGGTAACGGCACCATCTACGCCACCAAGGGCAACAACACCACCGGGTTCTGGAAGTACTCCGACTCCGGCTGGGCCCAGCTTGCCGACGTGCCGCTCGGCCTTTCCAACAAGAAGGTCAAGGGCGGAACGGACATGGTCTACGTCGCGGGCGACTCCGGCTACGTCTACCTGCTCAAGGGTTACAAGGCCGAGTTCTACCGCTTCAACGTGACCTCAGGCCAGTGGCAGACCCTCACCGATGCGCCGACCGGCGTCAAGGCGAAGTGGGACAAGGGCTCGTGGCTTGCGTATGATGAGGCCAACCAGCGCATCATCGCCCACAAGGCCAAGTACCACGAGATGTTCGCCTACGACCTGACCTCCGGCACGTGGGGCGCGCAGATGCCCGGCATGCCGCTGCAGAACCAGCAGACCGGCAAGAGCAAGAAGAGCAAGGACGGCGCTTCGGCCGCCTTCCTCAACGACGGCATGCTCTATGCTCTCAAGGGCGGCAACACCTGCGAGTTCTATGCCGTCGACCTGAACGGCCCGACCTGGTTCGAGAAAGACACCATCAACCAGCTCGGCCCGCTCGGCAAGAAGAAGCGGGTGAAGGGCGGCGGCGACATCACGTCGACCGGCGACTTCCTGTACGCCTTCAAGGGCAACAAGTCCAACGAGCTCTGGAAGTACACGCCGATGTTCGCGTCGGCAATCCAGCCGGCTCGTTCGGGCGTGATGGCCGAGCGTGTCGTGCCGCAGGGCTTCGACACCAGACTCGGGCCCAACCCGCTCTCGACCGGCTATGCCACTCTGCGCTACAGCCTGCCTGCCAGCGGCCCGGCGACCATCAAGGTCGTCGACGTCACCGGCCGGACAGTGCTCGACCGCAGCCTGGCCGCCGGCCGCAGCGGCTCGGTCAGCCTCGACCTGCGCTCCTTGAGCGCGGGCGTGTACCTGGTCAAGTTTGCCTCGGGCGACCTGACCAGCTCGCACAAGCTCGTGATCCGCTAGACCGGTTCGGAATCAGCGAGGGGCGGCCCTGGGCCGCCCCTCGCGCTTGTACTCACCCGACAAGGCGCGCGCGGCCGCGGACGCGGCCCGCCCCGCCGCGGCCTCTGGACAAGCCCGGCGCGGAATGTATATTCTCCTCGAGGGCGCCGGCCGTAGCCCGGCTGTTCGCGGTCCGCGCCGCCCGGTTCAGCCTGATTACGAGGAGGCCAAGTTATGAAGCACATCCTGCTTGCAGGGCTTGTCGCGCTGGCCATGCTGGCCGCCTGCGACCAGCCCGACACGACCAAACCCGCGGTCGCGGTGGTCGAGCCGGCCGCGGGCGACTCGCTCGCTCCGGGCCTGATAACGGTCAAGGCGGTCGCCACCGACGACAAGGCCGTGACGCGCGTCGAGTTCGCGGTCGGCAACCGCCAGCTCGGCGCCGACTCGGCCGCGGCTGCAGACACGTTCAGCGCGGTCTGGGACGCCCGCACCGACACCCTGGGCGGCGCGCGCCTGCTCAAGGCGACCGCCTACGACGAGGCGGGCAACTTCGCCGAAGCCATCGCCACGGTCTACCTGCGCCGGCCGCCGCCCCGCGACACGGTCAGCCCGGAAGTGCGCCTGCGCAGCCCGCGGTCGGGCGACACCCTCCAGCGGGACACTGTCATCCTCAAGGCTCTCGCCACCGACAACGTGCTGATGGCCAGGGTCGAGTTCTTCGTTGACGGCTCGAAGGTCGGCGAGGATTCGATGGGTACTGCCGACACATTCAGCCTGGCCTGGGACGCCAGTGGCGCGACGCCCGGCGCCGCGGTCGTCATCAAGGCGACCGCGCGCGACACCGCCGGCAACACGCGCAGCGACTCAGTGACCTGCCGCATCACCCGCTTCACCGGGCCGACATTCCACTCCGGCGACATCACCGCGAACGAGTCCTGGGGCGTTTTCGCCGGGCCGCACATCGTGACCGGCGTCGTCACGGTCAAAGGCGGCGCACGGCTGACCATCGAACCGGGCGTGACCGTCCAGTTCGAGGCCGGAGCCGGTCTCGCCATCGGCAATGGCGGGGCCGGTGACCTCATCGCGGTCGGCACGACCGACTCGGCAATCGTCTTCACATCGCGCGGCACGATTCGCTCCGACACCACGCCGGGCTTCTGGAAGGGCATCCACTTCTACGGCGGGACCGGCTCCGCGAGCAAGCTCAGCCAGTGTCGCATAACCTACGCCGGCGAAGCGACTGCCGGCGCCATTGCGACCTACGGCGGTGCCCGTCCCACGGTCGAGCGCTGTGAGATCAGCCGCAGTGCGGGCAAGGGCATCGCGACCGATGACCAGGGAAGCTGTGTGCGCGGCTTCTCGTTCAATCGCGTCACGAACTGCGTCTCATACGCGATGGAGACCTATCCCGACCACATCCGCTTCATCGGTCCGGGCAACGTGATGACGCCCAACGGCCAGGAAGGTGTGTACGTCTATCCGGGTGCGGTTGACTCAAGCCTTTTCTGGCCGTTCGTCGGCACACCGTACGTGCTTTCGGGCGACGTCACGATCGGCGCAGCGACACGCCCGGTGCTGACCATCGGCGGCGGGGCATCGGTCAAGCTGATGCGCGCAGCGCGCATGCTCGTCGGCGACAACGGTCAGCCCGGCGCCCTCTACGCTGTCAGCGAGCTGATTCCGATCAGGTTCACGAGCACGTCTCCGAACCCGTCGCCCGGCGACTGGGGAGCGATAGTCTTCGGCCCCGATGCCATCGACGCGCAGAGCATGCTCGTCACGTGTGCCATAGACTTCGGTGGCGACAATACGGCTGCTGACGGGATGATAGTGATCCGCGATGCCCTCCCTGAGATCAGCAACTGCTCGATCAACAACAGCCTGACGTGGGGCATCTACCTCGATGGCGAGGAATACCCGGACCCCGACGTGCTGGAACGCAACAACACCTTCCGCGGCAATCTGGTCGGCGACATCCGTCGGCCCTAGGTCTCGGACAGGCTCTGGCGGGGCGGCTTCAGGCCGCCCCGCGCTTTGTTCAGGCGTATTGACTTCGGCTGGCCGAAGGGTAATATCAAAAGTCGGCGGGGCTCCGAAGGGCCAGGACGCGGCATGGCTCGCCCTCGGAATGCTCCGGAGTATGCAGTAACACGTCACAAGGAGGCTCTATGAACAGAGGAATCGCGGTCCTCGCGCTTGCGCTTGCCGCATCCTGCCTGATGGCAGCGACGCCGGTGGCGTATGGCGGCCTGGACGCAGCAGCCTTGAGAACCGGCGGCCTGTGGTTGCAGCCGCAGCCGCTCACCGGCACCAAGCTCAGGATGCAAACCCAGGGTGCGTCCACCGACGCCATCGACACTCTGAGAAACGACGACAACACTCCGGCGTTCTTCTACCGCTACAACTACTACTGGCTGGCCAGGCTCACGCCCGCGGCAGTGTGCTCTCTCCAGACCGTGCAGATTTACAAGTACGCGCTCGACACGCTCGGCTGGATTACCGGCTGCTCGCTTTACATCTTCTCCGACACGGTCATAAGCGGCCACTCCTATCCCAACCGCCTGCTTGCCAGCGGCTACGGCGTCGATACGCTCACTGTCGGCTACAACGTTCTCATATCCAATTACAATGCGACCGGCATCGTCGCCGGACCGGCGCCGTTCTGGGTCGGCTGGAAGTCCATCCCGATTCCCACCATCAACGACACTCTCTTCCCGCTGTTGGACAACGGCACGGTTCCGTGGCGCAACGCACTTTCGCTCGATCGAACACAGTGGTATGAAGTTACCGCCGGCGACTTCTTCCATCGCGCGGTGGTGAACTACTTCAGTTCGGCCGCGACCCACGATGTCGGTGTTCTTGACATCAGCAACAGCCGCGGCTTCTTCCTGAACGCGGGACAGAACGCGGTCATATCCTGTAACGTGTTCAACGGCGGCGACACGATCGAGGCAGGTTTCCCGGTCGTGTGCTCTGTCTACACCGAGTCCGGCACGCCTGCCGCCGGCTTCATCGAGACCTTCACGCTGGACATTGACCCGGGCGACACCGTGCCATTCGTCTTCAACACCCAGTGGCAGCCGACTGTCGCCGGCGTGTACCGCATCAAGGTCAGGACCGCGCTCACCGGCGATGCCCGGCCCAACAACGACATGCAGTTGCGCGAAGCTCAGGTCTGCGGCACTGCTGATGTCCTGCGCTACGACGACAACCAGATGCCTGAAAACGCCTATGTGTTCTACAACGCCGGCAACATGTTTCTGAACAAGTTCGTCCCGGCCAGCTACCCGGTGTTCATCGATACCGTGTACTACCGTTTCTGGGACAACACCTGGCCGAACCCGGGCGGCACCGGCGCGATCGCCGAGGTCTGGCTCGACTCGGCCGGCATACCGGTTCATCAGGCGTTCTGCGACACCACGACCATCGTCCGCGGTGCGTGGAACGCGATCCCCCTGCCGACACCGATCAGGGTGGACAGCGGCGCGTTCCTCGTCGGGTATCGCCAGACTGCCGACCATCCCAACGCCCCGGGCCTGTGCGTTGACGAGACGCCGCCAGTATCAATGCAGAGCTGGGCATTCATCGGCGACTCGATATGGTACTACAACTACCTTAATGACGGCGACTTCATGATCCGCGCCAAGGTCCGCCGGGCCGGCGGCCCGCCCCCGCCCGCCGGCTGGACCGAGCTGACCCAGGTACCGCTGACGCCCTCGGGCAAGGCGGTGAAGGACGGCGGTATGATCGCGTTTGACGCCGGCCTGGGCGTGCACTTCATCCTCAAGGGCAACAAGACCGGTGACTTCTACAGCTTCGACGGCACGGCCTGGACCGAGCTGGCGACGATGCCGCCGGGCACGGAAGCCAAGCTGCCCAACAAGGGCGCGAACATCTGCACGGACGGCAACGGCACGGTGTACGCGACCAAGGGCAACAACACGACCGGGTTCTGGAAGTACTCCGACTCCGGCTGGACCCAGCTTGCCGACGTGCCGCTCGGGCTGTCGAACAAGAAGGTCAAGGGCGGCACGGACCTGGTGTACGTGGACGACGGGACCGACGCCTGGGTCTACCTGCTGAAGGGGTACAAGACCGAGTTCTACCGGTTCAACGTGGCCACGGGCCAGTGGGAGACGCTCGCGGACGCTCCGGCCGGTGCGAAGGCGAAGTGGGACAAAGGCTCCTGGCTGGTGTACGACGAGGCGGCGCGCAAGCTCTACGCGCACAAGGCGAAGTACTCGGAGATGTACGCCTACTCGCTGGACTCGCTGACCTGGGGTCCGCTGATGAGCGGGATACCGCAGACCAACCAGCAGACGGGCAAGAACAAGAAGCCCAAGGACGGGTCGGACGGCGCGCTGATGGGCGGACTGCTGTACGCCCTGAAGGGCGGCAACACGGTCGAGTTCTTTGCCTGGGATCCTGCGACCGCGACCTGGACAGAGAAAGAGCTGATCCCGGAGATCGGGTCGACTGCGAAGAAGAAGCGGGTCAAAGGCGGCGGCGGCCTGACCACGGACGGCACGTATCTGTATGCCCTGAAGGGCAACAAGACGGCCGAGCTGTGGGTCTACTCGCTGGGCGGCGTGTACGGGTCGGCTCCTGAGCGTTCCGGCGTGATGGCGGGCGTGACCGCGCTGCCTGCCGGGATGAGCCTGGGCCCCAATCCGCTGCTGACCGGGACCGCGACACTGCGCTACAGCCTGCCTGCCACCGGGCCGGCGCTGGTGCGCGTGTATGACGTGACCGGACGGACGGTGCAGAGCGTGAGCTTTGCCGCCGGCCGGACCGGTGCGGTGAGCCTTGACCTGAAGGGGCTTTCGGCCGGCGTGTACCTGGTCAAGCTGACGGCGGCCGACTTCACTGCTTCGCAGAAGCTCGTGGTCGAGAAGTAGATGAAGGCCGGCGTCACCCTGAGCGAAGCGCGGCAGGCGCTGAGCCGAAGGGTCGTCATCGAACGCTAGCCTGACCTTCCGCAGACTGCGAGGGGCGGCACTGCCGCCCCTCGCGCTTTGTCGCCTATCATTTCGACCAAGGCAATCCTCCGCCGCGAGGAGAAATCCCTCTCCTTTCACCCACCCTCCGCCAGACCAGACTTCCGGCAAGGGATTCCTCCACTCCGCTTCGCTCCGGTCGGAGTGAAATAATGGTGCGGCACTTCGAGGGGGTAAGCTCCCTGTCCTGTCGGTTCTGTCCACTTCTGACCATTGACGCCGGTCCAACGCAGGTGTAGAATGAATAGCCTGCAGTGGTTACACCAGCTGTCCCCTGACCGGCCCTGTGCCGGCAGCGGGACGCTTCTCTCATTCGGGCGGGAGAGAAGCGCCGCGATACGCCCGAGGGAGGCAAGAGATGGCAAGACTCAGTGTGCTATGCGCGCTGCTGCTGCTGGTCGGCGTCCTGCCGGCACAGAGCTGGCAGAACGGCCCGACCCAGCCCTTTGAATTCCGGTTCACCCGGTTCGACGGCGAGTACTTCCCGCTCAACTACCCGGGCGGCGACACGGGGATGGTCTACTTCCTCGGCGGTCGCCTCTCGACCGCGGCGACCGATTCCAGCGTCTGGCGGTTCAACCCGCGCACCGGCGCTTACACCGATATGCTCGTCGACATGCCGGTCGCGGTATCGAACTACGACATCTGCCTGCTGCGCGACAACTACAATCTCGCCGCAGGCGACACATACGGGCTGTACATCGTCGGCGGCCGCGGCTCCACCGGCATCAACTCGACCGCGGTTCAGGTCTACTACCCGCGTTCCAACACCGTGCGCGTGGTCACGACCGACCCTTTCCCGGGCCGCGACGATTCCAGCCGCGTCTACTCGGCGTTCAACTGCGTTGCGGTCGACAACAAGCTCTACTTGACCGGCGGCGCTTACCTGAGCGGCATACCTTACTCGGTCGTCGGCCAGACCTGGGTCTATGACCCGATGGCCGCAGCCGGGTCGCGCTGGACCCGCATCACGACCGCCGACCTGCCCGTGCCCCGCGCCTACATCAACCTCTGCGCGGTCGATAACTACATCTACGCGATGGGCGGCGACACCGTGAACCAGGGGACTTACCCGCTCAACGCGGTCACGGCGTGTCACCGGTTCAACACTCTGACTCCGGCTGCGGGCTGGACCGCGGTCGCGCCGCTGCCGCGCGTGTGCGGTGAGGCCCGGGCGTTCGGGTTCGGCGCTTCGACTCCCTACGTCTTCCAGAACAAGGTCATCGTGGCGGGCGGCGACTCGTGGCCGGCCGACACGAACCTCTGCCACATATACGACGTGACCAGCAACACATGGGCCAGTTTCCCGCCGCTTGACACGGCCCGGCGTAACCACGCCGGCGTACTAGTGCCCGGCACGCCGGGCCAGCCCGGTATACCGGGGTTGTGGGTGTTCGGCGGGCGGCACCTGTCGGACGCCAACGTCATCGGCGTTCCCGAGCGGTACAATATCGGCGTCATCCCGGACGTCGGCTGTTCGCGGGTGCTCGCGCCGACCGGCACGGTCGGAATCGGGACCGCAGTCACGCCCGCCTGCTCGGTGTACAACTACGGCAACACGACGCCGTCGTCGTACAACGTCCGGATGACGATTGGGACGGTCTACAACCACGTGGTGCCGGTGACCGGCCACGCGCCCGGCACCCGGCAGTATGTCACGTTCCCGGACTGGACCGCAAGCAGCGCCGGCGTATTCCCGATCGTCTGCTGCACCGAGCTGTCCGGCGACCTGAACCCGGGCAACGACGGTGATTACGACACGGTTCGGGTCATCGGCGGCGATGTCGGTGTCGATGCGGTGCTTGCCCCGGTCGGGCTGATCACGCCGGGCGCCAGCGTCACGCCGCGCGCCCGCATCCGCAATCACACTGGCGAGAACGCGGTCTGCGCCGCGTGGTTCACTATCCGCGACGCGGCCAGCGTTGAGGTCTACCGCGAGTCGATCACCGGCATCAGCGTCAACGGCAACGGCACGACCAACCGGGACTTCCCGGCCTGGACCGCGAACCCGCCGGGCAGCTACACCGCGGTCGCGTGGACCGTGCTTGCCGGCGACGCGAACCCGGCCAACGATACCGCGTCCGTCGCGTTCAACGTCAACGTGGTTACTGCCGGCGCCTGGACCGAGCTGACCCCGGTGCCGCTCACGCCGTCGGGCAAGGCGGTCAAGGACGGCGGCTGGCTGGTCGAGATGGGCGACCGCTTCTTCGTGCTCAAGGGCAACAAGACCGGCGATTTCCACTCCTGCGATGTCGAGAGCCTGGTCTGGCACGACCTGCCCGGCATCCCGCTCGGCGCCGAGGCCAAGGCCCCGGGCAAGGGTTCGTCCGGCTGCGCCGGCGACGGCGACTACATCTACACGACCAAGGGCAACAACACGCTCGGGTTCTGGCGCTACGACATCAGCGCCCAGACCTGGGAGCAGCTGCCCGACGTCCCGGTCGGCCTGAGCAACAAGAAGGTCAAGGGCGGCACCGACCTGCAGTATGTCCGCGGCCGCGGCGGCGACTCGAATTACGTCTACCTGCTCAAGGGCTACAAGACCGAGTTCTACCGCTTCAACACCCAGAGCCTGCACTGGGACGACGCCCTGCCCGACGCGCCGGCCGGGGCCAAGGCGAAGTGGGACAAGGGCTCGTGGCTGACGATGCGCCGCTTCGGCAACGACAGCGCGCTCATCTACGCCCACAAGGCGAAGTATCACGAGATGTTCACCTTCAACACCGCCACCCGGACATGGTCAACGACCAGTCTTGCCGGGATGCCGTTCTCTTCGCTCAAGACCGGCAAGAGCAAGAAGAGCAAGGACGGCGCGTCCGGCGTGTACTACGATGACGCAATCTGGGCGCTCAAGGGCGGCAACACCGCCGAGTTCTGGTACTACGACGTTCTCGGCGATTCCTGGCTCGAGCTTGATACGATGCCTCAGGTCGGCTCGACCGCCAAGAAGAAGCGCGTGAAAGGCGGCGGCGACCTGATCGTTTTCGACCGGCGCTTCTATGCGCTCAAGGGCAACAAGACCGGCGAGTTCTGGATGTACACGCCGGGCGCGACCGTGGCGAGCCAGCCGGCCCGCGAAGGCGTGATGGCGGGCGTGACCGCGGTGCCTGCCGGGATGGCGCTGGGGCCGAATCCGCTGCTGACCGGCACGGCGACACTGCGCTACAGCCTGCCCGCCTCCGGGCCGGCGATGGTGCGGGTGTACGACATTACAGGCCGAACCGTACAGAGTCAGGGCTTTGTTGCCGGCCGGACCGGCATGCTCAACCTTGACCTGCGTGAGCTGTCGGCGGGAGTGTACCTGGTCAAGCTGACTTCGGCCGGCTTTGCGGCCGAACAGAAGCTCGTGATCGAGCGTTAGCTCAAGCATCACATCCTGCGAGGGGCGGCCAATGGCCGCCCCTCGCGTCTTTCCTACCGCCGTCTCAATAACTACTCGATAACACAGTGTCTCATTGAAAGAGACAAAACGTAAGCCGCTGTAATTATTGGTTTTATGCACGAGATTCTTCAATGTCTCGTGTCTCACAAGATGAGACAGTGTATGGGGGTCATTGCTGGCCACAACTTCTAACATATTGAAATTGCGTATGATGTCGATTTCCGCGTGGCTGGCACGGATGGTGCAATGTCAAGGGTATGGTTACTGAAAGGACCGCAGGCAAACTTGAAAATCAGGAGGATACGATGGGCTCCAAACTGGTCACTGTAGCGCTCGGGCTGGTGGGTTGTGCGATGCTGGCTGGCGGCGTGATGCTGCTCAATGTCAAGAAGCCTGATGTGCCTCGCTCGCAGTACCGGGTTCGGCTCGACGACGCCGCGAAGAACTACCGGAACTGCAAGGGCTCGGCAGAACGGCTGCTCCAGATCGACAATGTGTACCTGACAGGACAGAAGGGCGGGTAAGCCAGGCCCGTCCATCACACACTGCATCTCTGCCTCCTGCGGGCCGGCCTCCTGCCGGCCCGCTGCCTTCTGCCGCACGGCGCGGCGAGGTCAGGACAACTTTCGTGCGGCACTGAGCGTCAGCCGCGGACTGCAGGCCGGCAGCTTGGCGGTTGTCATACACTTGCCGGCGCGGGCGGAGTCGGAATCGCGGAGACGGGCCTTCATTTGGCGGTCCAGGGGACCATCCCCCGGGCGGCCCTGCTTTGTCTGCAGACGGTGTTCGGATCTTCTCCGTCGCCTGTCACGAATCAGTCCGGCGCATCGCGGCGTCGCCCGTGCCGCAAGCGGGTCTTCCTAGGCACATAGTGACCCACCTGGTGTGTGGGTTGTCCGACTGATGCTAACTGCTCTGCCAGTATGGCGTCAAGATCGAGCGCCGGCAGCAACAGGACCCGGGA
>CBFGIY010000041.1:0-20725 GCA_965648935.1 Caldifarciminota bacterium
AACATGGAAACATGGGGACGCTACCCATGTTTACGCCTCTCCTTCGGCTGCCGCGTTCGGGGTCTGCCGCCGGGCTGCGGTTTGAGGGTTCTGCCAATCTTGCGTTCGATACGACTCACGAACTCGTCGGTGCCCAGCGGTCGACCGGTGCGGGTGTTCAGCCGGAGCCCGTCCAGCAGCGTGCTCTCCTCGGTCTCGCGCAACCATTCGGCCCAGTCCGCGACACCGGCAGATGTCTTGAGCCTGGTGATGTCCGAAAGCAGCGGGTCGGTGCGGAGTCCGGCGTGGGCTGCCGCGCTACTCCATGGGTAGTTCTCGGCACGACGGACAATCCGCGCCCGCACCGGGTTGCGCTCGACATACCGGATGGCGGCCAGCGTGTGCGCATCGTCCATCGCGCAGGAGAAGTACCGTCCCTGCCACAGCCTGCCGCTCAGACCGTGGGTCCAGTTCACGTACTGGGCGTAGCGCAGGTGAACCGGCTTCAGCACCGACGCCAGCGTGTGGGCCTCGGCCGGCACCACCACGAGGTGCA
Source organism: Caldifarciminota bacterium (assembly GCA_965648935.1). Classification (GTDB taxonomy): domain Bacteria; phylum Hydrothermota; class Tepidihabitantia; order Tepidihabitantales; family Tepidihabitantaceae; genus CBFGJX01. The sequence continues at coordinate 536 of CBFGIY010000041.1, forward strand.
GGTGATTGGTCATCAGGCAGTAGGCCAGCACTTCGAGCCCGCGAGCGGACGCGTATTCCTCCAGCAGCGACAGGTATCGACGAAAGTCAGCCTCACCGAAGAACACTTCTTCCCGACGATTGCCGCGCTGGGTCACGTGATGCGGTATCCCGGCCACAACAGCTCGCGCCATCCTCGGCATACGACCACCCTATGCCTGCCACCGGTGATGTCAACAGAAACAAGGGTAGCGTCCCCAGGTTTCTGCTCCTCTCAGTGGGTCACGATGTGCCTGGGACAGAACTCCGTTGCGCGGAAGTCGCGCGAGTGGACGTAACAAAACGCCAGACTCCGCACACCGTCCATCGTCTGTCGACCGGAAACTGGGCTACCAGCCCTTTGGTCCCGGCGGTGATTGGGCCGGGGCGGGCGGATGGAGGGGGGAGAGCTGGAGTTCGTTGAATTCCCGGCGGCGGGCAGGGATTCGGCGCGCGGTGCTGCGGCGGAGCTGACCGGAACGCACCTCTATGTCTAGGGTCACTATAACCTTGGTTATAGTGGCATCGGTTTGTGGCTGAAGCCGAAAGTCCAGATAAGGCAATGTGTTGTGGGGACGGCCGTCATTGAGCGGCGCATCGACTCCTCCGCCTCCCGGGCGGCTTCGCTCGGGGCTTCTCCCGCCGCAACCAGCAGGGCTTTCTGGCCCGCAATCGAGGGCCCGGCCGTCGCGACGAGACTTGGCCCAAGGCCCGGACCGACGTTGGCCACAACCCTCAGTCCGACCGCTGGCCCGGTTCGCCCGGCTTGTCGTCGCGCCCTGATCGAGGCCTCTGTCTGCCCCTGTCTCGTTCCTTCAATCCACGCGACTCGCTGCCCGTGGCACAGCGCAGTTCGCGCCGCCGGCGCGACGCCTTGGTCGGTGACCGAACCGGGGTTTGAACTCTCGCCGGGCCGGGGCTGTTACCTTACCCTCGGTGCCTTTGTCGACTTGGAGCGTGTGGGGTTTGAGGTGAGATCAGGGTCGCGCAAGCCGCGGTGCGGTCCCGGGTTGCTTCGGCCGTCAGCCGTTAGCTGTCAGCCGTTGGCTGCCTAGTTGATGCGGAACTCGACCTTGGAGAACTTGGGCTGAAGGCCGAGGATGAAGCGGGGGGCGACTTTGAGCGCGCCCTGGGGCAGGACAACCCGGCGGGTGATTTCGTCCTGAATCACGCGGCAGCGGTCGGTGGAGAGCTTTTCCTGCTCGGTGTAGACGTAGACGACGACTTCCTTCTTGTACTTCTCTTTGACGATGTTGGCCGCTTCGTCGAGGCGCGCCGCGGCTTTGTCGGTGAGCGCGGCACTGCCGTCCTTGAAGATGTTGTCGGCCGCTATGGCGACGACCCACTCGTTCTCGAAGGGGTAGGAGATGGCGTTGATGCGCTGGGGCGTGCCGGGTATGCGGGTCTGGTTGCCCTGTGCGTCGTAGGCGTTGAACACGAAGCCGTAGACTTCGCCGACCGTTATCGCGTCGCCGGCGTCGGTCTTGCCGTCCCAGGTCATCAGGGCAGGGGGCTGGCCCTTGCGCGAGACGCGCCGGACCGTTTCGCCGAGGCTGTTGGATACAACCAGTTCCCAGGAGGCGACCCGGGTCTCGAACGAGGGCATGAAGACCATCAGGTCGCCGTAGATGAAGTCGCGCTCGACCGGCACGCGCAGGTAGGAGGAGTGAGTGGCGTGCTGGGGCGTGGTCATCGAGTCGACCGAGTGGTAGAGGCCTTCGTCGAGCACGTAGTTGTCCGGGGCGAGCATCGAGTTGATGGGCGCGAAGGGGTCGAGCTGGGGAGGAAACCAGGGCTTGGTGTCGATTATCTTGACTTCGACTTCGCCGGTGATGACTTCTTCGCCGAGGCTCTGGGAGCCGCCGGCAGGGGACCGCTTGGCCGTGTCGGGCGGGGCGGTCTGGAGCACGAGGGCGAGCAGGAGCAGCGTGGTCATGGTTCTATGAAAGCGTGAAGCGGAAGGTTATGACGCCCCACTGGTCTTCGCTCTTGACCCCGGCGGCGAGCGGGGCGAACTCCCAGCCGCGCAGGGCGTCGACCACGACCTGGTCGAGGTCGGGGTAGCCGGATGAGCTTTCGACCTGGGGCACGCCCTTGACCCGGCCGTCAGGCTGGACCCAGAGCTTGACCACGACCGTGCCCGAGATGCGGCGCTCGAGCGCCCACTTGGGGTAGCGCGGCACGACGCGGCACTTGATCTCGCGCTCGGAGATGGGGCCGGCAATCATGAACTGGGAGCCTTTGGCCGGGGCCGCGACAGCGGCCGGCAGTTCCGCGGTCGGGGCCGTGGGCAGGGCGCGCGTGACCGGTTTGGCGAGGCTGCGGCGCTCGATGGTCAGTTGCGCCTGCTGCTGGGGCACGCCGGGCATCCCGGTGAGGCCGGGTACGCCCTTGCCCGATGACAGGCCGCGGGACAGCGCGACCTTTGGCTGGGCGAGTATCTCGTCGGTGGACTTGGTCGAGCCGGAGCCGCCGAGCTTGATGGTGGCCATGCCGTCGCCGCGGTCGAGTTCGTAGCGGTCGAGGTCAATCTTGGCCTGGGACTTGTCACGCTCGAGGCTGGCGCTCAGGTCTATCGCCGGGACTTCGTCGGCGGCGACGCCCGAGGCATAGGTCGGGACCGGGGCTTCTTCGGCCGCGCCGCCGCCGCCCGGGATTGCGGCCTTGGGCAGGACGCGCGCAACCTCGGGCCGGTAGGTGACGTCCATGAAGCTGACTTCCTGCATGTCGGCGTAGTCGCGCCCGAGGGGACGGGAGCGCGAAACGAGCAGGACAAAGGCGACGTGGAGCGCCGCGGACACGGCGATGGCTATCTCGAAAGACCGGGAGCGGCGTTCGGCGAACATTCTAGCCTTCCCTCAGGCGCTTGGTCGCGCAGGCGATGCGCTGGGCGCCGGCACGCCGGGCAGTGGCGAGCACGTCGAGCACGCGGTCGTGGAGACAGTCCTTGTCGGCGCGGACCACGACCAGCACGTAGGGGTCGCGCGTGACCGCGCCGCGCACGGCGTTTTCCAGGGTCGCAAAGTCGGGCACTGCCTGGTCGTCGAGAAAGAGCGCGCCGTCGGTGTTGAGCGTGATGGTGACGTCGTTTTCGACCTTGCGCTCGGAGGTGTGGGTCTGGGGCAGGGTCACCGGCGTGTTGTTGCGGGTGACGACCATCGGCGCTACGACCATCATCACGAGCACGAGGATGAGGCCGACCGCGGCCATCGGCAGGATGTCGATGCTGGCGTTCTTCACTGTGCCCTCCGCTTGCGCAGCAGCGCGAGGTCGGCGGCGCCCGACTGCTTGGCGAGGTCGAGGACCTGCATCACGTTCTCGTAGCGGACATTCTCGGCCGTGGAGACGACGACCCGGCGTTCGACCGAGCGGTCAAGCAGCCGGGGCAGGAGCTCGGCAAGCTGCTCGAACGTGACCGGCGACTCGTTGAGCATTATCTCGCCGGCGTCGTTGATGAAGACATTGGCCTTGATGTCGGAGCCTTCCTCGCCGGCGGCGGCGCGGGACGCGCCCGGCGCGGAAACGAAGATGCCCGATTCGAAGAACAGCGGCATCGCGACCATGAAGCCGATGACCAGCGAGAGCGCGATGTCGACCAGCGAGGTGAGGATGAGCTGGTCGTGGCGAGTCTCGTGGCGGCGGCGCTTCATCTAGAACTTCCAGCTCGAGTCTTCAGCCGGTACCGGCTTGGGCGCCGGGGCGGCCGAGACCTGCGGCTGCGGTTTGGGCGCGTCGACCTTGCCCGCGGCCTGCATCCGCGAGAGCATCACGACCAGCCGTTCCGATGTGCTCTCGAGCGAGACCGCGAGGTCGGCCGACTTCTTCGTGAAGTAGTTGTAGAAGAACAGGGTCGGGATGCCGATGAGCAGCCCGAACGCGGTGGTGATGAGCGCTTCGGCGATGCCGGCCGAAACCACGGCCGGGCCGCCCGAGCCGGTCTGGGCGATGTTGTGGAACGCGCCGATGAGGCCGGTCACCGTGCCCAGCAGTCCGAGCAGGGTCGCGGCGTTGGCCAGCGTGCCCATCCCGCCGAGCAGGCGCTCGAAGCGCAGCTTCTCTTCGAGGATGAGGCTGTAGAGCAGGTCGTCGAGCTCGTCGATGGGCAGGCCGAGGTTCTCCAGCGCGACCGTAAACATCCGGCCGAGCGGGTTCTTCTGGGTCTTGGCCCAGGCGAGCGCGGCTTCGGTCCCGCCCGAGGCGAGGCGGCGGCGCAGTTCGGTCAGGCCCTGGGCGCCGGCGAAGCGGTTGCGCCAGAAGTACCAGAGCCGCTCGACGATGAGCGCGAGCGCGGCGATCGAGGCCGCGAGCAGCAGCACCATCACGAAGCTGCCCTTGAGAATGTCCAGCAGGCTGCGACCCATTATCATTGCTTGTTGTCTCCTTGATTTGCGGGCGCGGGCGAGGTTGCGGCCCCGCCCTCGGGCTGGTCGAGCAGGCCGGCGCCGAGCCGGCGGCGGCAGATTTCAATGTTTTGCCTGGCGCTTTCGACATACTCCGACTCGGGGAAGCTGTCGATGACCGACTGGAACCGGGCAAGGCTGCGCTCGTACTCGGCCGCGTTGAACAGCGCTGTGGCGAGGTTGAATGTGGCGCCGGCGCGCTGGGCGTGGTCCGGGTAGTAGGCGAGAAACTTCTCGTAGGCTGCGGCCGCATCGCGCCATTGCTCGGCGGCCGAGTAGGATTCCGCGGTGAGGAGCTGGGCCTCGGCCGCGACCGTGGCGGACGGGAACCCGACGACGGCCTTCTGCAGTTCGGCCACGGCTTCGCTGTACCGGTTGGCGTCGAACAGCGCGCGGCCCTTGCGGAACTGCGCCTCGGCCGCGAGCTCGGACTGGGGGAAGCGGCGCAGGAAGTCCTCCATCACGAGCGAGTCTTCCTGCCCGGCGAAGTAATAGCTCATCTCGAGGCTCTTGCGCACGCCCGGCACCTGCGGGTCCGAGGGGTAGAGGTCGAGGAACTTCTGGTACTCGCGGATGGCGTCGGTGTACTGGCGCCGGTTGTAGGCACTCTGGGCGACGAGGGCCTGGGACGGCGCGGCGAAGTCGGACTGCGGGTAGCGCTCGATGACGAAGTTGAAACTCGCGACAGCTTTGTCGTACTCCAGCGCCTTGAAATAGGTGTCGCCCGATCGGAACGCGGCCTCGGCCGCCTTGGGGTTGTTCTCGGGGTACTTGTTGATGAGCTGGGTCCAGGCGTCGACGGCCTGGCCGTAGTACTGGAGCTGGTAGTAGCAGTAGCCGGACCAGAACAGGCCGGGTATCGCGGCGAGTTCGAGGCTGGGGAAGGTGTTGGCCAGGGCCTCGAACACGTCGAGCGCCTCGAGGTACTTCTTCTGGTTGAACAGGGAGTAGCCGTAGCCGAGGAAGGCGCTGACCGTGAAGAGCGTGTCCTGGATGCGCGCGGTGGTCAGGCCCTTGAACCCGGCCGCGGCTTCCGCGAGCCGGCCGAGGTGGTAGAGGCTGTAGCACCGACCGAGCCGGGCATAGGGCGCGATGTCCGAGGAGCTGCCGCCGGCCGCAGCGGCCTGGGAGTAGAAGGCGTCGGCCTCGTTGTACTTGCGGTCGTAGTAGAAGCCCTCGGCGAGGAAGTAGAGCGTGCGCGCGCGCCAGCCGGTGTTGTCCTGGGGGAAGTCACGGATGTACTTCGCCCCGACCGCGACCGCCTGCTGGTACTCGCCCATCGTGTTGCGCGCAAGCAGCAGCATCGCGCAGGCCGGCTCGCGCAGCGCGGTCGAGGCATAGTTGACGAGCACGTTCTCGAACTGGGCCGCGGCGCGGGCGTAGTCGCCGACCTGGTAGAATATCACACCGGACATGTAGTTGCCGACACCCGAGAGCTCGCCCGACTTGAACATCGTCGCGAGCTGGGAAGTGGCGAGCAGGGTCTGGGCGGTGTCGGCCGCGGCGAGCATCGCCTGGGCGAGCTGGAGGTTGGCGAAGCTGGCGACCTTCGTGCGCGGGAAGTTGGCACGCACGCGCTGGAACCGCTCGACCGCGGCCTGGGGCTTGCCAAGCGCGAGGCTGGCCGAGCCAATGAAGTAGTTGGCGTGGGCCGCGATGAGGTTGTTGGGGTGGCGGGTGAGCGGGGTGAGCCGCTCCACCGCCGCGGCGTACTGGCGCTGGCTCAGCAGCGCGCAGCCGAGGAAGTAGGCGGCGTAGTCGGCCAGCGGCGAGGCGGGGAACTGCTCGATGAACACCGCGAACTTGGCCCGGGCACCGTCGAAGTCGCGGTTCTCGAAGAGGGCCTGACCCGCGGCGAAGTGCGCCAGGGTGGCCAGCGGCGTGTTGGGCACCTCGTCGGTGATTTCCTTGAATTTGATGAGCGCCTGGAGCGGCTTGCCGGTGCGGGCGTAGGACTTGGCCAGGTAGAAGCGCGCCTCGGGCATCGACAGCCCCTCGAGCCGGGAGATGGCCTGGGGGAACTCGCCCTGGAAGTAGTGCAGCACCCCGGCGGCGAAAGCGACGCGCGGCTCGCGGTCGTAGCCCTGTTCCTTGGCCAGCCGTTCGAGCACGGCGCGGGCCCGGGCGTGGTTGCCCTGCATTATCGCCGACAGCGCGAGGCCGTACATCGCCTCGGGCCGGATGTAGCCGTAGCGCGGTTTCTCGACAAGCTCGGTGAAGAGGTCGGCGGAGCGGGCGTACTGACCGAGATTGTAGTAGGTCTCGGCCAGGGCGAAGCGCAGTTCGTCGCCGTACTCGCTCGAGCCGAAGTCGCGCACGAGCGTTGTGAGACGGGAGGCCGCGCCGGTGTAGTCGCCCTGGGCGATGGCTTCCTGGGCCGCGTTGTAGCGCGTGACCAGGACGCGCGACTGCTCGGGCGAGAGCGCGGCGGTGAGCGCGAAGAGCAGCGCGAGCATCATGCCCACTGACTCCTAGCGCCCCGGCCGCACCTCGATGCGGCCGCGCGGCCCGCGGGTGCGGACCTCGGTCAGCGCGCCGCTGTACTTGAGGGTGGAATTGCGTTTGTCCACGACGACCATCTCGCAGGTGTAGCGTCCGTCCGCCACCAGCCGGCCCGCGTCGTCAAGCCCGTCCCAGACCAGGCGCATCGGCGGGGCGTCCCAGCCGCTGTAGGAACGCACGACCTCGCCGTAGGCGTTCTTGACCAGCAGCTGCCAGCGCTTGGGCTGGGCGCGCGAGATGAGCCGGACGTCCATCCAGAGCACGTTCTCGGGTTCGTCCGGGGTCGGGCTGAACTTCTCGGGGGTCGCGTCGACCCAGACCCGGAATCCGCCGAAGCTGGCGAAGATGCCGAGCTTGTGCGTGGGGGGCAGGCGGTAGCCGGACTGGTGATGGAGCAGGAAGGCGTAGTCCACGCCCAGTCCCATCTTGCCCCAGTACTTCTGCAGGCCGAGGCCGAGGCTTATCTCGTTGGGGTCGAGACCGACGCGCTGCGAGAAGACGCCGGGCACGAGCTGAAGCTCGACTCCGCCGCGCGGCACGAAGTTTCGCCGGCCGTTTGTCAGGAAGTCGTTGCAGGCAAGGTCGAACGAAGCTTTGACGCGGTCGGAGAGCAGCCGGACCGCGGCGCCGGCGCGCAGCGTCTGCGGGTAGACCTCCTCGATGGTGGCCAGGGTCAGGCGCGGCTGGAGGGCGTTCTGCCAGACCAGGCCGAAGCTGAAGGGGCCGGGCGCGCGCACCAGCGCACCGAGGTCGGCGCCGAAACCGACGCCGGAGTACTGGGCGATGTTCTTGGCCAGAACCCGGAGGTTCGTGCCGAACCCGAGGAAGTGGGTCGGGTTGTAGGCGTAGCTGAAGGTGTAGGCGTTCTCGGAGAACAGGTAGCCTTCGTACTGGTTGTTGCCCGGGGTGCGCGATTCGATGTCCTCGGCGCCGAAGTTCAGCGCGGTGACGCTGACCGTGCCGAACTCGCGCGTCGGTAGGGCGTAGCCGAGGTATTCCATCCGCATCCCGCCGTAGAGCTGGGAATGGGCGAGCAGGACTTCCTGCGCGTTGAGCTGGAACAGCCCGGCCGGGTTGTAGTAGCCGGCTTGGACATCGTCGGCGATGGCGGTGAAGGCTTTGCCCATCGCCAGGCTGCGCGGCGCCGGGGCGTAATTGAGGAACGCGCCGGACAGGCCGCCCTCAATGGCGGCGGCGGCCGACACAAGCGCGGCGCAGACCAGCAGCGCGAGCCGGCGCTTCACCACAGCACCCCGATGCGGTAGGTTTCGTTGAATGTCGTGCCGGTATGAATCTCGCCGAGAATCGTCAGCACGTAGACACCGTTGGCGACGCGGCGGCCCTGCTTGTTGAAGCCGTTCCAGTAGATGCGGTTCACGCCGACGCGCGCGCCGGCTTCGCCCTGACGCAGCCGCCAGGAGACAACCTCGTTGCCGAAGGCGTCGTGAATCATCACCCGCAGCGGGCTGGACTGGGTGAGGTAGTAGGTTATCTCGCAGGCGTCGCGGTTGAAGCCGAACGGGTTGGGAAAGGCGACGATCCGGCCCTGCATTATCGCGCTGTCCGGAATGTCGACGTAGATGCCGATGGTCGTGTCGGCGTTGCCCGACCAGATGCGGATCGAGTCGTGCTCGGCGAAGCGCGCCGCGGTACAGACGAACTCGGCCGTGACCACGCCCACCGTGTCGGTGAGTAGAGCCGGCTCGGTTATGTTGCCGTTGCCCCGGTACACCGCGAACCGAACGACCGCCTGCTTGACCGGCCGCAGGTTGACATCGCGCAGGTCGACACGGATGTAGGCGGTCTCGCCCGCGACGACCGTATCGGGTTTGGTGATGCGCATCGTCGCGCCGAGGCTGCGAATGTCGAAGACCGTGCGGTAGGTCTGGCGGCCGGACAGCGTGCCATAGGCCCACAGGTTCTGGCCTGCGCCCGGCTCGCGGAACTGCACCGAGAAAGATGCGCTGTCTCCGAGCGGGGCAGCGATGGGCGCGAACTGGATGTTGAAATCCGACGCGAGGGCGACGTTCTCGCCCGGGCCGGGCACGGGATTCCAGCAGCGGTCGGTGCCGACGACGGTCACGTTGAACGGGGTTCGCAGGAACTGGGGCAGGGGCCGGCCGGACTTGCCCGGCGTATCCCATACCCCGGTCGCGTTGTCGCCGGGCAGCAGGGTTTCGCCGGGCACAACCATCAGCATCCTGTCGAACGGGCCGGGCACCACGTTCAGTCCCGATGAGGTGTCGGGCCGCAACCCCGAACCAGGGGCCGGCCGGGCGACTATCCGGTGCAGCCCGGCCGCGCGCAGGCCGGCGCGGAAGGCCGAAAGGCCGGCAGAGAGCGTGTCGGAGGGCGGCAGCGAGGCGAAACGGTCGGTGCAGGAGAAGAACACGCTGTCGCCGGTGCGGGTCACCGGGTTGAACCAGTTGTCGGTCAGCGCGACGCGGAAATCGAAGGTGTCACCGGCCGTGCGCGAGAAGGCGCGACCCGAGCGGCCGCCGGCGACGCCCGGGGCGAGGTCTTCGCCGGGCAGGAGCACCAGCAGGCGCCGGGCGCTGTCCGGAACCACGGCAAACGAGTTCGACAGGCCCGATGCCGAGTCGGTGAAACAGCGTAGCCGCATCGAGTCGGCCAGCGTGACGATGACCTTGCGCGTGACCGTGCCGTTTGCGAACTGGACGATGTTGGGGCTGACATACGAGCCGCGGGTGGTGATGAGCAGGGCGGTGCCGGTGTAGGGGTAGCTGTTGCCGCCCGAGTCGCGGGCGATGATCGTGATGCCGAATGAGTCGCCGGCAATCACGGGCGAGGTTATCGGCAGGAACTCGAAGTACGCCGGGCCGGCGAGCGCCGCGCCGGACACCTGCCCCGGCGCGGGTACCTGCAAGAGCAGGAGCAAACCCAGAGTTGCACTCAATGATGCCAAGCTAAAGCTCTGGAACTATTATAGGTTGCAGACTCGCTGGTGTCAAACCGTTCAGACGCGTCGAGCCGGTTGGCATCGACGGGTCAGAGTTTGTACCCGATGCGGCGCAGGAACGCGTGCCGGTCAGCCTGTTCGCTCGGGCCTTCGGTTCCTTTTGGCGATGACCCGTCTATGACCCCGACGATGCCCCGGCCCGCCGCGCTTTCGGCCACGACCACTTCGACCGGGTTGGCCGTCGCGCAGAACACCGAGCAGACCTCGGGAACATCCTTGAGCCGGGGCAGGATGTTGATCGGGTAGCAGTCGCGCAGGATGACGATGAAGCTGTGGCCCGCGCCGATGGCGGCGGCGTTGTCTGCAGCCAGCTTCTCCAGTTCAGGATCGTTGCCCGAGTGGCGGATAAGGCAGGGGCCTGAGGCTTCGCAGAATGCGACGCCGAACTTCGCTCCCGGGACCGAGCCGACAACCAGTTCGTGCAGGTCCTCGACCGTCTTGATGAAGTGCGCCTGGCCGATTATGACATTGGTGTCGTCGGGCCGGCGGACCGCGACCGCCTGCAGGGTGAGGCTCACCGAGTTACCGTGACCTTGCCTGCCTCGGAGAAGCCGGGCGCGGTAACAGAATATAGGTAGGTTCCGGCCGGTACCTGCTGGCCGGCCTCGTCCCTGCCGTCCCAGGTGGTTCGGCCGGCAGAGCTAGATACCGGCGAGAGCGTGAGCTCGCGCACCAGTTCGCCCGAGGTGGAGTAGATGCTGACAACCGCACCGCGCAGGTCAGGCCGGTTGACCTGGAACACGGTGCTCGAACCGAACGGGTTGGGCGATACGATGACCTGTGGCCGCGCGCCCGGCGCGTTCTCTTCGGCGACTGCAGTCGCCCCGGCGGTGAAACTCACCATCGTGCTTTCCGGAGAGCAGACCGGCCAGGTCGTCCAGAAGTCAATGTCATTGGCAACCGAGAAGCTGTCTTTGGCCCAGACGAAGTAATCGACGGTAGTCGGGCCGGAGACCTGGGGTATCGTGAAGTGGGTCCGGCCGCCGGATGATGAGTCCGGGCCGACCGAACGCCACACGCCGGCGTTGAAGCGGTAGAACAGGCTCTCGGCTCCTACCGCGACGTCGTCGGCGATACTTGACCAGACCGCGAACGGGCCGGCAAAGGCGGTGTCGGGCCAGACTCGCGTGTCGGCGAAAGTCGGCGGCACGAGGTCCCAGCCCGGAATGGCGCAGGACGAGAGCTTCATCATCGTCTCGACGTTGATGAAGTCGGACGACGCGCCGTTCTGGCTCATCGCGGCCGCGACGCCGTTGGCGCCGGAGAAGTGGCCGGGCACGATCCATTCGTAGATCCAGCGCCGGTCCTGGGTGCCGAGATTGTCGGAGTACACCATATAGTCGCGGATGACGAGACAGGGCCAGAAGTAGTCGCCCGACATGGGCACGCGCACCTTGCCCCGGGCAACTATGCGCTTGGTGTGCTGTTCGGTGGCCTGATACGGAATCCCGGGGATGATTTCGTACTGCCAGGCGGTCGCGCTCAACCAGCCGGCGCCGCGGTACATCGGTGTGACATACACCGGTGCGTCAGGCTGGTAGTTGCCGATGAAACGGTACGTCGCCTGAGTGAAGTCAATACCGTCGGTGTACAGGCCGAAAGAGTCCTTGTACAGGTATATCCACTGGGTCGTGCCGGTGCCGAGCGTGTCCAATTCCACCGCGTCGGGCGACGGCGGGTCGACCGCCATCGAGTCCGGGGCCGGTGAACGGCCCTCGGCCGCGGGTCGCAGGCCGACGCGCGCGGTCTGGGTACCCGGGTAGCGGGTCAGGTCCCAGAAGGTGCGGGTCGAGTCAAACGGTTGCCACATGAACAGCGACTGGTTCTGCTGATACCGGCCGTAGGTGCCGGTGACGAGCGGTATCTCGTGGGAGCTGATGGTGACTCCCGGGGCGAAGGTAGAAGCAACGCAGAGCGTCAGCAAGACTGAAAGGGCTGCATTTTTCACTTTGACTCCTCCGAAACGGCCTTGCCCCATTCTAAGATCCCCTGCTGAACGAGTCAAGCAAGGTCTGGCCCGGGCTGTACGGCTGTCGGCCTTGACTTGGCGTGCGGTTTGGCATATCTATGCTGGAAGTGGCCTATCTCCTGCAACAGCTGATCAACGGGCTGCAGCTTGGCTTCGTGTACGCGCTCATCGCGCTGGGCTACACGATGGTCTACGGCATAGTTCGGCTGATCAACTTCGCGCACGGCGACGTGTTCATGGTCGGCGCCTACATCGGCTTCTTCGCACTGGCGAGCCGGCGTCTGCCCTGGCCGCTGGCGATTGTCGCGGCGATGGCTGGCTGCGCGCTGCTGGGGATGGTCATCGAGCGTGTCGCGTACCGGCCGCTGCGCAACGCACCGCGTATCTCGGCGCTGATCACGGCGATGGGCGTGTCGCTGTTTCTCGAGTACTTCACGAGTCTGCGGTTCGTGTTCGGACCGGACTACCGCGCCTTCCCGCGGCCGTTCGCCGTGCAGACCCTGGACCTGGGCGGCGTGACCGTGTCGAACATCCAGCTCATCGTCTTCGGCACGGCTACCGCGCTGATGGCGGCGTTGTGGTGGTTTGTCAACCGGACCCGAACCGGGCTGGCGATGCGGGCGGTTTCTCACGACCACAACACGGCGCGGCTGATGGGCATCGACGTTGACTTCATCATTTCGGTGACATTCGGGCTGGGCTCGGCGCTGGCCGGAGCCGGCGGCGTGCTGTACGGCATCGCCTATCCGCAGATAAACCCGTTCATGGGCGTGATGCCGGGCCTGAAGGCCTTCGTGGCCGCCGTGCTCGGCGGCATCGGCGTCATCCCGGGCGCGATGCTCGGTTCGCTGATAATGGGCGTGGTCGAAACGTTCACTTCCGCCTACATATCTTCGACTCTGCGTGACGCGGTCGCGTTCGGAGTGCTCATCTTCGTGCTTCTGGTGCGGCCATCGGGCATCCTCGGCCGGTCGGCGCGGGAGAAGGTGTGAGACCGGCGCCGATCCCCTGTCGTCCGCCGTCAGTCAGCTGGGGCAGGGCATGAGGCGAAGACCGGTGCTGGTTGCGGTGCTGGCGGCGGTCAGTGCGTTCGCCTGCGTCGAGGCGCTGATTCTCGCCGGGTGGCTGAACCCGTACTGGCAGCAGGTTGTCGAGCTGGCCGGGATAATGACCATCTCGGCGCTGGGTCTGAATCTCATCTACGGCTACGCCGGGCAGTTCTCGCTCGGCCACGCGGCATTCTACGGCATCGGGGCGTACGCCTCGGCCGTGGTCACGCGCACGGTCGGGAACGGCGGGCCTTGGACCCTGGCGCTGGGTCTGTTGTGCGGGGCGGGGCTGGCCGGGCTGATCGCGCTGCTCATCGGTCTGCCGATTCTGCGGCTGAAATCGGATTACCTGGGCATCGCGACGCTCGGGTTCGGCATCATCATCAAGGTGCTACTGGACAATTCCGACAGCGTCATCCCGATGATGGGTGGTTCGCGCGGGATGAGCGGCATTGCCAGGTTGACAAGCTTTCCCTGGGTGTTCGTCCTTGCGGTCGCGGCGCTGGTGGTGATGCGCAACATCGTGTACTCCGGGATCGGCCGGGCTCTGGTGTCGGTGCGGGAGGATGAGCTTGCCGCCGAAGCGGTGGGAGTGAACAGCACGCGCTACAAGACGCTGGGTTTCGTTGTCGGCTGCACCTATGCCGGGGTCGCGGGCGGCCTGTACGCCCACCTCTACACGTTCCTGCACCCGATGAACTTCGATTTCCTCAAGTCGATCGATGTTCTGCTCATCGTGGTGCTGGGCGGCCTGGGCAGCATGTCGGGCACGCTGGTCGCGGCTGTCGGCTGGACATTCCTGCTCGAGGGACTGCGTTTCGTGCTGCCGTCGTCGGTGCAGGACTGGCGCTGGGTCATCTATCCCCTGCTGCTCATTGTGTTCATGCTGGTGCGGCCGGGCGGCATCTTCGCCGGCAACGAGCTGCCGTTCCTCAGGCATCCGAATGGCGAGGGACTCAAGGGGAGGGGCAGGTCGTGACAGCGCTGCTGGAAACGCGCGGGCTGACCAAGGCTTTCGGCGGGCTCGCCGCGGTCCGGGACTTCAATCTGGCTCTGCAACCGGGCGAGCTGGTCGGGTTGATCGGACCCAACGGTGCCGGCAAGACGACGGTGTTCAACCTCATCACCGGGATGTACGCGCCGACAAGCGGTACCGTGGAGTTCGCCGGTCGGCGAATCGACGGGCAGAGGCCGTACCGGGTGTATCAGGCCGGCATCGCGCGTACCTTCCAGAACATCAGGCTGTTCGGCGGGTTGTCGGTGCTTGACAACGTCCGGGTCGCGCACCATCACCGGGGCGAGGTTGGCCTGCTCGGCACGGTGCTGCGCACACGCCGATTCCGCGCCGAGGAGCGGGCCGTGACCGAGCGGGCGCTTGAAGTACTTGAGGTGTTCGGGTTGGCGGGCCGCGCGCAGGAGGTCGCGCGCAACCTGCCCTACGGCGAGCAGCGCAGGCTGGAGATTGCCCGTGCTCTGGTGTCTGAGCCGCGGCTGCTGCTGCTGGACGAACCGGCGGCCGGGATGAACCCGTTTGAGGTCGGCAGACTGATGGAACTCATCCGCTTCGTTCGCGACCGGTTTCGACTGACTGTCCTGCTCATCGAGCACCAGATGAAGGTCGTGATGGGCGTCTGCGAGCGGGTTGTCGTGATGGACTTCGGCACGGTCATCGCAGCGGGGTCGCCCGAAGCCGTGCGCCTGGATCGCAGGGTGATAGAGGCATATCTCGGGAAGTCGGAGTGACGACGCTTCTGTCCGTGCGCGACCTGGTTGTTGACTACGGCGCGATTCGCGCGCTGCACTGCGTTTCGTTCGAGGTGCGCGCGGGCGAGGTGGTGACGCTGGTCGGCGCAAACGGCGCGGGCAAGAGCACGACCCTGCGCGCGGTGTCCGGCCTGGTGCGGCCCGTCTCAGGCGAGGTTCTGTTCGATGGGAGGCGTATCGACGGGCTGGGCGGTCACAAGGTTGCGCGGCTCGGCCTGGCCCATGTGCCTGAGGGACGGGCGCCTTTTCCGTATCTCTCAGTGCGCGAGAACCTTGAGCTCGGCGCGTACCACCGACCGCGCCGCGAGCGGGCCGCCGCGATGGAGCGGGTGTTTGCCTCCTTCCCGCGGCTGCGCGAGCGGCTGAATCAGAGCGCGGGAACACTGTCGGGTGGCGAGCTGCAGATGCTGGCGATGGGGCGCGGCCTGATGGCCGGACCACGCCTGCTGATGCTCGATGAACCTTCAATGGGCCTGTCACCGCTGCTAGTCCGCGAGACATTCAGTATCATCCGCGACATCAACCGGCAGGGCACTGCGATACTGCTGGTCGAGCAGAACGCGCTCGCGGCGCTGGGCGTGGCAAACCGGGCCTACGTGCTTGAGACCGGCCGCGTTGCGCTCAGCGGCCCGGCCGATGAACTGGCACGCGACCCCAAGGTCAAAGCTGCATACCTGGGGAAGTAGCGGCGGGGCGATGCAGGACAGACCGCAGGGCGCAGGACAGCCGGCGCGCGATGCCGCATCGACGGGGCGCAGCGCGCGGGCCGCAGGGCAGAAGCTGTCGAGCATCACCGTGCCGCTGGCCTGCGGCGCCGGGGTGTTCGCAGTGTACGCACTGACCCTCGTGCCGGCGGTCGGGCTGATTGACTCGGGCGAGCTGGCGGCCGGGTGCTTCCTGCTCAACATCCTGCATCCGACCGGCTACCCTCTGTACACACTTCTCGGACGACTGGTCACGCTGGTGCCGGTCGGGGCGGTTATCACCCGCGTGGCCCTGCTCAGCGCGCTGCTCGGCGCAACCGGGACGGCGTTGCTCGTCGTGCTGGCGCGGCGTGCCGGTGCCAATCAGGTTCCGGCCGCGGTCACGGGTTGCCTCGTTGGCCTGTCGCTGCCGGTGTGGGCCAATGCGGTGGACGCCGAGGTTTACTGCCTGACGCTGGTGATGCTTGCGATGCTCTGGCTGGCCGCGCTCGACGAGAGGGGCGCAACCCTGCCCGCGCTGGCCTTCTTCGCCGGGTTGAGCCTGACCAATCACATGTCGGCGGTGCTGGCGCTGTGCGGCATCGGGCTGTTCCTTCTGCTTGAACGGCGCGGCCGTTTTGCCCGGCTGGTGCCGCGGCTGGTGCCGTTCTTCCTGCTCGGGTTGTCCGCATACGTCTACCTCCCGGTACGGGCCCGGGTCGGGCCGCTGGTTCCGTGGGGCGATCCGCAGCGCCTTGAGCAGTTCATCTGGCACATCACGGGCAAGCAATACCAGGTCTGGATGTTCTCCAGTTCGCTGGGCGAGGTGCTGCGCAACGCCGCGCGGGGACTGGGCATCGTCGGGCGCAGCCTGCTCTGGGTGCTTGTGCCCGCGGTTCTCTGGGGCTGGGTGCGGCTCTGGCGCACGCGGCGGCCGCTGGCAGTCGGGCTGGCGGTGACGGTACTGCTGACCTTCGCCTATGCGGCGAACTACAACATCCCCGACATCGAAGCCTACTACCTGCCGGCAATGACGGCGCTCGTGATCCCGACCGCGGTCGGGCTGGAGGCGCTGGCGCGGCGCGCGGGCCGGTTGCGCTGGGGGCTGCTCCTGCTGGTGCCTGCGGCCGCGGCGCTGAACTGGCAGACTGCGGACCGGAGCGATGACTTCGTTGCCCATGACCACGCGCTCAACACGCTTCAGTCAGCCGCGCCCGACGCGACGATAATCACAGACTGGTGGGACCTGTACTCGGCGGCGCTCTACCTCCAGCAGGTCGACGGCGTGCGGCCCGATGTCTGCATCATCGACAAGGAACTGCTGCGCCGGTCGTGGTACTTCGCGCGACTGGAGCGCTCGTGGCCGTGGCTGGTCTCGGCGTCGGCACCGGAGATCGCCGCGTTCCGCGAGCAGCTTGACCTGTTTGAACACGGCAGGCTGAAGGAGTCGCGCACCATTCAGGAGCGGTTCATACGGATGCTGGACAGCTTCATCCTGCGGCATCCCGAGCGGCCGGCCTATACCACATACGATGCGGATGCGGGCATCGACGCGCGGCAGATGCTGCCGGGTCACGTCCGGGTCCCGGTCGGTCTGCTGTTCGAGCTGAGGCCGGACAGCGCAATCGCGGCCGCCAGCTTCGAGTCGATGCGCGTGCGCGTGCCTTCGCGCCGGCTCGACCACCGCACGCGGGCCACACTGGAGCGTTACCGTTTCTTCGTCCTGCGCCGGGCCAACGCGCTGGCCGTTGCCGGCCGTTTCGCCGAAGCCGAGAGCGCGCTGGCCTGGTACCGGCGCCAGCCGGTCGCGCGAGTCGCGCCGCTGCCGCGCGGATGAGCGACGGGCGGGCCGACCGGGTCGGTCCGTACGCGGTGCAGTTTCTTGCCAACACCGCGCTGGTCATCGCCATCGTCTACCTGCCTCTGCTCGCGCGCGAAATCGGGGCAAGCAAAGGCCAGGTCGGGCTGATGGTCGGGCTGTACCAGGCTGCGCTGCTGGTGTCGGGGGTGGTGTTCGGCCGGTGGGCCGACTTCGCCGACCGCAAGCGTTTCGTTGTCGCGGGCTGCGTCGCCTCGGTCATCACGCTGGCCGCGTTGACTCACGCGCGCTCGGTCGGCGCGCTGTACGCGGTGCGCGCTGCCGGAGGGGTGGCCGCCGGTATGTTTCCGGCCGCGCTGATGGCCTATTTCTACCAGCGCAGCCAGCGGCTGGGTCGGTTCTCGGCGGTGAGCGCGCTGGGCTGGGCAGCGGGCGCGCTCATAACCGGCCTGGTCGTTCCGCGACTGCTGTTCTGGGTCGCGGCCGGTCTGGGGGTGGCGGCTGCGGCAGTCGCGCAGTTGACCCTCGGGCACCAGCGAGTGCGCCTGGACCAGCCGATGGTGGACATGCGCGTGCTGCGGCGCAACTGGAAGGAGTATCTCGTGTTCTTCCTGCGCCATGCCGGGGCGACGTCAATCTGGGCAATCTACCCGCTGTTCCTGTCCGACCTCGGGGCATCGCGGCTCTGGGTTGGACTGATTTTCGCGCTCAACCCGCTGGCGCAGGTCGTATTCCTCAACTTCTTTGAGCGGTTCGGCGAGCGGCAGCTCATCATCGCCGGGGCCGCGCTCTCAGTGCTGGTGTTTGTCGGGTTCGGGCTCAGCCGGCACTGGGTTCAGGTGCTGCCGATACAGGTGCTTCTGGCCATATCGTGGTCCGCGTTGTATCTGGGCGAGCTGAAGCGGTTGATGCGGCGCAACGTCGAGCGTTCGACCGCGGCCGGGATGCTGCAATCGGTGATCGCGTTGTCAGCGGTCTGCGGCGCGCTGCTGGTCGGCGTGACCGGGCGGTTCGGCTACGGCGCGGTGATGTACACCGCGGCCGGGCTGGGCGCGGCCGGGCTGCTTCTGTTCTTCCTCGTGCCGGAGCCCGCCGACTGAGTGGTTCGGGCTATCGCGTGAGGAAGAACACGGCCAGGGCGGCGCAGGCGAGGCCGATGATGTGCGAGAGCGTCACCGCTTCTTTGAGAACAACGAAGCCGAGCACGGCCGGGATGAGGATGTACATCCCGGACAGCGGCACCACGACCGAGGCCGGGCCCTTGCGGATGGCGATGTAGAAGAGCACGGTCGCGAGCCCGGCCGCAACTCCGGACACGAGCACCAGCGGATGCGGCCTGGCCCAGCGCTCGGTGCCGCGGGCCAGTGCATAGACGGTAACCGGCAACAGGCCGAAGAGGCTGGACCAGAACGCGATTGACTCGGGCGTGGTGCGCGGCGATACGACCTTGACGATGAAGCCCCACGCGCCCCAGCAGAGCAGGGCGAGAATCGAGAGCAGGCGATAGTCCACAGGCGATGTTAGGGCCGCCCGTGCCGGTGTCAAACCGGTCAGTCGGCCGCGCGCTTGAGCGCGGCGCGGGCCCGGGCGAGGTTGGCCTGTGCAGCGGTTTGGAACTGCGCCGGGGCAGGCAGCGCGAGCGCGAGTTCAAGGCGCGGAACCGCGACGTCGGGGCGGCCGCGTTCGAGGCAGAACATCCCGAGGTTGTTGCGCGAGGCGGCATAGACCAGCTGGATGTCGTTGTACTCGGCGCGGGAGAATACCTGCCGGGCCGATGCGATTTCCAGACCGTGCCAAAGCGAGTCATCGATGGCAAGTAGCGAGTCGAGCTCGATCGCGGTGCCGGCCGAGACGAGCTCGTAGACAATACCGCGGGGCACGACCTGCCAGTGCCGCGGAACCGGGCCGGCAAAGAATTCAGGCGTGAGCAATTCGCCGGACAGCGCTGCCGGACGCGTGCGGTCGAGCGAGCGACAGAGCGCGGCGAGCGCATTCTGGAGGCGAACGCCGCGGGTGCCGGTGCCGGCCGCGGCAAGCAAGTCGCGGAAAGACGGCAGGCCGCTGTCTGAGAGCAGTTCGCGCAGGCCGGCAACATAGTTTTCCGAAAAAAGCATGTCGGCGGCGATGACTGCAACATCGGCACGGCTGCCGGTGGCTTGCTGGAGCCAGCGGGTGGCGTTGGCCGGCACGTCGCCGCCGGTGATGAATACCGCGCGGTCGGGCAGAGAGCGCAGCAGGTTGACGCCGAGGTCCTGCACGGCAGTCGTGCGCGATTCCCGGGCCGGGCCCAGGTGTGCGAAGAAGAGCAGCAGCGGCGCAATCAGGCCGACAGCGGCAGCCGGCCGGGCGCGGCCAAGACGCCCGGCCAGGGTGCTGACCCCGACACCGGCGGCAAGGCAGAGCGCGAGCAGAGACGGCAGAAGCTGGACCCGGAAGTCAGGCACAGCATAGGTCAGTCCGAATGTTCCGGCCGCGGCAAGAAGCAGCACGGCAAGCAGGACGCGGCGGCGCGACAGGGCGAGGCCGAAGAGCCCGAGCAGGGCCAGGGCGACGCCGGCAACGCCGAGTTCCGACACAAGCACGCGCGGCAGTTCGGCAATCCGGGGCAGGGGCGGTGCGGAGCCGGCAAGGTCGGCGTACTGGCGCGCGGTCGCGTGGGCCAGGAACCGGCCGAAGTTTGACGGGTCACCCCAGTTCACCGAGGGCCGGGCCAGCGCGCGCACCATCGTGCCAATTGCAGAGCAGAGGCCGAGCAGGAACCCGCCGGCGGACAGCGCGAGCGTCCTGCCGCGCGGCAGGCTGTCGCGGTCGAGGCGCAGCGCGAGCAGGCCGGGCAGCCAGAAGAGCGCCGACGGCTGGTGCGCCAGCGCGAGCCCGAAAACGAATGCCGCGGCCGGCGACAGGCGCGGCTCGACACGGCTGCGCGCGGCCAGCAGCGCGCCCAGGGCAAGGAGCAGCATCGACAGGCCGTATACCTCGGCGTTTGCCGCATTGAACCAGAAGGTCC
>CBFGIY010000042.1:0-20670 GCA_965648935.1 Caldifarciminota bacterium
CGGCGCGCAGTCTAATCTGGCGGAGGCGTGTAGGAATCGAACCTACCGGTCCACTTTTCGCAGACCATACGGATTTGAAGTCCGCCAGGCACACCAGCACCCATACACCTCCGTGCCGGTCTCCAGAACTATGCTAGCCCGGCTGCCGCACCTGTCAACGCGGCGCCCCGCGCCTAGCGCGCGACCTGGACCTTGCGCGCGAAAACCTGCGTGCCGGCCGCGTCTTCCACGGCCAGGCGGCAGAAGTACACGCCCTCGGCCAGCGTGCCGCCGGCGATGCGCGCCTCGCGGACACCCGGGCCGAGCGTGCCGCGCTCAAGCGTCACGACGCGCCGGCCCGCCGCGTCAAACAGCGCGAGGTCAACCCGGGCCGGACGCGCGAGCGCGTACTGCACCGACCCGTACGAGACGAGGGGCAGGGGCCGGACCCGTCCCAGACCGGTGCGCTGTGGCGCGCCGCGCCCCGGCTCGCTCAAGAAGGTGACCCCGGACAGCCCGAACGAGATGTACCCGGTCGTCGAGTAGCCCTCGGCCGTGAGCACCACGCCGAGCTGGATTATCGAGTCGGCCGGCAGGGCCGCGACGCGGCAGACCAGGGGCCGGCCCGAGTTAGCGGCCTGTCCCCCGGCCGGAATCGTGCCGAGCGGCGCGGTCGAATCAAGCACGGCGACATCCGGGTCGAGGCTGCGCAGGAGCACGGCCGCATCTGTGGCCTGGTCCACCCCGCGGTTCTGCACCGTCACCACGACGGTCAGGGTTTCGCCCGCCTCGTACAGCCCGTTGCCGTTGCCGTGCAGGCTGTCGCTGACCCGGGCCGAAGCGAGCACCAGCCACGGCCGCGCCCCGCTCACCGGCGCGAGCGTCGTGAAACGCAATGCCCGGCCCGCCCCGAGCCAGGCCGCGCCCGGCGAGTAGTTGTTGTTGAACAGGTACTGCAGGCCCACCGTCTGGGTGTGGTCCTCGATGCCGACCGTGCAGCCCGAGCCGAGCGCGACGCGGTTGTAGAGCATCAGTATCTCGCCGTCGCCGGTCGGGGTCGGGTAGTGCTCCGGGTCGAGCAGGATGACCTGGAACTTCTCACGGATATTGGGCTGGCCGTAGTGGGCGAAATCGTCGAACTGGACGATCCAGCGGTGCCGGACCGAGTCGTGGTACTGGTAGGCGGTGCCGTAGCCGTTGCGCGTTTCGTCCGGGTTGAGGTCGTCCCAGAACGGCGCGATCATCAGCGGCGGCCCGACCGGGTCGGGAATCGGCCGGTTCGAACCCTGCCGGTATTCGGTGTAGCCCAGCGCCAGGAACCCGTTCGAGCATATCGAAATGAAGTTGTCGGACCGGCCGTAGAGCTGGAACCGGAACGGCAGCGGGAAAGTGCGCGTGGCCGCGTCCGAGTCCGAGACCGCCGGCAGGAACACGCCCGGCCCGGGCGGCGCGAGCTCGAGCCACTCGTATGCCGGGGCGCGGCCCGAGGCGGTGTCCGTGTTGTCGTAGCACCAGTAGCCGTAAGGATCAGGCCCGGTCGGCTCGCCTGAAACCGACTGCTCGCCGGCAACCGGGAAGCTGAATGTGTCGCTGTACTGGTAGGTGCCGCCCGAGGCGCGCACGGTGACGCTGAAGCGCGCGCCCGCGGCCGGCGGGTGACTCGGGCCTGAAGCGATGGCGAAAGGGTCGAGCGCGCCGGTCAGGGTATCGCCGGCATAGGCGCGGCCGTAGAAAGCGAGCGAATCCGTGACCAGAACCGAACCGACGAGGCTTGACAGACCCAGGGTCACGCCCTCGAGCGGGCCGCCGCCCTCGTTGCGGATGGCGACGCGCAGCCGGCCGCTCTCGCTCGAGCCGAGCCGGCCGTTGCCGTTGCCGCCCGGCGGCGAATCGTTGAACGCGGCGACGTGCAGCCGCAGGACCCCGGAGAAGACCGGCAGCGACACGGGTATGCCCCAGGTGTCGCCCGAAGAAGCGCGCACCGACAGCCAGCCGTCAATTGACTGCCCCTGCCGGAAGCTCGACCCGACCGCGAACTCGAACGGGTCGCCGCTGACCACGCTGTCGGGCAGTATCGTGCCGAAGCTGCTCGTGCTGTCATAGACCGTGACGCCCGGCGTCAGGCAACGGTAGGTCGCCTGCACTCCGGCCGCGGTCGCGCCGCCAAGGTTGCGCAGGCTCACGGTCAGGCGGACCCGCTCGCCCGGGTTGATGAGCCGGTCGTGATTGCCCGCGATGTCGTCGATGCCGGTCCCGGCCAGGGCCAGCCAGGGCGCGCCGCTGACAATCACCCGCGCCGTGCCCTCATAGGGCAGCATGTTGCGGCCGGTCACGGTCACCTTCATCGTCCCGATATGCGTCGGGTTGATGCTCAGCCGGGCCTGGCCCGCGCCGTCGGTGCGGCCGACCGCGTAGACGACCGTGTCCATCCACGCGCAGACCCGCGCATCGTGCACCGCGCTGCCGCCGATGCGCACCGTCACGACAAGGTTCTGCGGCGCGAGCGGCAGCACCGAGTCGTAAGAGACTTCCAGCCGCTGCGGCATCCCGGTCCAGACATTCAGCTCCGGGTCGCCCATCAGGTTCCACTCAAGGTAGCGGCCGGACTGGCCCGGGTACAGCGAGTCGACCCAGCGTCGGCCCTGCAGCGTGGCATTGCCCAGTTCGACAGTCTTGTTCTCGTACAGGGCGTGGAAGAACCCGCGGTACACCGCCCCGCGCTGGCCAGAAATGCCTGAACCGGAACTGGTCGTGCCGAAGTAGGCGATCGCCCCGCCTGCGCCGGCCGTGGTCCCGGCCCGCACGAACTTGTCGGCGTACATCGACTCGCCCGAAGCGAGCGTCACGGTGGCGCAGGTCGCGCCCACGACCACCGGCATCATGTGACCGTTGGTCCACGCATAGGGGTTGATGGCGTTGAACGGGCTCCACCATGTCGACACGCCCTGGCCCCGGTAAGTTATGAAAGCGCGGCCCGCGTTGGCCGAGTTGGTCACGTTCGTGCTGTTATGCCCCCAGGTGTTCATCAGGCTCTCGGCCAGCGCGTAGCCGTTCCCGGACCAGTAGCCGCGCACGAGCCGCGAGTCGGGCTGGTAGTAGGCGTCGGGCGGGTTGTCCTCGCGCACGACCGTCGTACCCTTGATGTACCACGACGTGTCGCCGGCGCCGAATGCGGGCCGCTCGTACGCGATGCACTTGTTGACCAGCGTGCTGCACTCCGCGAGGTTGTTCGCGGGCAGGCGGCCCACGGCTATCTCCATCTGGTACCCGCCGGTCATGTCGCCGTAGTTGCAGTCGGTCGTCGTGCTGTAGGGCACGACAAGCGGCGGCGCGCCGACCAGCAGCACGAACTCTGGCCGCACCGGCCAGTTGCTCCAGGCATTGCGAATGTACGCCTGTATCGCCGTGTTGGTGTTGCCGATGCTGGAGACCGGCACCACGATCGCAGGTACGCCCTTCTGGGTTTTCCAGTCAGCGAGGCGCTGGGCGATCGGCGCGAACTGGTCGGCCGCTATCACGAGGTACTTCTGGGCCGGCGCGATGCCCGCGGCCAGGGCCAGCGCCAGCAGGACTGCGTGTCGCATCGGCGTCCCCTATTGCGCGACCAGCACGAACCGCGCCGCCTCGGCCCCGCGCCGCGCGAAGTACAGACCGGACCCCGCCTTGCGGCCCGCGCTGGTCCGGCCGTCCCATATCGCGACGCCGGCCGGCACCTCGGCGACGGCCTTGCCCGCGGCATCGTACACGCGTATCGCGCCGCGGCTCGAGCCGGTCGAAGCGAAGCGCACCGAGCCGAGCGCAGGGTTGCGCTCGACCGCGAGCGCCGCGCGCGGCGAACCGGCCCTGCCTTCCGCGACGCCGCCGAATCCGCGCACCCAGGTCGCGCCGCCGTCGGTCGTGTACAGCACCACCGAGTTGCCCGCGATCATCCCGCGCTGCGCATCGGCGAACTCGATGTCAAAGAGCGTCGTATCGACGCCGGTCGACTGCAGTGTCCAGTTCGCGCCGCCGTCCGAAGTGTGAACGACCGTGCCGTTGCGGCCGCAGGCCCAGCCGTTGTTCTCATCAAGGAAGCAGACCGAGCGCAGGAAGCGCGCGCCGGTCGGCAGGGTCTGTTCCTGCCAAGTGGCGCCGGCGTCGGTCGAATGCAGCACGACACCGCGCATCGTCCGGTCGTCGCCGCCGACCACCCAGACCCGTGCCGGGCCGGCAATGGCCACGTCGTAGAAATCGTAGACCGCGTCGCGCCGCAGCAGTTCGGTCGCGCCGCCCGCGGTGTGCCGCGCGATGAAGCCCTGACCCCGGGCAAAAGTGTCGCCCTCGGGGAACCGGCCGGCAACAAGGTAACCGGTCGAACCGTCGACTAACGCCAGCCCCTGGAAATCAACCGTGTCGCCGGGAAAGGGCGGGTTCGGAAAGAAGTCCATCACCCATTCGCCGCCGCCGTCGGTGGTGTGCAGGATTATCGCCTCGCCGCCCGCAGCCCAGCCGTGATTCGCGTCAAAGAACCGGATGCGGGTCGCGAACTTCGGTCCGCCCAGGTTCTGCCGGGTCCAGCTTCCGCCACCGTCCGCGGTGTGCCAGATGTCGGCGATGCGGCCGCAGGTCCAGCCGTTCTGCGCGTCGACGAAGTGAACGTCGAAGAAGTCGCGCACGGTTGGAATCACCTGTGGCGACCAGTTCTGCCCGAAGTCGCCCGAGTGGTAAACCAGCGTCGTCTCGATGGTTACGACCCAGGCATCGTTTCCGCCCGGCGCGACCGCGACGCCGTGGTAGTTTTCGGCCGCCAGCGCAAAAAGAAGACCGGCAACGGCAACGGCAACTGCTGTTCTCTTCATCATCATCTCCTGTATCGGCTACTTCACCGCCAGAATCCTGCCTGAGTAAATCGTAGAGCCGTCAACCCGCGATGTCAAAGCCAGCCGGTATACCCCGGCCGGCAACCTGCGGCCTTCTGCGTCACGCAGGTCCCAGGTCCAGGTCTGGCTGCCCGCCGGCACGATGCGCCGGTGAACCAGCCGGCCGCTGGCATCGTGCACGCGCAACTCGGCCGGCTGCACCAGCGTCAGCGCGCCGGTCACCGTGCCGCGCACCGGGTTCGGCGCGATGATGAACGGCTGTGTGGCCCGACTCGTGCGGCCCTCGCTGACCGCCACGAAGCTGTCCGGCGGATTGGTCGTGAACTTGATTGCCCGACCCGGCCCGACCGCGGCCGCGCCCGGGCTGTAGCGACCCGCGAACGTGTACTCCAGGCCGTCGGTGTGGTCCGGGCTCTGAACGCCGACCGTGGCGAAGTTGTGCGAGTTGCCCGGAATGCTGTCGTCGTTCTGAACGAACAGCATCTGGACCGTCATCGCTCCGTCGCCCGTGCGCGTGGGATGGTGGGCCGGGTCGTAGAGTATCGCCTGGAAGGTCTGCTGCTCGGCCAGGCTGGGCGGCCGGTACCCGTGCACGTGGTAGCAGCGGCTCCACTGTATGATGAACCGGTGCTCGGCCGCGTCGTAGCGCCAGAACACGCCGGCATCGAGCGTGTCGCAGCGGAAATCGTCCCAGAAAGCTGCGAAGAACCCGTCCGGTCCGTTGGCCGAAGGGATGTGCCAGTTGTAAATCTCGCCGAACCAGGCCTCGCCCATTGCTACGTAGCCGTTGTCGGAGACCGAGACGGTGTTGTAGTCGCGCCCATAGAAGCGGAAGTTGAAAGGCAGTGCGAGCGGCACCGCGGTGTCGTTGCGCAGCGCGAGCCGCGTGCCGTTGCCGCCGTGGGCCGGGTCGAGTTCGAGCCAGTCAAAAGACGGCCGCTCGGCGTAGCGCACGTCGGTGTCGTCGTAGGCGTAGTAGCCGTGTTGGTCCGGCCCGGTGGGCGCGTCGGGCGCGGCCAGCCCGACCGTGACCGGAAACTCCAGCCACTGCTCGAACCCGTCGGATCCCGAGAGCACGAGCCGCAGGGTGAACCTGCGCCCGACTGCCGCGGCCTCGCTCACGCGCACCGAGAACCGGTCCGCGCTGTTGGCCGCTGAGTCTCCCGGTGCTATCGTGCCGAAAGTGCCGATCGAGTCGGTGACGACCAGCGCCGTAGTCGCGACCGCGCGCAACCGCGCCGTGCCGACGGTTGCGGGCGCCGCGCCCCGGTTGCGCACGAGCACCGAAAGCTCGGCGGTTTCGCCCGGGTCGAGAGCGCCATTGCCGTCGTGCACCGTGTAGCGCACCGGCACCAGGGTCGGCCCGCTCACCGCGAGTTCGAATCCCGCGATCCATGCGCTGTCAGCGGAAGAAATCGCCAGTTCGAACCCGAGCCGCTGGCCGCTCGTGCACGCCGCGGCCACGCTGACCGCGAAGGGCGCGGCCGTGGCGGTACCGCCCGGGACGATGTCGCCGTACTCGCGCAGGGAGTCGGTAACGTTCGCCCCGGCGGACAGTGAGCGGAGCGTCGCCCTGACCGCGGGCGCGGTCTGGCCGGAGCCGAAATTGCGCAGCCCGACTTCAAGTGCCGCAGCCGCACCCGGCCCGACAGCCTGGGGCGAATGAGTCGAGTACCCGACGAACACGCCGGCGGTTGTCGGCACGCTGAAACCGAGGTAGGGAGCAAGGTCGCGACCGGACACCGTCACGAGCATCGTATCGCTGCCTGCCGCGGAAAGCGTGAATCTCGCCAGGCCGTCCGGCCCGGTCAGGGCCACAAGGTGAGTGCCGCTGGACTGATGCAGGCAGACGCGCGCGCCGGGAACCGCCCCGCCGCTGCCGCTCACCCTGACCGTGAAGACGCTCGTACCCACCGGGACCGTCGCCGGGTGGCTGACCGTTATCGGCTGGGGAACGCCGGTCCACATCTGCAGCGCCGGGTCGCCAAGCAGATTGTAGACATGGAAGTACACGCGCAGGTCAAACGAGTCGTCCGGCAGGGGAAAATTCTCAAGCTGAGCCAGCTTGCCGTAATACATCGCCGGACCGCAGACGTTCTCGCCCCGGTCAAAAATGGCACTGTATATGCCGTAGTCCATACAGTTGTTCCAGCGCGTCGAGGTTCCGGTCCAGGAACTGCCCCAGAACGCGACCGCGCCCTTTGGATTCGACGGGACGCCGGCACGCAGCCAGGCTTCGCCAAAGCACGGATTCCGGGCGTAATTGCCGGTGCCGCAGTAGATGCTCGTGATGATTGGCAGCTTCCACCCGTTGGCCAGGCCGTACACGTCGTTGGTCAGGTATTGCGGGTAGCCCCAGCCGTCGTAATTCCCCCACCCGCGGCCGTTGAGGTACAGCACGCCGCGGTTCACCGCCGAATCCACCGGGCCGCGGCCCGACGCGGTCGGCGGGTAAAACACGGTGTCGATGCGATCGAATCCACGTTCGAGCATCCGCTCGCGAATCAGGCGTTTCGTGATGATTGCGGTGACGGCCGGAGTGCCGCCCTCGGCGTAACTGGTGCCGACCATCAGCGCGCGCCGGAACCAGCTCGGGTCGCCCGTCGCAGGCGAAGACTCGTAACCGACAATCTTGGCGACGATCACGTCCAGTTCGGAAGCGTTCGCCGCCGGCAACCGCCCGACGAACAGGTCGGCCAGATAGTCGTCGCCGTCGACACATGCAAAAGGGTGGTCGGTCACCGACGGCGTGCCGCCGGTGGTGAACGCCGGTATCTTGTTGACTGCACCGACCAGCACCACGTAGCTCGGCGCCACCGGCCAGTTGTGATACGCGTTCTCGATGAACGAGCGAATCTGCTCGCGAGTCGAGCCGGTCTCCGACGTCTTCTTGACGACAACGGAGAACCCGAGCCGGGTCTTCCACTGGGCCAGCGGCAGAATGTTGCTATAGAAATCATCCGGCACGATGACGAGATAGACGTCCGGGCGCGACGCCATCTCGGGCAGTCCGGCAAGCCGCGCCACCAGGCGACCCATCGCGCCCTTGCCCGCCGCCGCGAGCGGCATCGCGTAATCCAGTCTCACCTCGGTTGCCCCGCCGCCCGGCACCGGGTCAATCACCATCGGCACCAGCCTGATTCCGGCCGCGGTGACCGGTCTGCCCCAGCTGACATCGGCGGCACCGGAAACAGCAGGAAGCGCGCCGTCCGGCGCAGGAACGAGCCGCGCGACAGGTTGCGGCGCCTCGTCAGCGGTCGGCGTGACGTGAACGATCAGCGTGTGCGGGCCAGTCTGCTCAACAGCGATGTCAGCCGGGATGCCAATCCGGGCCGCCAGCAGAAGAAATACCAATCCTGTCACGGCTCGCTAATCCTCCCGTTCAATGACAATTATACCGAGGTCACGGTCCGCGCCATAGACGTAGCGGCCGACCGCTGCCACTCCGCGCGTGTTGCTGCCGGGCAGGCGTGCCGCCAACAGAGGCGCGTCGGGTCGCGCAACGTTGACGATCCCTACGCCGCCGGCACCGCACGCGACCAGCGCCAGCGTGTCGGCAAGGCTCACCCGCGTGGCATAGCCGGGCAGCGCCAGGACAGCCTGCAGCCTGAGCTGACGCGGGTCGGCGGCGTCAACAACGACCAGTCCGCCCCGACCGTCAGCCACGACGACAGTGGTTCCACGTGCGTCAATCCCGCGGGCATTGGACGGCGTATCGAGCCAGCCGAGCCGGGTCGGCGGCATCGTTCTCACGTCCCACGCCTCGACACCCAGCTGCTCAAGGGCAAGGTAGCAGATACCGTCAGCGACCGCAACGCCGCGGCAGCCGCGCGGGTAACGGTACTGAAACACCAGTTCCGGGTAACGGGCCCGCGCCGCATTGGCTACTATGAACTGGGCATCGGCCGCGATGAATACGAAGCTATCGGATGCGGCAACGTCGAATCCGTAGCCTGGCTGCGGGTATTCCAGCTCGCCCAGCACGAACAAGCTGTCGGGCCGCGCGGCGCTGTAGGTTGCGAGCTCCTTGTAGCCATAGGCAACGTGCAGCAGCGTGTCAACCGGGCAGACGCCGTATGCCTCGTTCTGCGAATCCATCACACGACACAGCAGCACGGGCTCTGCCGGATTGGCCAGGCTGTGGGCCGAGACGCCGGCCTGGCCCTCGGCCGCGAACAGCAGGCTACCGCACGCCGCGATGTCCTGCGCGTAACCAGTGAGGGGAGCGTGACCGACGACCCGAAAGCGTGCCCGGCCGAACCGCCACGTCTCTGACCACACCCCGGCCACGCCGTCTTCGCCTATCGATCGCACGCGCCAGAAGTAGTCCCCGTCCGAGGCGAGACTGGTCTGCAGCGTCGTGTCGCTCACGGCGACGTCCAGCACGGGCTCTGCGAACCTGGCGTTTGTCGCAACCTGCACGCCGTACCGTGCCGCGTCCGGCGACCTGGACCAGACCAGAAGCGGCGAGGCGTGCGATGCGGTACCATCGCCGGGCGAGAGCAGCCAGGGCGGCACCGGTCCAATCAGAGGACGGTTGCAGGCAGACAGCGCCAGGCAGAGCAGCATCGCCCCACCCCGCACAGCGGCGCTTCGCCAGTCCGTGATTGACGGTCGAGAACCCCAAGTCGGCAACTGAATCGCTCCTTTCATCGTGACCGCCCTGACAGCACGATTCCCAGGCTGAAGCTGTTCTTGCGGTACTCCTTCACCTCGTCAATCTGATAGCTGCTTGCGGACAGAAGCTGCCGCCACTCGGCCTCGTAGCCCAGCGAGAAGGTGACGCCGGCATGACGGTAGCGCAGCTCTACACCCGCCCGGCTTATGTCATCGACTCGCCCGGCGTGCGCCGGGTCGACACTCGCCGGGTTCCGGGTTGTGAACCTGCGCCGAGCGAAACCGTAACTCAGGACCGCGCCAAACCGGTCAAACCGCATCGGCCGGGTCTCGATGCTGATGTCCACCCCGTTCTGCCGGTAGGAGATATCGGGTACCGGCCCTGCCGCATCGGCCGTCTTGTACTCGTATTGCGCCTGCACGCGGATGTTGTCAAGCACGCGCCAGTCGATCCCGGAACCCAGTCGCCACGCCCGCGTGTCGTAGTAGTCAAAGGACCCGGCGTAGTCGTCGAACTGACGCCGCACTCGCATGAAGGCATCGAGCCGGCCGAACTGCTGGCTGACTCGTGCGGAAAACAGGTGCTCGGTGAAACGACACGGCTCATAGCGCGAGATTCCGGCCGGCCGGTAGTTGCGAACCAAGTAGTCGGGCAGGAACAGGTATGAGAGAGAAACCCCGCCTCCGGTCCAGGCCATCTGCTCGATCTCGAGCGTGGCCAGACCGTAGCTCTTCTCGGGATTCGACAGAAAACCGTGCAGGCGCGTGCGAATGCCGACCGAGCCGGGCCGAACACCCAGCGTGTAACGCAGAAGGCACGCCATGCCGATGTTGAGGTCGATGTCGTCTGCCGAGCGCACCGGGTAACGCGCCGGGTTCACGCCGCGGACGAAACTGTCGAGGTCAGCCGGCGAGTACTCGAACAAATTGTCAACGTAGGTCGGCTGGAACTCGGCGCGCCAGGACAGCATGGGCAGCGCGTGCGTCTGAGTAGCACACAGCAGAACGAGTGCGGACACTGCTCGAAAAGTCACCTGCGTCACCTGACAGGCTGCGGCCTGAGTGCTGACAGCCATTCCTTCATTCGTACTTCTCCACCGGCAGATACTCCACCGCAAGTCCAGCTGACTTGGCCAGAGTTCCGCTCAGGAGCAGACTGATCTCGTGTTTCCCCTCGGGCAGGTTGAAGCGCATCGTTCTCGGGGTTGACGGCACCAGATCAGCTACGCCGCGCCACGTCGCCCCATCCGAACGCCACACCTGGAAACCCTGGCGCGCCTGCTGCCTGCCGTCCACCGTCGCGGTCAGAACCAGACCTTGACGCCCGGCCAGCGACGCATCGTAGTTCAGGCGAACGCGCACCTGAACCCGACACGGGCCGTCGATTGTCGCCATTGCCGGCCGGTTGGGTGCAACTCGCCAGAACCGCCCGGCCATGGTCGAGGACTCCAGCTCAAGCACCGGCAGACCGGCCAGCTCGACCGACCGCCAGGGCCGGGGCGACTGGAACGCGAACCGCACGCCAACGGTTTCCGCCGGTGAGCGGTCCAGCACGAGGCGATAGCGATTCGGTCCGGCCGGCACCTGAAGGAAGAACGAACGCCACTGCGAAACCCTGCGCCCATCGGGACCGAAGCTCGACGACGATAGGCCGACATCGAACTGCTCCGGACGCTCGGCATCATCCTGCCACAGCGTCAGCCGGTATGACTGCAGCCCCTGTGCATTCGCCGGCCACCACAGCCGCGAGTAGACACGCAGCCAGGTCGGCCCCTCAACTTCGAACTCCAGTGGCGCCGAACGAGTCAGAAGGTGATACTCCAGGTCAACGCGCCGCACTACGCTGACAGCCGCCACGCCCGCGCCGCCCGTTGTCTTCACCTCTGCCCCTGATACGAGCCCGGCCAGCAGAGCCAGAGCTACGAAGGACTGCATCCTCAGACTGACGGCCGAACAGCCTTCAAGCCCGCGATCAGCGAACAGCGGTGCAATCAAACCGACACCTCCTCGTCCCGACTCCGTTTCACGCCCAGGTACGACTCAACATCATAGCGCACCACGAACCACAGCACCGCCAGAAGCGCCGCGGCGAGCAGCCCGGCAAGCCATGTCGAGAAGCGCCTCTCGTAAAAAAGCCTTCCGCGGCCCGGTTCGGGCAGCGGCACCGGTGCTATGGGCAGCCGCCACGCCGCTGCGACCCGGCGCGGGTTGGCGATATGCACCACCGCTGTCCCGCGTTCCAGCAGCGCGCGGACCAGTCCGCCCGCAAGCCGGGCGTCAGCACGACCGCGCAGAACGCGTGACGGCGCCGGCGACTGCCGGTCACCCAGATGCACCGCGGCACGACCGACGCAGACTGCCGCCTTGACACGCCCGAGCGCTTGCAGGCGGGCGGCGGTGCCTGCGGCCAGACTTTCCGGCGTGACTACACTCATCCCGGCTTGAGCAGCCGCATCCGTCAAGAGGTCACGGCCCTCTGGCGACAGTCCGCGGCCGTCATCATCGTCGCCGCCGACGAACGCGAGCGTGGTGCGGACTTCTGTGACTCCTGACCGCACGAGCATCTGCTCGATATCGGGCCAGAGCATGCCCGGCTGGTTTGCGCCCCACATTCCGGCGGACAGCGTTGTGACCACGACCGGCTGCAATCGCATCGCGCCGGCAGCGGCCAGCACCGCGATGTTCAGCGCCGGCCACGTTCCGTCCCAGGAGATGCCGATCGTATCGCCCGGGCGCGCGCCGGCCTCGAGCAGCATCTCCACAACGGCAGCGGCGAAGTTCGGATTCGCCGTTGTCAGAGCGTCGCTCAGGTCGCTGCGGCTGTGGGTCACTGGCGAGAACTGAAGACCCACCAGACCGGTGGCATTGGGGTCGTTGATGCTGTCAATCGGCAGGCCCAGACTGTCGCGCAGGGCCTTGACCTCGGCCAGCGCGGCTCGCGCCACGCGCGCGGCGGCGAGCTTCACTTCGAATCCCCGGCTGCGCACCTGCCGCGCCGTTCTGGTCTCGACCCAGTACAGAGCCAAAGCCAGCAAGGCAACCCCTACCAGTACCCAGCGGTTGACGCGGCCATGCCGTCGACGAAGACCCACTAGAACACTCCTTGGGAAACCACGGTCATCACCAGCCGCGTGAGCACCGCTGCCGACAGCATCGTCGCGATTGTCTCGACTATACCCTGCCGGTGCATCCAGTAGGCAACCAGACCCGGGACCACATAGCCAATAACACTTACATCCAGACGGGCCCCGTTGAGAGCCAGCGGCGGGGCGATCTTGGTGGCATAACCCAGCAGATATCCGACCAGCACCGCCAGCAGCATCATTCTGCGCCCATGCATCACCGCGACCAGAGACACGAGTTTGACCACCAGCCACGTCGCCAGGGAAACGGCAAGCGTGGTTGCGACCCTGAGCGGCTCGGTCAGCGCGAGAGCGAAGTAGCCCGGCACCACGATGCCGCCGGCGGCCAGGCCGACAGTCTCGGTCAGCACGAACGACGCTACCATCCCCAGCCCTATCGTTTCAATGACCACCAGCAGCTCCTCGCTCAACGAAGTGGGCGATAAGTGAGTCACCGTAGCCCACCGTATTGCCCGTGGCGAACACCAGTGTCCGCGCCGAGGCCAGAGCGTGGATGCGCTCGTAGACCTCGGCCGGCGGCCTTTCATCGCCCAGGTCGGCGATGCGTTCGCGCGCGATGCCCGCCTCCTGCGCCTTCTGCACAAAGACCCGCGTGAGTCCGCCGGTCACCACGACGTGACGGAATGCCCAGCCCGCCACAAGCTCGGCGAGCTGGCGCGAACGGTCGGTACGGTCACGCCGGCAATTGACCAGCAACAGCCGGTCGCCGCACCGCGACTCCATCATGCGCCAGAGCGTCGCGATCGAGTCAGGGTCATTGGCCGCCAGCGTATTGACGACCTCGATTGTCTTGCCCCGGTCGGCAATGCTGATTATGCGCATCACCCCCGAGTCGGGCAGCGCGCGCTTCATCCCGTCGAGCGCCGCACTCCGGTTGACCCCGATGCTTTCGCACACCGACAAGGCCAGCGCAACATTCTCCTTGTGCTCTATGTAGCTGAAACCCGCCATCTCGTCGTCGCTGACAGACCCCGGGTCGGTCACCTTCATCTCGACATCCGGGCCGACGCGTTCCTTGAGCCTGGCAAGCTGCGGCCCGCGCTCGGCGGTGAAGAAGCGGCCCCGGCGCGGCACGGTCAGACTGAGTGCCCGTCCCACGTCATCAACCGTCGGCCCCATGACATCCAGATGATCGGCACGAACATTGGTTATCACTCCGTGAGTGGGCCGTACGATCACCTCGTTCTCGATGCGTTGATACTGCGGGATCAGAGCCATGCACTCTATGACCAGCGCTTCGGCACGCCGCGCCTCAGCCAGCCGGACGATGCGCAGGTCTTCGGCTATGTTGGCCTTGCCCAGCCGGCGGACCGGGTACTCCTCACGGTCGCCGGTGATGAAGCGCGGCTTGGTTCCGGTCACCTTGGCCACCGTCCTGACCCCCCCGCTCCGCAGGCCGGCCGCGATGAGGCGGGTGACCGACGACTTGCCGCGGGTTCCGTTCACCTGCACTCTTATCGGTATCCGTGTCAACCTGCGGCGGTGGAGAGCATACTCCACGACGCCAAACAGGATGAACCCGGTGGTCAGCAGCAGTATTATCAGCACTTGTTGCCCGAGCTGAGGCCAAACAGGATTCTAGGCGCGACGGAAGACATGTCAATCTGACCCGGCAGACCGGCAATCCCTGCGCCGGACCCGCCACAGAGCGCAGCGGGCCCGGCACAGCCGGGCCCGCGAGAACTGACTCGTATGTCGCCTGTTACTTGAGCCAGGGCAACCAGGACGAGACCTTGAGCACCAGGCCAAGCACGACGATCGATACCATCGACTGAAGCTTCAGCAGAATGTTGAGCGACGGGCCGGAGGCATCCTTGAGCGGGTCGCCAACCGTGTCTCCGACCACGGCAGCCTTGTGCGCCGGCGAACCCTTCCCCCCGAACGCACCCTTCTCGATGAACTTCTTCGCATTGTCCCAGGCCCCGCCCGAATTGGCCGAGAAAATGGCAAGGCAGAACCCGGCGGCCAGGCCACCGATC
This sequence comes from Caldifarciminota bacterium, assembly GCA_965648935.1. Taxonomy (GTDB): domain Bacteria; phylum Hydrothermota; class Tepidihabitantia; order Tepidihabitantales; family Tepidihabitantaceae; genus CBFGJX01. Next base: position 14,578 of record CBFGIY010000042.1, read on the forward strand.
AGGAACCCGGCCACGCCTTCCGCACCAAGCAGCAGCCCGACCACTATCGGCGTGACTATCGCCATCAGCGAAGGTCCGATCATCTCCTTCTGCGCGGCCTTGGTGCATATCGTCACGGCGCTCGCATAGTCCGGCTTGGCCTTGCCCTCCATCAGGCCCGGTATCTCCTTGAACTGACGACGCACTTCGTCGGCGATCTTCGAGGCGGTCCGGCCGACTGCCCGCATCACCATTGAAGACACGCCCATCGGCAGCATCGCGCCCAGGAACATCCCGGCGATCAGCATCGGATTCATCAGGGTGAGGTCAAGCTCGACCGTGTGACCGAGCACCTTCTGGCTCATCAGATTGACCTCGTCGCGGTAGGCCGCGACCAGGGCGAGCGCGGTCAGCGCCGCCGAGCCGATGGCGAAACCCTTGCCGGTTGCCGCAGTGGTATTGCCCAGCGCATCAAGCGCGTCCGTGCGCTCGCGGACGACCGGCTCCTGGTGAGTCATCTCGGCCACGCCGCCGGCATTGTCGGCCACCGGGCCGTACGCATCGGTCGCCAGAGTGATGCCCAGAGTCGCCAGCATGCCGACCGCTGAGATGCCTATGCCGTAGAGCCCGAGAGAAGGGTTCGACGCGCCACCGGCAAGGAAGTAGCTGGCCACGATCGCCACGGCAATCGTGATGACGATCGGCACTGTTGAACTCATTCCCACTGCCAGGCCCTCGATGATGACTGTCGCCGGCGAGGTCTTGGCCTCGGCCGATATGCCCTGCACGGGCTTGTAGCTGTCGGAAGTGTACCTTTCGGTGAAGTATCCAACCAGCACCCCGGCGAGCAGTCCGGAGAGAATCGACCAGAAGACCTGTGTGTGCCCGGGCAGCAGCCAGCGCACGAGCACGAACCCGAGCACCGCGGACAGCACGGCCGCGCCGTAGATGCCGCGCCGCAGCGCCGCGAGCAGCACGCTCTGCTCGGCCCGCTCGCCTGCGCGCACCAGGAAGCTGGCAATGATGGACGCGGCGATGCCGACCCCGGCCATGACCATCGGCAGCAGCACGCCGTTGACCTCAAAACCCGACCCGGCGAACGCGGCGATCGACAAAGCCATCGTCGCGACCATCGAACCGACGTAGGACTCGTAGAGGTCTGCGCCCATGCCGGCGATGTCGCCGACGCAATCACCGACGTTGTCGGCAATAACCGCGGGATTGCGCGGGTCGTCCTCGGGTATCCCGGCCTCGACCTTGCCGACCAGGTCGGCACCGACGTCGGCCGCCTTGGTGAAAATGCCGCCGCCGACCCTGGCGAACAGCGCCTGCGAAGACGCCCCGATGCCGAACGCCAGCATCGCTGAGGTTATCGCAGTCAGACGCTCCGCGGTGGGCAGGTTGGCGTAGACCGCGTTCAGGATTACGTACCAGACCGAAAGGTCAATGAGTCCGAGGCCAACCACGGTCAGCCCCATCACCAGCCCGGAAGAGAAAGCCACGCGCAGTCCAGAGTTCAGGCTCTGCTTGGCGGCCCAGGTGGTCCGGGCGCTCGAACGCACGCCGATGGACATTCCTATGAAACCGGACAGACCCGAGAAGAACCCGCCGGTGAGGAAAGCGAACGGCACGAACCAGGTTTGAAGCCCGAAGATGGCCAGCACGCACAGCAACACGAACACCACTGCGAAGAACAGGCTCACGCCCTTGTACTGCTGCTTCAGATAGGCCATCGCGCCGATGCGGACGGCCCTGGCCACTTCCTTCATCGGCTCGGTGCCCTCGCTCCGTTTCAGGTTGCTCAATGCCGTCAGAAGGGCAAACAGCAACGCGACGATCGCGCCGGCCGGCGCGATCCAGAAAATCGGGCTGATGCTCATGCAGACTCCTTTCTTGTCTGGCCGTCAACTGCCGGCCGACCGCTCCGCGGCCGGACCTGACGGATGATTGTATGCTCCTGTACCTGCCACTTCGGCAGACGGACTGCCGCGACAACGTGAATACTATGCCCGCCGGCCGACAAGTCAATGTCCTTCTTCGGAGCTCGTCGAGCCGCCGGTTTGACACCCATCGCCGCACAAGCTATGCTTTGATGGCCTGCCCCGGTCCGGCGCGGTTTGGCCACGGTGCGAGGTTCTGACCATAACGTGCTAAGGAGGTTCGATGCGACACTCGAGGTCATTGCTGTTGCTGGCGCTCGTTCCGGCCGTAACTCTCGCCGGCGCAGTGGATTCGCTCTGGCTGCGGCTGTATAGCGGCCCGGGCGCGAACCAGTTCAACCAGGCTGCCGCGGTGCATCACGACACAATCGGCGGTTTCATATACGTCTGCGGCGCGGGCGAGAACGACACGTGGCCCGGCGTGACGAACATGCTCACGGCCAAGTACACCGACTCGGGCCAGTTCCTCTGGAGCATGTCCTACGGCGGCAACACCGGCAGCCAGGACGATATGGCCCACGCGATCGCCGTCGACGCGGCGGGCTTCGTCTACGTTACCGGCCTGACGCGCAATACCGCGCCCCGCGGTTACGACATCAGCTACCTGAAGTACAGCCCTGCCGGGCAACAGGTCTGGGGACGCAAGACGATGTGGCCGGGCGACGACGCCGCATACGACATGGCCTTCGGGCCCGACGGCTTCCTCTACATGTGCGGGACAGAGAACCGCAATACCGCGCTGCCCACGGGCTTCCTGCTGATGAAAGTCGACCCGGCCAACGGCGACACGGTCTGGACCCGTTCCTACATCCTTGACTCGACCGCGTTCCGCGCGGTGCGCGGCGTGCGCGACTTCCACCCGGGCTTCTACGACGACTTCAACTCGTGGGACAACTGCGCCACAGCCCTCGCGTTCGCCCCCAACGGCGACATCGTCGTCACGGGTTTCGGCCTTGACTATGTCAACGAACTCGAGCTTGAGACGTGGACGATGCGGTTCTCGGCCGACGGCACACGCCAGTGGAATGTCACGTATCATAACCCGACAACCATCTACCACGACGACGATGCCGGCTTTGACGTCGCTGTCGCCCAGACCGGAGATGTCTACGTCGCCGGGTTCGACTACTTTGAAACCGGGGCAAGCGACCAGGCCTACAACTTCAGCGTACAGCGCTACGATGGCGCGGGAATCCTGCTGAACTGGCGCAGCATCAATGTCGGGAGCGAGGACGGCGACGACTTCGCCGCCGCGCTGGTGCTGGACGACTCGACCCCGCAGAACATCTACGTCACCGGGATGCTGGCCTATCCCGGCCCGCTCAACGACGAGATGGTGACCTTCAAGTTCGGGCCGGATCTGAGCTACCGCTGGGGTGCGGCCGGCGCGCTGTTTGGCGGCCCGAGCGACGATGTCGGCTTCGCCATCGCCTACCGCCAGGGCCGTGTCGTCGTCACCGGCCGGCGCGGTCTGGACCTCGCCGTGGTCGGCTATTCCGCAAACAACGTCCTGCCCAAAGACACGCTCTGGACCTGGACCTGGAACTCGCCCCAGAACCTGGAGGCCTACGGAGCCGCGGTGGCCGTGAAGGACTCCTCGACCATCATTGTGGCCGGCCAGGCCCAGCGCGGCACCCTGCCTGACTGGACCAGCATGGTGCTGACCCGTCTGTTCTACTCAAGACTCGACCTCACGCTGTCGCGGCTCTACGAACCGGGCTCAACCGTGCGCTTCGGCGACACCGTCAGGCCGCGGGCCCAGGTCAAGAACCTCGGCAACTCCGCGGTGCTCTACCGCGCTTTCCTGCGCATCGGGACTCAGTACCGGGATACCTTCGTGGCCGTGAACCGGCTCGCGCCGGGCGACTCGGCAGACATCGCATTCCGCGACTGGATCGCCCTTGAAGGCGGCGCGCTCGCGGCCCGGTGCTCGGTGGCGCTGGACGGCGACGTCAACCCCGCCAACAACTTCATCAGCCGCACGGTCACGGTGGACCTGCGCGACGCCGGCGTGCGGCGCATCATCGCCCCGTTCGGCGACGTGCCACTCGGCACCAGGGTCCGCCCGCTGGCCGTGGTTTTCAACAACGGCTCGACCCAGGTGAGCTTCGACACCAGACTGACGATCGGCGACGGCTATTCCGATGTCGTCCGGGTCATCCTCTCCCCCGGCGACAGCACCATTGTTTCGTTCGCCGACTGGTTCGCCCCGCGCGGCGGCACCTGGCCGGTCACCTGCTGGACAGAGCTGTCCGGCGACCAGAACCCTGCAAACGACACGGCCCGCGGCCAGGTGCGCGTGACGTCCGACGACGTCGGCCCGACCGCGATAGTCGCGCCGGCCGGGCTCATCGACTCCGGCACCGTGGTCCAACCCGAAGCCACGGTGTACAACTTCGGCAGTTTCCCGGCGACGTTCGAGAGCAAGTTCGTCATCGAGCCCTTCTACAACCAGACGATGTGGACCGACAATCTCGAACCAGGCGAATCCACTCGAGTCGTCTTCCCCGGCTTCCTCGCCGACCGGCCTGGCAACTGGCGCGCCAAGTGCCAGACCCTGCTGGTGGGCGACCAGAACCCGGCCAACGACACCCTCGGCGTCAGCTTCGCGATACGCGGCAGCGGGCCGGGTGACGACGTCGGCGTGACGGCGATCATCGCGCCGGGCTCGCGCGTCGACTCGGGCTCGGCGGTCATCCCGCGCGTGACCGTACGCAACTTCGCCTCCCTGCCGGTCGAAACGCCGGTGCACTTCCGCATCTACCGACGAACCGGGATGCTGGCCGCCGGCGGCTTCGCCAAGTCGGCCATCGCCGACCGGTCTGGCTCACCCGGCGATCCCGCAGTCACTTCTTTCGAGCGCGTCTATGCCGACTCCGCCCTCGTCGCCGTGGAGCCGAACGACGAAGTCGATGTCGACTTCGCGCTCTGGTTTGCCGCGCCGGCCGAGACCCTGCGCCTTGAAGCGTTCACCGCCCTGCTCACCGACGAGAACCCGGCCAACGACTCGCAGTTCGGCCTGACCGTGGTCGTGGCCCCGTCGCAGACGCGCGACGTCGGCGCGGTCGCCATCGTCGTCCCGCCCGACACCGTCGACTCCGGCACCGTGGTCCAGCCGACCCTGCGCGTGAAGAACTTCGGCACCCAGACCGAGAACTTCACGGTGCGCTTCGCGATCGACGACGGCTACTTCGATGAAACCGACATCGTGCTCGGACCGGGCGCTACCACCGACGTCACCTTCCAGCCGTGGCAGGCCGCCCAGACCGGCTCGTTCGCCAAGCGCGGCTGGACCGCGCTCGACGGCGACCAGAACCCGGCCAACGACACCCTCGCCGGCACCGTGCTCGTGCGCGGCGGCTCGCCCGGCCTGCGCGACGTCGGCGCGGTCGCCATCGTCGTCCCGCCCGACACCGTCGACTCCGGCACCGTGCTGCGCCCGACTCTGCGCGTCAGGAACTTCGGCACGGAGACCGAGGTGTTCCGCGTGCGCTTCGAAATCGGCGACGGGTACTCGAATGAAGCCAGCATCGTCCTCCCGGCCGGCGCGTCCACCGATGTCGTGTTCGACGACTGGCAGGCCACGCGCACCGGTTCGTTCGCCAAACGCGGCTGGACCGAGCTCGACGGCGACGAGAACCCGGCCAACGACACCCTCGCCGGCACCGTGCTCGTGCGCGGCGGCTCGCCCGGCCTGCGCGACGTCGGCGCGATCGCAATCGTCGAACCGCCCGACACGGTCCGGGTCGGCCGCGCGGTCCGGCCGACGCTCCGCGTCAAGAACTACGGGACAGAAACCGAAGCGTTCCGAGCTGTATTCGAAATCGACGACGGCTACCGTTCAGAGACCGAGATCGTCCTTCCTGCCGGCGCCACCTCTGACGTGACTTTCGATTCCTGGGACCCGCAGACGCCCGGCACTTACCGCGTTCTTGGCTGGACCGAGCTCGACGGCGACGAGAACCCGGCCAACGACACCGCCCGCGGCCGCGTGACCGTCGTCGCTGTTGCGATCGCCGAGCCCGCGCCACCATCAGCGGTCGCCATCACGGGCATCAGGCCGAACCCGACCGCGGGACGCGCCGTGGTCAGCTTCGCTCTGCCCGCGGCATCAGCGGTAAAGCTCGCGGTTTACGACGCGTCCGGCGCACTCGTGCGCGGTCTCGCGGCCGGC